>QKEH01000108.1 GCA_003252385.1 Bacteroidota bacterium | reverse complement strand
AAACTGGCCTAATTACTGTTAACCAGAAAGGGGCAGCTACCATCAAGGTTACTACCGATGATGGTAGTTTTACAGCAACATGTGCTGTTACCGTAGAATTCAGCGAAGGTAGCAATACCATCTCGCTGGAAGCGGAAAGCTTTAACCGTACCGGAGGTACCTACAACGATGGTACCGTTCCCTTCGGTGTTAAAGCTACCTCGACCTCTATCAACTGGGTAAATTCAGGCGACTGGGTGGAGTATGATATTAACAATGCAGTTGCCGGAGATTATGGGATTGAATACCGGATTTCTACACCTTCCGATAATGCCCAGGTTCAACTGGCCGTAGATGGAAATGTATTTGCCACCACCAATGTTCTCAATAATGGCCAGTGGGACAGTTACCAGGTACTGACTGCTGCAACGAAGGCGAGTATCCCATCAGGTTCTCATATTATCCGCATTACTGCATCCGGAACCAATGCCTGGCAGTGGAACCTGGATAAAACCATCTTAAGCTATGTAAGTTCCAGTTCGTCCAGCTCCAGCTCATCCAGTTCATCGAGCTCCAGCAGCTCCAGTAGTTCGAGCAGCTCGAGCAGCTCCAGTTCCAGTTCCGGAGGTTCTTCAAGCGGTGGTGGCACCATTGTAATTGAGGCAGAGTCCTTCACCTCCACTGGCGGCTCCTACAGCGATGGTTATGTTCCCCTGGGTGTTCATAGTACCGGAACCAATATCAATTATGTGAATGCAGGCGACTGGGCCAATTATCCACTTAATGTTGCTCAGTCTGGTATTTATTCCATTCAGTACCTGATTTCCACTCCCATGGACAACGCTCAGATCAGCTTTATACTGGACGGCACCACCATTTCGGCCGACAATGTGGTGAATAACGGCCAGTGGGACAGCTATCAGGCATTAAATGCCGCCAATAAGGTAACCCTCAGCACCGGTTCCCATACCGTGCGCCTGCAGGCTACCGGTACCAATGCCTGGCAGTGGAACCTGGATAAAACCATCCTAACCTATGTAAGTTCAAGTTCGTCCAGCAGTTCGTCCAGTTCCAGCTCTTCCAGCAGTTCCAGTAGCTCCAGTAGCTCCAGCAGTAGTGGCGGAAGTGTTACGCTCACTGTTCAGGCTGAAAGCTTTACATCAACCGGAGGAACCTATAACGATGCCAGTGCAGGAGGCCCGGGTTTGGGAGCGAATGCAACATCAACATCAATCAATTATGTAAACAATGGCGATTGGATGGATTATTCGGTCAACATTCCTCAGGATGGTGAGTATCAGGTGGTGTATGCCATTTCATCGCCAATTACGGGCTCAACCATCAGTATTGGACAGGGAACAACGGTCTGGAATACCACCATGGTCCCTAATAATGGGCAGTGGGATACATATCAGAATTTAACTGCCGGTGGAACGTTTAATCTAACGGCCGGAAGCCAAACTATACGACTCAGTGCAGGGGCCACCTCCTGGACGTGGAATCTGGATAAGTTTACCTTAACCCGCATAGGTACTATGAAGGCTGTAACCTCTGAAGTGGTTCCATCGCTGGCTTTAATGGTTTATCCTAATCCGGCGCAGGATTTGATAAATCTTTCCATGCAGCACGTCGATGCTGATGCCCGCGTGGTGATCTATAACAATGTGGGCACCATGTTGAATTCCAGGAAGATGATAGGCCAAGAGATGCAGATTTCTCTGGAGGGTTATGCTCCGGGCGTTTACCTGATCCAGGTACGCAATGGAAGTTCTATTGAAACCCACCGGCTCATTGTGAAGTAATTTTTCGGTGTGTAGTCAAAAGTTAAGAGGCTGTCCAAAAAGTATCGGACAGCCTCTTTTTAATCGTATCATCAGCCGATGGTTACTTGGCAAAATCGGCGAAGTTGCCATGACGCTCTTTACGCCATGAAGAAAACCGGCGGATACACTGGTAATCGGAAGTTACATATTCGTGGGTGAGTCCCCAGCGTAAAACTTCGGTGGGGTCTTTTTCGCTGTCGACGGTGCGGTTCACTCCAATGGCATGGGGCGGAGTGGGGATGTACGACATAATTTCGAAGTTGATCCCGTCCGGAGACCATTGGATGGTGTTTTTTTCAGGTCCGTCGGTGGTAATCAGGGAGGCAATACCTCCATTATATTTCCAGATGCAAACCTCGTGACCGCTATTGCTGATGGGGTTGAAAGGCGATTTAATGTACGGGCCTTTTGGATTGTCGGCAATAGCTACACCGTGCCGTATTTCGCGACCGCCAAAGTACATTTCTTCACCCATACGCTCTCCTTTATAGTACAGGTAAAATTTGCCTTTGAAGGGAATAATACAGGGGTCGTGTACCTTGTGGCTGTCAAAACTGCCTTTGTTTTTCACGGCAAAGCGGCTTACTTTTCCTTCAATCCATTCTCCGTCATTCGAAGGGCTCAAAATAGGTTCTTCGCTCTTGGTCCAGGGGCCATCGGGCGAGTTGGACCAGGCCAGTCCTACCTGGTTTTTAACGCGTTCTACGTAGGGCGATTTTACCGTTTGATAGCACAAATAGTACATGCTGTCCCACTCCATAATTTCCACGGTGAATACCGAGCGGTCGTCGTACGAGCCGGGCTCACCGCGAAGCACTGCAGGGCCTTCTTCTTTCCAGGTCCAGCCATCCTCGGAGGTGGCATACCAAATGTCGCAACGATCCCAGGGGAATACCTTGGCGGTTTCAATATCGGCATCGAAGCCATCGGTAGGACCTATGCTTTTAGAGTACCAAACGTAATATTTGCCGTTGTGTTGAATGACCGCACTGGGGTCGCGGCGAACTACGCCTTCTTCGTAGGCCAGGTCGCCTTTGAGTTCCTGCTCCTCGAAGTGGATAAACCATTCATTGCCATATTCGGGCCAGGCCAGGGCGCGTTTGCTGGCGGCACTTAACGAGTCTTTATTGGTAATGCCGTAGCGGTAAATTTTGGCATCGGTGACTTCCGGCCCGTTATCGGGGCAGGTTTGGGTGCCGCAACCCGTAAAAAGAACCGAGCTGCAGGCCGTAGCTAACAGAGGGGTAATTACTTTTTTTAATTTCATAATGAATCAGATGTGTTAAGTTACTATTCGATTTGTTCTCCGGTTTTTATCGATGAAGGGAAATGCTTCGCCGCTGTCGCCGGTTTTGTTTGTTAAGCGGTACCGAATATAGCAAATTCATGGATAGGGCTGATACATCGGTTCCATTTTGTGGAAACTGCGGGCGGATAACTGATAAATGCGGGATACTCAGTACCTGGGGATTCTGAATATCAAAGGCAAAAGGAGAAATGTCAAAGTAGAAAATGGCGAGTTGACATTCTCTTTTCATAATCTCATAGCTCACAGCTTTTCAAAGCAAAGGGCAAATGGGTCGGAGCTAGGCACTCTGTTCTCTGTAATGAGTACTGAGTACTGAGTAATGAGTACAGAGAACAGAGTACAGAGTACAGAGTACTGTCATTTCGCACCCGCATTTGTGCGTATTGTTACCCCACCGTACTTAAGCGTTCAATCAAATCGGGCCGAAGGATGCTGATGGCGTTATTTTTTACGTCAATAATTTTGTCGTGCTTCAGCTGGCTGATGATCTTATTGGAACTTTCCAGCGAAATGCCTGCCAGCTCGGCCAAATCTTTTCGCGAAAGGTAGGGGAGAGTTTCGTTCCGGAAGCTTGGGCTGGTCAGGTAAAGCAGGGTGGAGGCCAGTTTACCGTGACTGTTCAGGGTATTCATATCCGAAAGTTTGCGGTACATAAACCGATAATCCGCCGCCAGCCAGCTCAGTAGCGCCTCATTGGCCTGTTCATTCTGTTTGAAAATCTGCAGGATGGTTTCTTTTCGTATAAAGCCGATCTCGCAAGGCATCAGGGTGATTACTGAAAACGGATATACACCCTGATCGCCCAATACCGATAAAGCAATATAGGAATGGTGTTCTACCAGTTTGAGAATGGAATGATGATCGGCTCTTTCTTCAATAACTTCTTTTACCAGGCCTTTTCGCAGATAGAGTACCTGGGCGTTGAACGTACCTTGCTTGAGTACCGTTTTTCCGGATTCGAAATATACAATGCTGGTGTTTTGTTTTAACACCTCCTTTTCTTCAGGGGTTAACAGGATATCCAGTTCCAGACGGTTGTATGCAAAATTCTTAACTCCCACTCGTGCCATTATCATATCAATAATTTACTCGAAAATTGGCAATTATCAATGGCTCAATCAGGAAGTTTTGTTGCTCATCGAATTCGATATCAGTACACTGAAATACAGCTAAATATAATTGTTGAAGGGTTGAAAACGATAAAATACTTTGCCTACTTGGTAATAATACCTGGCTACAAAAGCCATCTTACGTTGAGCGTTTGTTGATCGGGCTTTTTTCTTGGAATAAATTTATTCTTCATCAAATAAACTGGAGAAAGATGATGGATACACAACGTAACGAAAAGACCATTATTTCCTACCTGACCTTTACCCTGGCCGGGGAGCACTTTGCTCTGAATGTAAGCAAAGTGGTAAATATACTGGAGATGCAACATATTACGCGAGTGCCCAAAGCACCGGAGTATATGCCGGGTATTATCAATTTACGGGGCGAAGTGTTACCCGTTATCGATGCGAATACCAAATTAGGGAACGGCTCTACCCAAACCACCAACAGCACCTGCATATTGGTAATTGAGTCCCAGCAAGCCGAAGGAACCATCCGTTTTGGAGCTATGGTCGATTCCGTGCAGGAAGTACTCGAATTCGAGGATCAAACCATCCTGCCTTCGCCAACCATTGGCAACAGCTATCGGACCGACCTGATTTCAGGCGTGGTGGAGGAAGCCGGACATTTTATCATGATTCTGGACATCGACAAATTTCTCAGTGCAGGCGAGGCTTCACGAATCAAGTCTGCCAGCGCAGAGCAAATACCCGTGTAGGGGCTGGCAGAAATTGAATCTTCTTTTTGCACAAAGTCCTTTTCATTCCACAAAGAGAATTTCGAGAGAACCAGAGCCATTAAAAACAGATCGATAATTCCGGCCTGTTCTGAGTACGGAGTTGACTGCAAGCGAACACGGATGAAGTAAAATATACATCAAAAATGGAGGAACAAAAATGAAATTTAAGAACTTGAAATTAGGAGCTAAACTGGCCATTGGATTTGGGATGCTTATTGCAATAGCCGTTCTGCTGGGAGGCATGGCCGTAATAAATATGTCGAGCATCACCACAAAATCGAAGTATCTGGCTCAGGAATACATTCCTGAGGTGCGCATAGCCAACGATCTGCGCGGGGCTGCCAATCGGGCAATGTATGCCATGCGGGGCTACGGGTATAGTGAGGAAGAAGTTTTTTATCAGAATGCGTTGGTCGAAATGGAGGCTATTAAGAAAGCCCTGGCCGAAGGCAGGGATCTGAGCGAACGTTCGTTTCAACTCAAAAAACTGGCTCAGGAATTACAAGTGGCAGAGGGTGCTGTGGCTGCCTATTCCAAGTTAGTCGATCAGACCGTGGAAATCAATAAGACGCTTCTAGCAAACCGGGATCAGATGGATCAGGCAGCTAGAAGTTACCTGGACAATTGCGATATATATCTGTCCAATCAAAACCGGAGTATGAGTGCCGAGATAAAGTCACGAAATGTCCAGTTGTCGCGTTTAAATAAAATAACCCTAATCAACGACATTATTGATGAAGGTAATGATGTTCGGGTAGGCAATTTCAAGTCGCAGGCCAAACGCGACCCCAAAATTTTCCAGGAAGCCTTGGGTAAATTCCCGAGAGTGTACGATTTGTTGGACGAAATCCGAACCTTGACCAGGGATGAAACCGATCGGATTGCTCTGGATCGAGTGGAGTCGGCAGCGAAGGATTACGAGACCGCCATGCAATCGTTTATTGCCAACTGGTTGAAGCGGGAAGAACTGGCTGCCCAGCGCGATGCTGCCGGAAAACAACTGATTGAAGCCTGTATAAATACCGCCGATGCCGGAATGCTCGGAACGCAAAAAGTTGCCGACGAGGCCATAACTCTGCTACAGGGTTCCAATCGGGCTATGGTAGCCGGATTACTGGTTGCCTTAATAATAGGGATACTGTTCGCCGTATTTCTCACCCGGGCCATTACGGGTCCGGTAACTGCAGGGGTAAAGTTTGCACGCAGATTGTCCGAAGGCGACCTTACCGTTACATTAGATGTGGATCAGGAAGATGAAATTGGACAATTGGCCAAGGCGCTGACCAATATGGGTGCTAAACTGCGCGAAATTGTCGAAAGCATTCTGACCGGGGCACAGAACATTGCCTCAGCCAGCCAGCAGATGTCCGGCACCTCGCAGGAAATGAGTCAGGGAGCCAGCGAACAGGCATCCTCTGTCGAAGAGGTTACCAGCAGTATGGAAGAAATGTCGGCCAATATTGAACAGAATACCGATAATGCACAGGGTACCGAGAAAATTGCCCTGAATGCAGCGAAGGGTATTCGCGAAGGCAGCGAAGCTACCAATACCGCCGTTAGCAGCATGAAAAACATTGCCGAGAAAATACGAATTATTAACGACATTGCTTTTCAGACCAATATTCTGGCACTTAATGCTGCTGTGGAAGCTGCCCGTGCCGGTGAGCACGGAAAGGGTTTTGCCGTAGTGGCTGCCGAAGTTCGGAAGCTAGCCGAACGAAGTAAAGTGGCTGCCGACGAAATTGATGAACTCTCCAGAAACGGAGTTCTGATAGCCGAGAATGCCGGGGAGAAACTGAACAGCATTGTTCCCGATATTGAAAAAACCGCGCAGCTGGTTCAGGAAATTGCTTCGGCCAGTCTGGAACAACGCACCGGTGCCGAACAGGTGAATAATGCCATGCAACAGCTCAATACCGTAACCCAGCAGAATGCGGCTGCCAGCGAGGAAATGGCCACTGGCGCCGAAGAACTGGCTAGCCAGGCCGAACAACTCAAACAAACCATACAGTTCTTTAACACCGGAAACCGGAACCTGGGAAGCAGCCGGCCTGCAGCTCGTCGGATGGTAAGTAAAATCAAGCGCCTCGGAGGAAACGGAACCCAAAAACCTGAAAAACCCACCAGCAGTAAGCCAATAACTGCGTCGTCATCCGAACTGATACTCGATGATGGAGAATTCGAAAATTTCTAATGTGAAGACAGTGAAAAAAATACTAATCATCGATGATTCGGAAGTTAATCTTTTCCTGATCCAGAGCCTGTTTGATCGTGATCCGGACGTGCAAACCGTACTTGAATCGAACAGTAAACATGCCCTCCCGGCTATACGGGAGGGCATGCCCGATTTAGTTGTTCTCGATTTGATGATGCCCTATGTGGATGGCTATAAAATTCTGCAACAACTTCATTCAGAGGCCGGTATCAATCACATTCCGGTGGTGGTGGTGAGTGCCCGTGAGGATCGTAAATCGGTTGAAAAGGCTTTGGCTTTTGGAGCCATCGATTACATTAAAAAACCGATCAATCTGGCCGATGTAAAAGTACGCCTTCGCAAGTTTTTGTATAGCTGAGAACGGTTCAAAGCACGGAGAGTTGTGCAAATGGGGCTTTGGGTGTGTACTCCCTGTGCGATAGGATTGCCGGGTGTTGCTACTCTCTGCTTTCTCTTTCAGCGGATCCTGTCCTGCGGTTCGTTTGAGGAATCTGATAGATGAAAAGCCGTTCAAAATCATAAGTCCCTCATAAAATGTGGATTAAAGTGCTTAGGAACTTTGAGGGTAGATTCATTTTGAACTCATTCAACCTCGAAATTGAACCGTTAAAGTGGAGTGAGCTGCAGTTTTAGCGGGTTGGTTTGCAAGCATCGGAGTGGTATTTTGCTACACATAACTTGGATGGAAGGAGAGGGATAAAAATCTTTCCCGGAATTTAGTTTTATAGTTATCAATATATTAACTAACTTTTGGTAGCAATGAAATAAATACCTTACTTTGCATTCAAATACAAATGATTAATTCATATATAAAATTTTTAATTCATGGCAGCAGAATACATTAATCTGAATGGCATAACCTGGAATCATAGTCGCGGTTTTACATCCATTGTGGCTATGGCTCAGCGTTTCTGTGAACTGAACCCGGGAACCGATATCGAATGGAAAAAACGCTCGTTACAAGCTTTTGCCGATGAACCTATCGGTGAATTGGCCAAGCGATTTGATTTGTTGATCATAGATCATCCCTGGACTGGCTTTGCCGCCCGTACCGGTGCAATTTTGCCTTTGGACAAATACCTGTCTAAAGAATTGATGGATAATTTGGCAGCCAATCCGGTAGGTAAATCGCACGAAAGCTATGCGTACGACGGACACCAGTGGGCACTTGCCATCGATGCAGCAACTCCGGTGGCAGCTACCCGGTTGGATTTACTGGAAAATGAAGGATTAGGCATACCTCAAACCTGGGACGACCTGATGCTGTTGGCCAAAAAAGGAAAGGTAGCCATACCGGGTATTCCTCAGGACACCCTGATGAGTTTCTATATGATTTGCTCTACCATGGGAGAAGACGTATGTGTCTCACCCGATCATGTGATATCACGCGAAATGGGATTGAAGGCCCTGGATATGCTGCGTGACCTGGGTCAGTACATTGCAGCTGAATCTTACAACTTCAACCCCATACAGGTATATGAAGCAATGACCCGTACCGACAAGTACGTTTACTCTCCATTTGCTTACGGATATACCAACTATTCGCGGAAGGGCTATGCACGGAAACCGCTGAAGTTTCACGATATGGTGGCCATCAATGGTCAGAAACTGATTACCACCCTGGGAGGTACCGGTTTGGCCATTTCGGAACACTGCAAAAACCTCGAAGTAGCCACCAAGTTTGCTGAGTTTGTGGCCAGCGAAGCCTCCCAAAAAACCATTTACTTCGACAATGGTGGTCAGCCCGGACATCGTGCGGCCTGGACCGACACCCATACCAACAGCGTGTGCAACGACTTCCTGAAAGACACCCTGCCGGCACTCGACCGGGCATTCCTGCGTCCCCGTTATCACGGACACATGTTCTTCCAGGATCGTGCCGGAGCTCCTATTCGCGAGTACATGATGAAAGGTGGAAATCCAAAAACCTTGTTGGATCAGCTGGATACCCTGTACCACGAGTCATTGAAACAAAAAATATAGTTACCCCAAGGGTAAAATCTATACTAATTAGTTGCTATGCGGTATGTGCGGTACTGCATAGCTTTTTTACTTTTCACTTCGAAAACATTCAGTAATACCATATAGCAATGAAACCATTGGAAGGAATTACGGTGCTTGAGTTTGCACAGTTTATGGCCGGTCCGTCAGCCGGTTTAAAGATGGCCGATCTGGGGGCGCGGGTCATAAAGATTGAACGCCCGGGAAGCGGTGAAGCAGGGCGTAAAATCGCCATTAAAAATTTGTATATCGACGAGAGCAGTATGGTGTTCCATACGGCCAATCGAAATAAACAGTCGTATAGCGCCGACCTGAAAGACCCGGCTGACCTGGAAAAGGTAAAAAAACTTATTGCACAGGCCGATGTGATGACCCATAACTTTCGTCCGGGCGTTATGGATAAAATAGGCCTCGATTACAATACGGTTTCCACCATTAATCCACGTATTGTGTACGGGGTCGTATCGGGTTATAGCGCGCATGGCCCATGGGCTACCAAACCCGGACAGGATTTGTTGATCCAATCCTTATCGGGATTCGCTTACTTAACAGGCAACCAAAACGACAATCCAACCGCCAGCGGTTTAGCTACTTCCGACATATTTACCGGTATTCACCTGGTACAGGGGATCATGGCGGCTCTTTACCAACGCGAAAAAACCGGCAAAGGTGCTAAAATTGAGGTTAGTTTGCTGGAATCCACCCTGGATATTCAATTTGAAGTAATTACCACCTACCTGAACGATGGCAACCAATTACCTCAACGGGCAAAACAAGGCAGTGCACATGCCTACCTGGCAGCACCCTATGGTATCTATCCAACCAGCGATGGCTATCTGGCATTGGCATTGAATCCGTTGGATCAGGTAACCAAAGCCATGAATCTTACACTTCCCGAAGCGTATACCACCCGCGAAAGCTGGTTTACCCACCGCGATGAGATTATGGCATGGCTGGCCGGATATTTCAAGAAGGAACCCACCCGCCACTGGCTCAGCATTTTTGAACCTCTAGATTTGCGTTGCTCGGACGTGTTCACCTATCGTGATTTATTGAACCACGAAGCTTACAAGGTATTGCAAATGGATCAGGAAGTGGAAACATCCGATGGTATTACCATGCGTACCACCCGCTGTCCGATACGGATCGACGGGCAACGAATATTCAGCCGTAAATCGGCGCCCAAACCAGGCGAAGATAATGCACGAATTGAAAAAGAATTTAAATTGCTTTAGCACCATGATGAAACCATTAGAAGGAATCGTAGTAGTCGATTTTAGCCAGTTTCTTTCCGCACCCAGTGCCAGCTTGCGCTTGGCCGATTTGGGCGCCAGGGTAATTAAAATAGAACAACCGGGAATGGGCGACTTAAGTCGCGATCTGTTTTTCTCCAACATTGTATTGGATGGTGAAAGTTCCATGTTTGCTGCCGTAAACCGCAACAAACTGAGCTATAAGGCTAACCTCAAGGACGAAAAAGAAAAGAAGAAGGTAGATAAGTTGATTCAACAGGCCGATGTGGTCATGCACAACTACCGCCCGGGTGTAGCCGAACGTTTGGGAATTGATTTCGAATCGGTAAAGAAGATGAATCCCGAAATTATCTATGCCGAACTTTCGGGTTACGGAAAAGAAGGGGTTTGGAAAGACAAGCCCGGTTTGGATTTATTGCTTCAGTCCCTTTCGGGGCTTACACAACTCAACGGTAATGCCGGAGCCGGACCTGTGCCTATTGGTTTGGCGGTAGTTGATATTCTTTCCGGCGGACACCTGTGTCAGGGCATTCTGTCGTGTTTGTTACGAAAAGCGCGTACCGGTAAGGGAGGTCGTGTGGAGGTAAGCATGCTCGAATCGGCTCTGGAGTACCAGTTTGAATCGGTAACCGCCTTCTTTCGCGATGGCGGACAGCCCACCGAACGTACTAAAAGCAACTGTGCCAATGCCTATTTAGGTGCACCCTATGGGATTTACGAAACCAAAAATGGCTATATGGCACTGGCTATGGGGCAAATTCCGGTGTTGGGAAAACTGCTTCAGTGCGCACCTTTGGAAACCTATACCGAGGTAAGTTCCTGGTTTCATCAACGCGACGAAATCAAGGACATTTTGGCCAATCATTTAAAGACCAAGGATACCGCCGACTGGTTGGCCGTTCTCGAACCTGCCGATATTTGGTGTGCTCAGGTAATGAATTGGAAAACCCTTTTCGATACCGAGGCCTTCAAAATTCTGAAAATGATTCAGGAAGTAAACGTAGGAGATGGCTACCGTTATAAAACCACGCGTTGCCCAATTACCGTTAACGAAACGTTCCTGACCTCTGAACTGGGTATGCCAAAATTAGGTGAGCATAATGCTATGCTCGAAAAGGAATACAGTTTGTAACTGTTCGGTGCATAACACGAACAAAAAAGCCTGAAACATCCAGTTTCAGGCTTTTTTTATTTCTCCTTTGTAACCGTCTATTTATCCCGAAATTTTTCGGAGAATAATTCATTCAGATTCATTTGGGTGATGCTGCGCAGCGAACGCATCAAATACCACAGAATTACCATCATAATGAGGGTGGAAGGAAGTGCAATAACCGGAAAACTCAGCATGGTCATGCGTCCAATTTCCTCGTTAAAGGCGGAGGTACCCGGCATGCTGTGCACAATAATCTTGGCCAGAACAAAATTCAGCACGGCCGAAATGAAGAAGGAACCGGCCAGAAACAGGTTGGCACGTTGCAATACCACTTCCAGTCGTTGCCGCAGCCCATTGGCTTCCAGTCGAGCCTCAATCTGGTCAATGTCCAACAGCTCGCGGTTGTAGATAAATTTCTTCACCAGCTGCCAGGGGGTACGAGTTGAAATAATTACAATAATCCCGATGAGCAGTGGAATGGAAGCTTCCTTCACAGCCACCCACTGAGGCGGGAATTTCAACAGGCCTATCATGCCGGAAAGCAATACTCCGACAAAGCCCAGAATGGAGAAAAAATTCTTCCGCTTTTCTTTAATCAGATCATACAATCCATACAGGAAAGGAGGTGCCAAAGCGGCCAACAATCCGTAAAGGGGACCCAGGTATTCCTCCTTGCTGAATTTGGTTAGAATGATAACCGGTATAATGATATTTACCAGCAGGTTGGTGAGTTGATTGTTCTTTTTTTGTTCCATAATGCGATACCATCGGTTTAATGGCCGGCAAAGATAGCCTTTTTGGTAAGAATTTGCGAATTTCTATCTGTACATAGCCGAACTGAGATGAAACCCAAAGTTTTTTCCGATACGATTGTTTGGTGAAGATTACTCGGTGGGGAGGGCTTCCGACAGGCCAATGGAACGATTAATTTCCCGGGCTGCCTGTTGCAGTTGGTTCAGCAGGAAATCAGTCGACGGGTTTTCGGTACTCAGCCGGGTAAGGCTCGAAATGGCCAGTACAGCGTATACACCGGATGGCATCTGGCCAATGGGTACAGCCACATCGGTAACTCCCGAAGTAATTTCACTTTGGTCGAGATCGAAGCCCCGGTTTTGTATTTGAAGCAGTCGCTGCAGAAATTGTTGCTGCTCTTGGGCAGTAAAACCTTTGTATTCCTGAGTCTGGTTGAGGGTGCTTTCCTGCTGTTTCCGGCTCATACCGGCCAGTAGAACACGCCCCGATGTGGTGAGCACCAGGGGGTACAAACTGCCTTCCTCAATGGAGAGGGAAATGGGTCCCGGACTTTTCGACTGGGATACCACCATAAGCTGATAGTCGTGCAAAACACTCAAATGGCACGACTGCTTGGTGGAGCCTGACAGTTGGTCCATGATCGGCTTGGCGGTGCGCAGCAATTCATCTACCGGGGAGTGCCGGTGGGAGAGGTGGTACAACTTGAGCGACAGGGAATATTTACCCGATACCCGATCCTTGATCACGTAACCCCGGTTTTCCAAACAGATGAGCATACGGTAAATTTCGTTCGCCGTTTTCTCAAGTCCATGAGCGATTTCCACCTGCGACAGGGGTACCGCTTTTAACGACAGGTATTCTATAATGTCTAGGCCCTTATCCAGGGCGGGGGCGTGGTACTTGCTCATATACTTTATATCGGGAGTGAAACCAAAAGTACAAATTAATTTGGATCACCGTTGTCTGTAAATTGGGTTGGAAGTATGACTGATATCATGGGTTTTGGATGGTTTGGTCGCCTGCAAACCTGCAACATTGTTGTACCTTTATCTGTCGGTAGAAGAAATCCGCGAGTTTTCATGAGTTATGAATTTAAACCGACTATTATGAAAACAACTGCCCAGGGCTCTGTGGTGTTCCTGCTATTGGCTGTGGCTTTGCCGTTGTCAGCACAGCTTACCGTTCAACGGGCCATTCACTACGAGCAAATTACGGCCTTCGATACCAATTTGTTTATTAGTTCGATGAAAATCAGTGGCGATGCTTCAGCAATTGTATTTAGCACCAGTGGAACGGCCGTAAAAGTGTTTACCATGGCCATTGACGGTACAAACCTCACCGAAGTTTATGACTTCCAGCGAAACGGTTACGGAGTTTGGGTCGACATCAGTGTCAGTGGCGATAAGATCATCTGGTGCGATGGCTATGGCGAAATTTTTATTGCAAACAAAGACGGTTCGGACAGGGAAGCCATAGCCACGCTACTTCCCAATCCCAATCCGGATTTCGGCGATATTACCCCTACGTTTCCCGTTCCACCACGAATAAATGCCCAGGGAACCCAAGTGTTCTTTCTCAATGCCGAACGCGAAGCGCAGGCTTCCGGACTGTGGCATGTCGATGCCGATGGGGGCAACATCGCCCAGGAATTTAACTACCTCGATGTTGCCAGTGAAGTTTTTAGTACCGATGGTTCCGAATACAACTACAACACTGCCTATTCCGATGGTTTCGACATTTCGGCCGACGGATCGTATGCCCTTTTTGGCACGCGTATTTTTCAACTTCAGCAAGGACAACTCGAGAAAGGCGATGCGATCGTTTATCATAGTGGCGATTTCACCCTCATTAGCGACTATGCTACGGGAATTCAACCCTTTGCAACCTACCCCGACGGGGATCACTACATGCTTTTTCGTAGAGAGACGAATGCCGAAACCCAGGCTGAAGAGGTGGGGTTGTACGCCATGCATTTGCTTGGCGGTGCCGAGACCAGGATAATGGGCGGTTTGGGTATTTTTAGTTATCCGAAGATGGTTCAACTAACCTCAACAGGCGATCAGGGCATTGTTCTTGCAGGAGGGGGGGTGCCTTATACGCCTCCGATAAGCTATGTAAGTTCCCAACCCAATTATTACTTCGATCTGGTCAACTCCGATGATGTAAGCATTGCTTTTGGCGGTTATCGCCTGTCCGAAGCCTATCTTCCATCCATTAGCCTTACGGGGCATTACTTCTGCTTTCTTGCACCCAGTGTACCCCCTCAAATTTGGGTGGGGCACATTACCGGTTCGGCAACGGACGAAGATCCTTCCATCAGCAATGTGCTTCTGGGCAAAGATGAGATACTTTTGGATGGTAGCAGTACCACCGGCATCGAAGCAGAAGTTCATACCTATCAGGGTACGATCGAAAAGGTGGCGGTTACTGCTTTTTTGGATGGGGCTTACCAGTTTAGGGCCATCACTTCCGATTTCCCGGCCCTGGCTTTGGTCAATGATGAAAGCCTGGGCGATGTGGATTCAACCGATTATCGCTTCACAAACCATACCATCCGCAGTGATATCAACGCCCGGGTTGGAGAGTACGCCTTTCGGATCGCCGCCGGGAATACTACCAGGCGAGAAATTACTGCCGCCGATTTTTACCCCTTGCACATCGTGGAAACATTTTCCACCAATCTCCTTGTGCCGGATCCGTCAGGTTTTTCGTTGATCGAAGTAGTCCCCAATCCGGTAGCAGATGGCGCAAGCATCCGGCTTACCTTAATGCAGCCGACTGTTGTACGGATTGATTTGCTGGATATGCAGGGCAGGCACCTGCAATGCATTCGGGAGGCAACACTGCCAGCTGGACAGAACCAAATTGAATGGCAACCTCAACAACTTCCGGGAACTTATATGCTGCGTATTCAAACTCAATTTGAAACCACCTGCATCCGCTTGCTGCTTATGGAGTAGAAAGGCCAACCACCGATTAAACAGTTAGGCAACCCTCCACCAGTACAAATTTTTTCGTGGTATACTGAAGCACTTCGGGTTTACGGCTTACGATAAAAATCAGGACAATGGATTTACATTGTTCCATGAATGTAGCGGATATCCCCCTGGTTCAGCGAGCTGAAGGCTTCATCCAGTTTCAGTATGTTAGGCTTTCTCAGTAGGGCACTTAAAGATACTGACTTCTGTCCCCAGGCTTGTACTACTTTCTTCACCGGCTTATACGATGTGTATCAGGTAAATAAAGAAAACAATATCGCCCAAACTGGCATAGACAATGGTGAGCTGCTAGCTGTTGAACAAGTACACCACAAACAGAGCAATCATCCCCAGTAGCTCGTTCTACGGGTTTATGGAGTACTTCAGCTTAACCCACATAACGCATTAGACATTTTGAAGGATAGGTTCATCGTTTCTGAGGAAGCCCAGAGAGCATGGAACCATTTGCGTCTTTTTAGATTCAGAGCCAAACGAAGTACTTAATATCCCTTGTTGTTTTCAAAATTTGCTCCGATAGCAAAGGCTTTGTAACTCAAGGCGGATAAGGCATGCTGCACTTTTGAGTTGAGGACAATCTATTGAATCAGAGCCATCAGATTGCAGGCCAGCATGGCTGTCGACAATTCTGCTTCGGTTCCGAATAAAATTGTCCAGGTTGAAGCTGTTAAATCCAAAGTGGGCTTTCAGTGCTTTGATCCGGTTCTCAGCATCGGCACGTCACCGGTACAAACGCACACATCGGCTGGGGACAGGGATAAGTGGTACTGTAAGCGGAATTCCGAATACAGCGCAAAGTTCGGTAGCCGGGCAACTGCAAGCCTTTAATTGTTTATACTGCGAAAGAATTTTTTGGTGATGGAATGTATGGCCAAGTCGAACTCTTTGCGAAGTTCATCGCGGGCATCCAGGAGCTTGATACCGTCTTCGGTCAGGGTGGTGGTGCCTCCCTGCACACCGCCACGGTGCCGTTCCACCAGTTTAAACCCCAGTTTATCTTCCATATCTTCAATAGACCCCCATACCTTTCGGTAGCTGATCTCCATCTCGGCGGCTTTGAGCGATCCCGTATCACGAATGGCCTGTAACAATTCAAAGTAGTAGCGATCCAGTATGTTGCCCTTTTCTTTGTGATTCAACTGGATGGTATAGTCCAGAAAGATATCATAGTATTTCGATCCTTTAGGTCCGGCCATGGTGTGTGTATTTCGTCAATGGATAAAACAAAGATAAGCAGGTATCCGTCGATTCGCAAAGAAAAATACAGGATCGTGTGCATGCGTTTTACCAAGGGTAAGAACGGAATGCAAGACCATATACTCCCAACGGTTTGTACAATCGGGAATCGAAATGAAAGTTTCTTTCCTTCCTTGGCCTAGAGGGATCCGCAAGCCGGGCAGGCCTCGTTCTTGGCAATGGGCAGTTTGTGCCATTCCATGTGCAACCCGTCGAACAGCAGAAGTTGGTTCAATAAGCCGGTTTCCATACCGGTAAGGTATTTAATCACCTCCAGCGCCTGGGTGGTACCCACAATGCCGGCTACGGCCCCCAACACCGGTTTGGGTTTGTCGGATTCCTTATAGTGTTCAAATAAGCACTGCATGCAAGCAGTTGTTGGGGGATGGATCAGCGTCAACTGGGCATTCCAGCCGTCGATACCGGCATGGAGAACAGGAATACGGGTTTCCAAACAGAACTGATTTATCTCCAGACGGGTTTTGACATTATCCAGGCAGTCGACAACGATATCCGAATCGCCTGCCATTTGGTGCAAAACCTGTCGGTTAATTTCCACCTGATGGGTCTCAATGAGGATTTCCGGGTTAAGGGCACGCAGTTTTTGGGAGGCCGATTCCGATTTGGGTACCTGAATATCGCTGGTGGTGTGCAAGGTTTGGCGGTTCAGGTTCGAGAGTTCAACCACGTCTTTATCGCATAACTCGATGCGACCCACCCCCGCAGCGGCCAGATAGTAACTTACTGGGCTGCCCAGTCCGCCAGCCCCTACAATAAAAACTTTCGAGGCTTTGAGTTTTTCCTGAAGCGCTACTCCAAATTCAGGCAATAGTATCTGTCGTAAATACCGTATTTGTTCCGAGGATGATAACATGTTGCAGCTTACTAAAATTGAATGTTTAAAAGTACAGGTAATGCATGAATTTTAAAATTTAAAAAGCTTCTAAATAAGCTATGCATCTTCAATAAAACAGTTTGGATTAAATATTGTTTGAACACATTGGGAAAGGCTGAATAATGTAAAATGAAGAATATCAGGATAATAGTTTGTTATTTACTTTTCTGGTATTCCTCTATTGTACCGATTCGAGGTACCACAGATCATGATATGAGGTTAAACCCTAGAGCATCAGCGATTCGCAGCCCTCTTCAATTCGGTATTTCATAGCATTTTTATTCAATGTATATTAGCACGCTATTTTATGAAATTACTTAAAAAAGATCGATATGGCATACGGTTTTAGAGACATGACCACAGGAAGTATTACCGTGGAACACCCGGGAGAAGCATTTTTTAAAAAATACCTGGGTGGAGTTACCCTGGCCGCCTGGTACATGAATAAGGAAATTAGTGGCGATTGCGATGCGCTGAGTCCCGAAAATAAGATTATCATTGCGGCCAGTGTGCTTACCGGTTCGCCCATACCGGGCACTTCCCGTTTTACGGTAGCAGCCAAATCGCCCCTTACCGATGCCTTTGGCAACTCCGAGGGAGGTGGTTTTTTTGGACCGGAACTGAAATGGGCCGGATACGATGCCGTGATTGTAGAAGGAAAAAGTCCGAAGCCCTGCTACCTGAAAATTACCAACGATACCGTTGAAATATGCGATGCCACCCACCTGTGGGGTAAAGATACCGGTCCGGTGCAGGAAGCCATACGGGAAGAAATGGGCGACAAACGCGTAAAGGTGTTGCAAACCGGTCCCGGGGGCGAAAACATGATCCGTTTTGCCGGTTTGTTAAACGAACTCAAACACTGGAACGGCCGTTGCGGCATGGGTGCCGTATTTGGTTCCAAAAATCTGCGTGCCGTGGCCGTTCGCGGCGACGGTCGCGATATGTTTAAAGAACTGGATAAAATACGCGAGTACGCCAAGTGGTTTGGTAAAAACATGAAAAACCATGCCGGCCTGCCCGGGTTTGGCGAAGTGGGAACCATGGTGCTGCCCTCTATTCTGAGCAGCATGGGCATTCTTCCCACACACAACTTCCAGATGAACTCTTTCGATAAGGTAGCGGAAATTGACGGTGCCAAAATTGGAGCAGAAATTAAAGTGAAGCGCGAAGGGTGCTATGCCTGCCCGGTAAATTGCAAGCAGGTGGTAGCCAATTCCTCCGACGATCCCAATAAAAATATCGACCCGGCCTACGGGGCACCCGAATACGAAACCCTGGGTTCCTTAGGATCCAACTGCGGCATTGCCGATATGATTGCCGTGTGTAAAGGTAACGAACTGGTAGCGCGTTACGGGCTCGATTCGGTAGGCACCGGAATGACTATTGCCTTTGCTATGGAATGTTACGAAAAAGGCATTATCACCAAAGAAGATACCGGTGGTTTGGAATTGGCCTTTGGCAATGTGGATGCCTTCCTGAAAATAATCGAAATGATTGCGCACCGAAAAGGTTTTGGCGATGTATTGGCAGAAGGCAGCTACCGTGCGGCTCAAAAAATTGGAAAAGGCGCCGAGAAATATGCCATTACCGCCAAAAAAATGGAGTTTGCCGCCCACGACGGCCGCGGTAAATGGAACGTAGGTTTGGGCTATGCCGTAGCGCCCAATGGAGGCGACCATGTGGTGGTGGAGCACGACCATTGTTTCATTGGCGAACCCAACATGCAACCCGATGCCCTGGTAGATGGCGATATTTATCCCTTAATGAAATGGGGATTCCGCAAAACCATCGACCCGCTTTCGCTCGATCACGATAAAGTACGTTTGTTTGTGCTGCTGCAACGCCTGTGGACAGTATACGATACACTGGACATTTGCATCTTTGTGGGCGAACCCAGCCGGCGTATGATTACCTTCGAACACATTACCCAGCTGGTGAACGATGCCACAGGTTGGGACATGTCGCTCTTTGAGCTGATCCGGGTCGCCGAACGGGGTATTGTTATGTCGCGCTTGTTCAATGCCAAATGTGGCATCACTATTAAAGACGAAGACCTGCCCCAACGCATGTTTGATCCCATTACCAACGGACCGCTGGAAGGGGTACACATGGATCGCGAGCAATTCCTCGAAGCCCGGATGCTGTACTACCAAATGACCGGAATGAACGATATCGGTCAACCAATTTACGGTAAGATTGTTGAACTGGAGTTAGAAGAACTTTGGGACAAATAAAAACCGAAAAAATGAAAGTAACCATTTCAGCACAAGGCCATTTAAAAAAGTTTCTGCCCGAGCAACGCGAAGTTGAACTTAGCGGGGAGGCGCAGAACGTTAAAAATTTGTTTGTCAGCTCGGCAGGCATTTCACCCACCGAATCGGGGGTGTGCTATCTGGTAAACGGCCGCATTCAAAAGGCCGATTACCAGCCCAAATCCGGCGATACCATTGTGGTGGTAAAACTCGGGGGAGCCGGGTAATTCATTAGTACAGGACTGACCTTCTCAGCCTGCCGGATCTCCGGCAGGCTTTTTAGTTTTTTTCAGACCCGGGAGGGTCTTTCTTTTTTTCCTGGTAAGCCCGCCGGAGTTATGGGTTGCTATTCCTGAAATTTCTGTGTATTTTAGTTTGGAATACTAAAAATACACGCCACTTTTGTGCTATATAAAAACAACATTTATATATAAAAGCTATGACAGAAAAGATACTCTACGAGAAAAAGGGAGCCGTGGGGCTTATTGTTCTGAACAATCCACCCGCAAACGGTTATTATAAAGAAGTACTTGAATACCTGGGTGCCTTAATTGATCAGGCGTCCAACGATACCGAAATTAAAGTGGTACTGATAAAGAGTGCCTCAGAAAAGTTTTTTTGCGGAGGGGCCGATATTAAAATTTTCAGTGCCAATACCACCGAACAGAATAAGGAAATGGTGGTAGCCGCCCGTGCGGTTTGCCGGAAGATAAACGACAGCGCGAAAATAGTTATTGCCCAGATTGCCGGGCATGCCCTGGGTGGAGGTCTGGAACTGGCCATGGCTTGCGACCTGCGCTTTGCTGCCGAAGGAAGCTACCTATTTGGCCTGCCCGAAATTAAGCTGGGGCTCATGCCCGGCAACGGAGGTACCGTGCGGCTGGTGAACCTGGTAGG
>QKEH01000136.1 GCA_003252385.1 Bacteroidota bacterium | reverse complement strand
ACCGGTTTAGCCATTGTTATTTACCTGAACCAAACACCCTTGCAACCCCGCGAGCGCGATTATGCCTACGCCGGATCTTTCTATGCCTATGCCATTTGGATAGGACTGGGGGTAGTGGGTTTGTTTCGTGCCGCCCGCCAGAGCAGCTACCAATTCCTTTCGGTCTATGCCACACGAGGATCGATTATAATCGGGGTACTGGCCGTTTTCGACCTGGCCTCTAACGGAGGTTTTACCTTCACCTGGTCGGCTCTATACGCATTGTTCCTGGTGCTGTTGATCCTGTCCCTGGCCAAAGCCCTGGGTAAAGTGGTGCCCGGCAACCGGATGCTGGCAACCCTGCTGCTGGCCGTGTGTTTGCCTGTACCGATACTCATGGCCGTACAAAACTGGGACGACCACGATCGTTCGGGGCGCTACATTGCCCGCGATATAGCATTTAACTACCTGAACTCCTGCGATAAAAATGCCATCCTCTATTCCAATGGCGATAACGATACCTTCCCCCTTTGGTATGCCCAGGAAGTAGAAGGCATACGCACCGATGTGCGGGTAATCAACCTGAGCTACCTTTCGGCCGACTGGTACATTGAACAAATGGCTCGCAGGGTATACGAATCGGATCCATTAAAAATGCAGCTTACAGAAAAACAGTACCGCCAGGGTACGCGGGATATTGTGTACCTGTACGATAGGGTGAAAGGTCATGTCGATCTGCAGGAAGCCATTCAGTTTGTGGCTAACGATGCCATTCAAAGCCAGGGAGTGCCAGGTGCCACAGAACCCATTTTCTACATTCCCCAGCATCTGTTCCGCTACCCTGCCGATTCGTCCAAAGTTTTTCAAAACGGAACTCTGCCGGCTCAGCTGGCCAACAAATATCAACCGGAACTCCGCTGGGAGATCTCCCAGAATTACCTGACCAAAAATCATTTAATGACCCTCGATTTCCTGGCCAGCAACCAATGGGACCGCCCCATTAACTATGCCATTACGGTAGGAAGCGAGAACTACCTGGGTCTGGATCCGTATTTCTCCATGGATGGTTTGGCCTACCGGGTGGTACCTGCTCAGGTTCAGGATGGTATTGGATTTGCCGGGGGCATTAACACCGAAACCACTTACCGGAATCTTATGGAAACCTTCCGCTGGGGAGGGATCGAAGAAGGCGATATTTATCTCGATGAAAATTGTCAGAGAATGTTCTCGAACATGCGTCTCAATTTTGCGAATCTGGCACAGGCTCTGATTCAGGAGCACAAAGCCGACTCCGCCCGGAAGGTTATGGAACGCTGCATGGAACTGTTTCCGAACGAAAAAATGCCCTTCGACCTCTACATGCTCAGTTTTGTAAACAACTTTTACGAACTGGGGCTCAATGAAGAAGCCCGCAAGCTGGCAACTACCATACTGGACAACACCTATGCCGATTTTGAATACTTCCTCAGCCTGGATGCGAAATACAACAATGCCCTGTCCTTTGAGAAACGTGTTGCCGCCCATATTGTGAGTGAGCTGATACGGGTCAGCCATGAGCACGACGACAAAGCCTTCAGTGCTTCCATCGATCAGCGCATGCAGGATTTAGGCCCCGGATTAAACCGCTTTTTCAGGTAGTATGGTATACTGGCATATTCCCCGGTGGTTAAAACCGGTTTATCCCCAGGTGGTTTGGGATGAAAGGCAATCCGGATCCCAGGTGGTTCATCTGACCTTTGATGACGGGCCAACTCCCTTTGTAACCCAGTCGGTACTCGAAATGCTGGAGTGTTATCGGGCTAAAGCCACCTTTTTTTGTTTGGGACGAAACGTGGAACGCTATCCGGAAATTGCCCGGGAAATTCAGCTCCGGGGCCATGCTTTGGGAAACCATACTTACAGCCATCTGAAGGGCTGGAAAGTCACCGATCAGGAATACTACCACGATATCGAGATTGCCGACCACCTGATGCAATCAGGCTTATTCCGGCCTCCGTACGGACAAATCCGGCGCAGGCAGGCTCGTGAGCTAAGCCGGCACTATAAGGTGGTACTGTGGGAGGTGATGAGCCACGATTACGAACGGCGTATTTCCTGGGAACGCTCCCTAAAATCGGTGCTGCGTTATACCGAACCCGGATCCATCCTAGTTTTTCACGATTCGGTAAAAGCCTGGCCCAAGCTGGAATGGATGTTGCCAAGGGTGTTGGAGCATTTCTCGGCAAAGGGTTATAGCTTTCATCGCATTGAAGCTCCCTAAACCCAGAATCTGCGTATGCGTGCACTCCCCCTCCTTCATATAGGTTACCCTAAAACTGGCAGCAGTTGGTTTCAGCAGGTTTTTTATCCGCAGGTGAGAGACCTTGATTTTTACACTCCCCAACGCCTGCGCCAGCATGAAAGTTCTCCACTGAGGGCTTCAAAAAACAGGCTGGTGGTGTGCGACGAAACCCTGCTGGGCCAAACCGGCCATTTAATCGAACAGGCACTGCAGCTCAGGGAAATTTTTGGCCCCTCGGAAATCGTGCTGTTCATCCGCAATCCCATGGACAAGCTGCCTTCCAACTACAGCGAATATCTTAAAGCAGGAGGTACCCTGTCGCTACGTGATTTTGTTTTGAAGGAGCACCGGCCGCGTTATGCAGAGAAACACTGTTACGACCTGGTGATTCGACTCTATCGCGACCTGTTTGGTATGGAGCGGGTGCATGTCTATTTGTTTGAAGATTTCCAGTCGGATCCGAAACCATTCCTGGAAAAGTTCTGCTACGATCTCGATCTACGTCCTGATTGGAGCCAATTGAACTACCAACCCGTGAATCAACGTCTGACCGTGAAAGCCCTAAACCGAAAGAGGCGACTGAATCAACTGGCACACGCTTTTCCGTTGTTGGTGAAAGGGTACCTCCGGTATAAAAAAAGCCGGGTGGCTAATGCCCATTCATCGAACCCAACCGAGGCACCCGGTCATCGAAGCCGCCCTTCGCCCTTCCCCTGGGAACGGTATTTTACCCCCGTGGAACTGCAGGAACTTCGGGCAACCTGGTACGAAAGCAATCAGAATCTGATCGACCACTACGACCTGAGCTCCATAATTACCTACCAGTATCCTCTGGCATCGGACACCCGTTTTTTGAAGTAAAACGGGGGTACGGTTCCAACCTTCACACTGCCAACACACAACGAATGCTCCTCCCGTAGGCAGGTATTCCTGTTTCAAAATAGAAGTTTGCTATCTTCATCCCATAGAAGTGGTCGAACCCCGTATGCAAAAAAAAATATTGATCCTTAGCTCTTTTTCGTACCCCGATTTTGCCGGGAGCGGAGTCCATGCCTTTCGACTGGCGCGTTATATCAACCGCCATTCGGGGAAAGCTGTGGTGCTCACACTCAACCGGGGAAACCGCTTGCCCCGGAAGGAACTGGTGGAGGGGATTCCCATCTACCGCATTCCCTACCGGAACCGCAATGGTTTCACCAAGCTGTTGGCTGGTCCCCGAATCCTCTGGAACTATTTTTTACACCTTCGCCGCCACGACCTGCTCCTGATTTATGGAGGTAAAACTTACGGCTATCAGGCCGCCCTTCTTTTGGCCCGTCTGCTCTCCAAGCCGGTGGTATTCCGTTCGCTGCTCTTAGATGTGGACGATCTTCAATCCCTCTGTGAGGGTTCCTCCGTGAAACACCGGATCAACCGCCAATGCTTTAAGTATGTTACAAGATACTATGCCATAAATAATTCTATATCTGAACGATATGTCCGTTGCAACTACCCTCCCAATCGTTTGCTTTTATTACCTCAGGGGGTCGATTTGGATACCTTTTGCCCATTGCCCGAAACCCGGCGCAGGCGGTTGCGCGAACGCCTGGGTATCCCGGCGGATCATCTGCTGCTTTTGTCCGTAGGTTTTGTGTTGCAGCGTAAGGGATACGAAGAACTCTTCCGGGCATTAAGCCCACTCCGCCAACCTTTTACCTATGTGGTGGTAGGCGAATTCGACTTCGGCCCGTCGCACTTTCTCTACGACTTCCACCAAGAGGCTTTACTCCTCGTCGAAAAGGGTAAAAAGTTGCTTGGAAACCGCGTGCAGTTTCGTGGGGGATCGCACCAGGTGGCAGCCTACATGCAGGCAGCCAATATTTTTTTACACAACGCTTCCGACGAGGTCCCCAATGTGGTCTATGAGGCCATGGCCTGTGCCCTGCCGGTAATTGCTCGACAAAACGTACGGGTCAATTTTTTACATTCCGGAACCAACTGCCTGCTGGTTCAGACCACAAAGGATCTGACTCAGGCTCTGAATCTTCTGATCGAAAATCCGGAACAGGCTGGCCAGATGGGCGAAGAAGCCCGGCAAACGGTAATTCGGGAAGCCGGTTTCGGGAAAATATACGCGGCCCTGCTCGACGTGGCAAACGGCAAGCCCTAAGTTACCCGAAACGCATTATCTTTAACCGGTCTTGGCCTTTCGGCTTTGACAGTAACCAAATCTGTTGGCTAATAATGCGTACTTCCTCAAAACCCCTTCGCGTGGT
>QKEH01000182.1 GCA_003252385.1 Bacteroidota bacterium | reverse complement strand
GGTAGTGGTAATGTCGTTGTAGATACCGAAACGGTCGGTTCCCGACATGGCAATTTTAACCAGGAAAGAATAAAATTTATGGGTGGTCCATTGCACTTTGGCAATACGATGGTTCTGGCTCGATGAAATTTTGATGGTTTCGGGACAATTGGTTTTATGAATCACTACCTGGTCGAATTCATCTTTCACGCCGATTACATCGTCGCCCGGAATGGGACTGCAACAGGGCGCTATCTGGTAGTTGGTGTCGTGTTCGTGTACGTTCTCGCGAAGCAGAATGGTACCGTCCTCGGTAATGTCGGGCAACGGGGGTTCGGATTCTCCGCGCCGGGTGAATGAGTCCAGTTGCAGGCTCCAGTATCGGATCCATTTATTTTTGGTATTCTTTTTAAGTATTTTTTTGAGGCTGTCCAGTTGAATAATACCCAGCCCGATTTTACTGTACAGTTCATCTTTGGTGCTTACCTGGTAACTGGGCAACAGTTTCCTGAAAATACGGTTGCTGGGTTTCAGGTTCAGCTCTTCGAGTTTGGATTCGAGAATTTGTTTGCCTTTTTCAATCCGGTTTCTGGTTTCGGACTTCAGGGTGTTTTTAATAGAAGCTTTAGCCTTTGCGGTGTGCACCTTTTGCAACCATTCGATCCGGTCCTGTGGTTTTTCTGAGGTAATTATTTCCACCTGATCGCCACTTTTAAGCTGATAGTTCAGGGGGACCAGTTTGTAGTTTACCTTGGCTCCAATGGCTTTGGATCCTACCTGAGAGTGGATCTCGTAGGCAAAATCGAGGGCTATGGCATTGGTGGGTAGGGTTTTAATGTCGCCTTTTGGAGTAAAAATGAATATTTCGGATGAAAAAAGGTTCAGTTTAACATCGTCCAGGAATTCCAGTGCATCGGCATGGGGGTTATCCAAAAGATCTTTAAGCCGGCGGATCCATTTGTCAAGCTCCGATTCATGGCCTGAATCGTCCTGCTTGTACTTCCAATGGGCCGCAAATCCCCGTTCGGCAATATCGTCCATACGGCGGGTGCGGATTTGCACTTCCACCCAGTGCCCGTGCGGCCCCATAACGGTGGCATGCAGTGCTTCATAACCATTGGCTTTTGGGGTGCTTACCCAATCGCGGATCCGTTCCGGTTTAGGCATGTAAATGTCGGTGGTCAGGGAGTATATGTTCCAGCACTGGGTTTTTTCGGGAATGTCGTCTTCGGGCTCAAAAATGATCCGAATGGCCATCAGGTCATAAATTTCTTCGAATGGCACATTCTTTTTTTGCATTTTTTGCCAAATGGAATAGATGGATTTCTGGCGAGCCGTTATCTCGTAACGAAGCCCAATCTTGTCAAGGCGTTCGGCAATTGGGCCTTTGAACTCGTCGAGGAATTTTTGTTGGAAGGCCATGTTTTTTTGGAGTTTCGACTCCAACTCCTCATACACCTTGGGGTACAGATATTTCAGGCTTAAATCTTCCAGCTCCGATTTAATGGTATACAAGCCCAAACGGTGGGCTATGGGGGCGAAAAGGTAAATGGTTTCGCTGGCAATTTTGAGTTGTTTGTGTGCCGGCAGTCCGTAAAGGGTGCGCATGTTGTGCAGGCGATCGGCCAGCTTAATCAGGATCACTCGCACGTCGTCGGAGAGGGTGAGCATGATTTTCTTGAAGTTTTCGGCTTGTTGGGAGGTGTTGGTGCCAAAAACTCCGGAAATCTTGGTAAGACCATCGATGATGGAAGCAATTTTGGGACTGAACATGCGTTCAATATCCTCCAGGGTGTAATCGGTATCTTCTACAACATCGTGCAGGAGTGCGCAGATAATGGATTTTGCTCCAAGACCGATTTCCTGGTTAACAATACGGGCAACTGCCAGGGGGTGCTGGATGTAGAGTTCGCCCGATTTACGGCGCATGTTTCGGTGTGCTTCGAAAGCCAGTTTAAAGGCTTTGCGTATAAGGGCCTTGTCTCCCTTCTCGTTGCAGCGTGTGCATTCCGAAAGCAGGAGGTTGAAATCTCTTTTTACCTCGATTTCTTCAACATTTAGAGTTGCCCTCATTTGAAAAGTGTTAAAATACCATGCCCAAAAGGAAGACAAAGTTACTAATTTTTAGACGGATTGGTATTCCTGCATGCCTCCGATCCTGTTGATAAGTTGGAGCAAAGTGTTAGTCCTGCCGGATAACGGTTAAACTTCCCTGAAGCACCTGGCGGTGATTAAATTCATCGTGAAAAATCAGGGTGTAGCGGTAAACGCCCTCGGGGGCATAGCCGCCGTTACCTACCCTGCCGTCCCAGCGGGTGTTTTCCGGTTCGCGCGATTGGTATACCACGCTGCCGTTGCGGTTTAGTATTTTAAAGTCGTAATATGAAGGAAGGAAATCGAACAGCGGTTCAAAGCCATTATTCTCTGAATCGCCCGGAATAAAAGCATCGAAAAAACGGATATGCACCGGCAGGGTGATGGTTGCGGTGTTCGAAAGGCTCTCTGCCTGTGAATCGGTAAAGTCGCTTTGGACATTTCGACGGGCTCGGATCCGGTATTGGATACTGTGGTTAACCCGGGTGCCGGCCAGTTCGCCTATCGATTCATCCGGAAAGGTGGTGGCGCTGGTACTGCCTATGTTTTCGAACGTTGCGTGGTTTACGCTGCGTTCAATGGTATATTCCGAAACGTCTTCGGGCCAGTTCTGATAGGCGGTCCATGAAAGTGTTGGTGTTTGTCCTGTAAGGGTTACGCTAAGAAAAAGGGTGCTGGCGGTATTGATGGAGGTTTGCGCCACTGAGTCGCAACGGTTCAATACCCGCAAGCTATAGTAGTATGGTCGTGCCGAGGGATCAATGTCCGAATCGGTATAGAAAAAACGTTCGTCGGAGGCGCTGAACTGGTCGATCACTTCGAAAGGGCCTGTTGCCGACGTGGAGCGGCTCAATACATATTGATCCAAAACCGTAGGTGCGATCCGAAATGCCATTTCTACCTGATTGCCTGCATTAATGGTGGCATATTCTGCATAAATATAGGAAGGCGGCACGTCGTTCTGTATGGTTATTTCCATGCTGTTGGAATTAACACTATCGAAACGGTTTTGGTGGTTGAATGCCGTAACATACACCCGATAGGTGCCGTTGGGTGGCAGATCCGGATATTCGAAATTCATATTTTTTTGAACCGGGGCAATGGGTTGGGAACGCCATGTATTGGTGCCGCTTTTAACCGTAACCCGGTAGTAATCGATACTATCGCGCCACCGGTTGTAGTCGTTCCATTGGAGATGCAGTGCATAATTACAGCGGTTGTACTGCGGAAGAGCCAGGTACATGGTGCTGTCCAATAAATGGGTTAGGTTGGTCTCGTCAAAACTTCGCCAACTTGCTGAAGTGGCCTGGGCCGATACGCATAAGCCA
Source organism: Bacteroidota bacterium (assembly GCA_003252385.1). Lineage (GTDB taxonomy): Bacteria > Bacteroidota > Bacteroidia > Bacteroidales > UBA10428 > UBA10428. Next base: position 13,262 of record QKEH01000182.1, on the reverse strand, counting down.
ATAGGATGACTGGAGACATCGGAAATCTCGTAGCGCCAGGGGGGGTACAAGCCGCTAGTGGTATGGGGTATGGGATTGCCAATGGTAATGTATTGGGGTATGGGATTTTGCGCTGAAGTAATTTGATACCCCCAAATACGGTACTCATAAACACCCGGTCCGGAACTGCCTTTGAAATACAGGCACACTTCATTGTTGTTTTCAGGGTCGATGCTGAGTAGGTATACATACGGAAGATACTGAGCCACGATAGGGAATTGGGCACAGAAGAGCAGGATGATGAGCAGGCTCTGTTTTTTCATAACACAAGTAAAACGGGGTTGAATATAATTTATTTTCTGACAATGCGCTAAAAGCCAACCGTTGCATGGCAGAACCCCTTCGTTCTACGGCGGAAATTTTGTAGCTTCAGCGAAGCGTGGCTGGTGGTTGCAAGCTCAGCCTACAATGGTCACGGCTGGGAGGGTTTAAAAATTATCGGTACATTCGTTCATAATTGAATTTTTATCCGGGTATTCAACGGGTATCCGCATCTTAATTTTAAAAATAAAGACATGTTTAAACTGGCTCTGTCGCGTTTTACAGTTTGGAGAAACCGGAATATTACCGACAAGCAGTTGGTTTTGGTATTAAGCGGGGTAGTTGGCCTACTGGTGGGAATGGCGGCGGTTATTATTAAAAATCTGGTTCATCTACTGCAGGTTTTTGTAGAGAACTATGCCTCGAACAAGCACGGCACGCAATACATCTTTTTCCCAATTATAGGTTTAACCCTTACGGTATTGTTCATTAAATACATCAACCGCAACCCGGTGCGACATGGAATACCCGGGGTACTTTTTGCCATATCGAGAAATAAGGGGCGAATGAATACCCACAATCTGTATTCTTCTATTGTAAGTAGCGCACTAACGGTAGGTTTTGGAGGATCGGTGGGTTTGGAGGGGCCAACCGTAGCTACCGGGGCGGCTATAGGTTCCAACATAGGCCGTTGGCTGGGGCTGAAGCAGCATCAGGTAACCCTGCTGCTGGGGTGTGCCTGTTCGGGAGCTATGGCGGCTATTTTTAAAGCACCCATTGCGGCGGTGGTTTTTGCTTTGGAGGTCATTATGCTCGATCTGACCATGTCGGCCATAGTTCCGTTGCTGATTGCCTCGGCTTCTGCGGTGTTGACTTCCTACCTGTTTATGGGGCAGAATTTTCTGTATTCCTTTACCATTTCCAGCTCCTATCGGTTGGATTATGTGGGGTGGTATGTGTTGTTTGGAGTGTTTACCGGTTTGGCGGCTGTCTACTTTTCTAAAATGTACAATGGTATTTCGAGTCTTTTTGATCGCATGGAAAACAGTTTCTACCGCTTGTTGATTGGAGGCTTGCTGTTGGGGATTGTGATTTTTATCATTCCCTCGTTGTTTGGCGAAGGGTACGAGGTAATCAATTCCAGTTTGCGCGGCCAGTATGGCTACTTGTACGAAAATACCTTTTACGAAGGTTTGCGGGGGAATATGTGGGTTACCCTGGTACTGTTTCTTGTGGTATTACTTTTTAAAGTGATTGCTACTTCGCTCACCTTCGGAAGTGGAGGGATTGGAGGAATTTTTGCACCGTCACTCTTTAGTGGTGCCATTGCCGGCCTGTTCTATGTACAGTTGTTTCATACCGCAGGCGTGGAGCTAAACGCATCCAATTTTGCCCTGATGGGAATGGCCGGTATGATTGCCGCAGTGATTCATGCCCCGCTTACCGCTATTTTTCTTATTGCCGAACTGACCGGGGGGTATCAACTGTTTTTACCCCTGATGATTGTGGCCACTTCGTCCTATGCTGTGGCGCGTTTCTTCGTGCCTAAGTCGGTTTATACCATTCAGCTCGCCAAACGGGGCGAATTACGCACTCACCATAAGGATAAGGCCGTATTGATGATGTTGAGCCTGCGCGATTTGATAGAGACCGATTTTAGCGTGCTTCGGCCATCGGATACTTTTGGCGATCTGGTCGAAACCATCCGTTTTGCCCACCGCAATATCTTTCCGGTGGTGGAAGAAGACGGCACCTTTCGAGGCATAATAAAATTTGACGATATTCGCCATATCCTGTTTGATAGCGAGATTTATGATAATATCTTTGTGCGCGATGTGATGTTTATGCCCAGCTATGTGATTTTTACGCACGACCCCGTTGAAGAAGTGGCCCGTAAATTTCAGGTGAGCGACCGTTATAATATAGCCGTGCTGGAGCATGGTAAATACCTCGGATTTATTTCACGTGCCAAGCTGTTTTCCAGTTATCGGAGCCAGCTTCAGGATTTTTCGGAAGAGTAAGCAGAAAGTAGTATGAATGGAAGTAGGTTTTTAGGACAGTTTATTATTTGGAGGGAGAAACACTTGCCCCATAAGCAGTTTATTTACATCCTGAGCTTTTTTATTGGTATTTTTAGTGGTCTGGCTGCTGTATTACTTAAAAATACGGTTCATTACATACACCATGGGCTGCTTCATAGTGTGGCGATCGATCAGATCAGTTACCTCTATCTGCTGTTTCCGTTCTTTGGTATTGTTTTAACGGTACTCTTTGTCCGGTACTTTGTGAAGGATAAAATAGGGCATGGGGTGAGCCGTATTCTGTTTGCTATTTCCAAACAAAACGGAAGGCTGCGTCCGCATAACAACTACTCATCCCTTATTGCCAGTGCCTTCACCGTTGGTTTTGGCGGATCGGTCGGGCTGGAGGCACCTATTGTGTTAACCGGTTCGTCCATTGGTTCCACACTGGGGCGCCTTTTCCGGATGAATTACAAAACCACCATCATTCTTATTGGTTGTGGTGCGGCAGGTGCCATTTCCGGAATTTTTAAGGCTCCTATTGCCGCGGTTATTTTTGGCCTGGAGGTGCTTATGCTCGACCTTACCATGTGGTCCATCATTCCGCTCCTGATCAGCGCCGTAAGCTCCCTGATTATCTCCTATTTTTTTCTGGGCAAAGCGGTGGTGTTTTCGTTTGAACTCATTGAACCTTTTATACTTCGTCGAATACCGTACTATATTCTTCTGGGCATTTTTTGCGGGTTGATATCCTACTACTTTACGCGCGGCACCCTATATATCGAAGGCCTTTACTCGAAGGTGCAAAACGCTTTCACAAAAACCGTGGTTGGAGGGCTTATGCTGGGGGTTGTAATCTTCTTTTTACCCCCTCTTTATGGCGAAGGCTATAACACCCTCGATGCCTTGCTGAATGGTAATCCTTCTGCTGTGCTGGAAGGGAGTATGTTTTATGGAATGCATACCAATATCCTGATTTTTGGAGGATTCTTGGTGCTGCTGCTATTCTTTAAAGTGATAGCCACCTCGGTGACTAACGGTGCCGGAGGGGTAGGAGGTATATTTGCCCCCACTCTGTTTATGGGCGGTGTGGCCGGTTATCTGATTGCCCGGCTGGTGAACTTGCTGGGTTTTTCGGACGTTCCCGAGAGAAATTTCACCCTGGTGGGTATGGCCGGAATGATGGCCGGGGTGATGCATGCACCCATGACTGCCATATTCCTTATTGCCGAGATCACCGATGGCTATGCCTTGCTGTTGCCTTTAATATTAACATCGACCATTGCGTACATTACTATTATGTATTTTGAGCCCCACTCCATCTACACCATTCGGTTGGCGCAACGGGGCGAACTAATTACCCATCATAAAGATAAAGCCGTGCTTACCCTTATTGATATGGAGAAGGTGATTGAAAAAGATTTTAAATCTCTTTCGCCAGGTGATACATTGGAAGCTTTGGTACTGGCTGTCTCCCATTCGAAACGAAATATTTTTCCGGTGCTGATGAACGAAATGTTGGTAGGGGTGGTGTTGCTGAACGATGTTCGGCACATGATTTTTAATACCGACATGTACAAAACCACCTTTGTCCGCGATCTGATGATGCTACCCCCGGCTCATGTTTCGCCCGATGATTCGATGGAGGAGGTTATGAAAAAATTTGAAGAGACCGGCAGTTGGAACCTTCCCGTTATTAAAAATGGAAAGTATATCGGATTTCTTTCCAAATCGAAGATGTTCTCGGTATACCGGAAACGGCTTCTGGATATTACTGCAGACGAATATTAGCTGGCTCGGGCACCTTAACCTTTTTGGGGTACTTGGTGTAACGGGTTTTCGAAAGCACGAAAAGCAGGGAGGAAGATAAAATTGCCGGCACTTTTAAGAATAGTATCAAAAGTGTATTTTTGCAACTCAATATTAAAATACTTCAATAAGGATGAACAGAGATACCAGGATTTTCGATCTGATAAAGAAAGAAAATGAACGTCAGTTGCATGGCATTGAGCTTATTGCATCGGAAAACTTTGTAAGTAACCAGGTAATGGAGGCGATGGGTTCCTGCCTGACCAATAAATATGCCGAAGGGCTTCCCGGAAAACGCTATTATGGAGGTTGTCAGGTTGTGGACGAGGTGGAAACCCTGGCTATAGAACGTGCTAAACAACTTTTTGGTGCTACCTGGGCAAATGTTCAACCTCACTCGGGTGCCCAGGCCAATGCAGCGGTGATGTTGGCCGTACTGCAAGCCGGCGACACCTTTCTGGGGCTCGATCTTTCGCATGGCGGACACCTTACTCATGGTTCGTATGTGAACTATTCCGGTATTCTGTACCATCCGGTAGCCTATAAGCTGCGTGAGGAAGATGGCCGGGTGGATTACGATATGATGGAACAACTGGCGAAGAAGGAAAAACCCAAGATGATTGTAGCAGGAGCATCGGCCTATTCACGCGACTGGGATTTTGCCCGTATGCGTGCCATTGCCGATCAGGTGGGAGCCATTCTGATGGCTGATATTTCGCATCCGGCCGGGTTAATAGCCACCCAATTGTTGAACAATCCCTTCCCGCATTGCCACATTGTAACCACTACTACTCATAAAACCTTGCGCGGCCCGCGGGGAGGTTTAATTCTGGTGGCCGAAGATTTCGAAAATCCCTGGGGCCTGAAAACCCCTAAGGGCGAAGCCAAAACCATTACCCAATTGCTCGATAGCGCCGTATTTCCCGGAATTCAGGGCGGGCCGCTGGAGCATGTTATCGCCGCTAAAGCTGTAGCCTTTGGCGAAGCCCTTACTGACGACTATAAAGCCTACATGCTTCAGGTGAAGAAAAATGCTGCTGTCATGGCCGAAAGCTTTATGGCCAAAGGATATCATGTGGTTTCCAACGGTACCGATAACCACTCGATGCTGATTGATCTTCGTTCCAAAGCACCGGAAGTATCGGGTAAGCTGCTGGAAAACACCCTGGTGAAAGCCGATATTACCGTGAATAAAAATATGGTGCCTTTCGACAGCCGGTCGCCCTTCCAGACTTCCGGTATTCGTGTTGGAACTCCCGCCATTACCACCCGCGGTGTTAAGGAAGCCGAAATCGTTCAAATTGTAGATTTGATTGATGAGGTAATTATGAATATTGATAACGAGAAGGTATTTGAATCCGTTCGGAAACGCGTTAATGATATGATGAGCGGATACCCCCTGTTTGCAGAATAGCACCTTAAAAACGTTTTAAAAAGCTCCGGACCTACTACCGGAGCTTTTTTTTGGTGCGCACGGCAGGGCGCTAATACCAGGAGGTGCAAGTCCTCTATGCGCTCCGTAAGGGGAAGTATCAGCCGAGGGCAAGGTTAATGCTGTGAAGTATTGGCTGAAGGAAGCCTAAAACAAAACATTGGACTGACGAACAGAAGCTGTATTAGGCTGGCATACCTTCGCACAGGCATTATGCATGGAGGAGTGAGCATGCCCCGATGCGTGGTCACGCCACAAGGCAGGCAAGTATCCCCGTTGTTGTCCGATATGATGCTTAAAGTACTCGATAAGGAGTTAGAAATCAGAGGCCATAAGTCCTGCTCGTATTCAGTCATGGCGGTTGGGTCAGGGCACATCAATCAGACCGTCGCGAATGGCTATGGTAATCATGCTAGCGGTATTTCGTGCCCCGGTTTTACTAATCAGGTTCTTTCGGTGCGCATCAATGGTATGCGAACTCAGACCGAGGCTGTCGGCAATTTCCTGATTGGAACTGCCCTGGCAAATGTACCAGAGTACTTCCTTTTCCCGATCCGACAGGGCAATCTTAGATCGTTTAGGTTGCCTGGGCACCAACTTGCCGGCTACATCGATAAATTCTTTGGAGAAGTAGGAGTTTCCCTTTGCCACTTCGCAGATGGCCTTTTCCAGATCGGTATGCGAAATATTTTTAAGAATGAAGGCTACGGCTCCGGCTTCCATCATTTCGATGAAATGCTGTACTTCTTTGGACGAGGTAATGGCCAGCACATAAGTGTCGGGGTATTTGGCAAGTACCTGCCGGGTAATCTCATAACCCTGCTCATCGCCCAACTGAACATCCATGAATATCATATCGGGTTCTTCCTGTTTCAACAAATCCATCAGTTCTTTACTGTTGGAGGCTTCCCGAAGCTTCTCGATGCAGGAAATGCCCGACAACATTTGCCGCATGCCCAGACGAGACATCTCAAAATCATCCACAATAATAGCCGATAGTCTTTGTTCCATGATGGATTGTTCTTCAAGAGATAAGTTACGAAAAAAAGGGGCATGCCCGCGTGTTTTTAAAGGCGGGTTGGTGATAAATTTCTTCAGAGGAATTGAAAAATGCCTGCCCCGGTTACCCAAAAAGGGTAAAAAGGCTTTTGTCCATCACTCAAAAAGGGTATAACGTCAGTACAGACATAATGAAGGAAAGCGGGGTTTTACGACAGAATACTGCTATTTGGTCAACGAAATACCAAAGTTCGTCATCGGAGGTTTTTCGGTATTAACGCCCGGGTGAGAGATAGAGTATAAACCTATAGAAGCAACGCAAAACAGATTACTCATTAAAAACACCATAGTATGAAAGACATGATGATTGACGGAACCCGTAAGACCCCTCAGGTAGACTTTAGGGTATCAGGCGATTTGAAAATTGAAGGGCGTTCTTTCGTAGTAGATCCCCGCATGTTTTTTGAGCCTCTTTTTGAGTGGATAAAAGAACTGGATTCAGACCATATTCATCTTGATGTGCGGTTTGATTATATCAATACCGGATCGACCAAACTTATGAATGAATTTATTAAGCTGATTGATGCAAATCCGAAGATTCCGACCAAAACCATCACCTGGTATTATGAGGAGGATGATGAAGATATGCTTGAAATTGGACAGGTTTTAGAAGAAAACACTTTGAGTACCCAGTTTTTCTTTAAGGAAATGGATATGGCCAGCTAAGGAAGTACAAGGATTTTGATTTTGGTGATAGATTGTGTGTGGGTTTGAAAGGGAGTGGCAGCAGTTACTCCCTTTTTTTTGCGATCGAATGACGTTTTTGTATTTTCCGATCGGCGGTACACTCCAAATTTTTCATTAACGGAATACGAAGTCCTGCTTTTTCCCGTTTGCACTTAACAGCAGATAAGGAGCAGTCCATGCCGCAGAGCAACGGGGTAAAACTAAATTAATAAACAGTATGAGTATCTGAATTTAACCCGTGGCAAAACGGGCACAGACGTTCTGTAACGCTACCACTGGGAACCTTTCGGTTCCCAGTGGTTTATGTAGCCCTGTGTCAGGCTGCTGCCGTTGTGGTTTCAGTACGTTTTGGTTAACCGTAATTCTCGATAGTGTACAAAGAAGGATGCATCCTATTCCAGAATAAAATCGTATTTATCCGTTATTTCGCATTGAGAATAGAGCATGAGTATGGTTCGTAGCTGATCGAAGCCCAGTTCGTGTTTTTTAATTTTTATCTCCAATTGGGGACAGTTTCCAAAGTAGTGTAACATAGCCGGGTAGGCATTGCTTTTATGAATTGGAGGCGATAGCCACCTGTTTTTCCATAGGAAGTAGAAGGGGATGTAATTGATGGCTGCATTGCTGTACTCGATCTCAAGCAGTTGATAGAGCGATAGTTCGCCACTTGCAATCTCAATTAAAAACAAACGTCCTATGTCAAGGGGGTTGGGTTTGCTCACGTAGCGAAAGGTGTCGCCAAGGTATTCGAAACGAAAACCCAAAAGCTCTTTAGGCGCATAATGAGCCAGTGTTGCTCCGGCCGAATCGCAGAGTGTGATGCTATATTGGAGGTTGTAAAGGTTGTCGAATAACAAGTGTCCCGTGAGGGTGTCGCCGGTAAGGGCGTATACGTTTACGGGCAATGTATCCGGAGCTCCCTCAATTTGGGAGCTTGCCGGAGGTAATGAGAGAAGAAAAAAAAGTGTGCTCCAGGCCCATTTGTATAGCCTGTTACTCCACATGCAGTACCAGGCCTTTCAGGTATTCGCCCTCGGGGTGAAAAATATTAACCGGGTGGTCGCCGGGTTGGGTGAGCTGATGGAGAATGCGAACCTTGCGTTTGGCATTGGCTGCCGCGGCAAATACCGATTTGCGGAAATTCTCTTTGGTTACCACCTGCGAACACGAAAAGGTAAACAGAATTCCCCCGGGACGGATTTGTTCCAGAGCAATCTGGTTGAGCCGCTTGTAGCCTTGAAGTGCATTGTTCAATGCATTGTTGTGTTTGGCGAAGGCGGGTGGATCCAGAACAATCAGGTCGTATTGTCCCGCGATATTATCCAGGTATTTAAAAGCGTCTACTGCAAAGGCTTCGTGTGGGGCATCCTTAAAATTTAGCGCCACATTTTCGTTCACCAGGCCGATGGCCTTGGCGGAACTGTCGACCGAATGAACCCGGCTTGCACCTCCCGCCAGGGCATATACCGAGAAACCACCGGTATAGCAGAACGTGTTGAGCACACTACGGCTCTTTGCGTAGGTTTTTAGCAGCATGCGATTTTCGCGCTGGTCGACAAAAAAGCCGGTTTTTTGTCCGGAAAACCAGTCGATTTTAAAAGCATGGCCATGCTCCAGAACGGTGGTACCTTCGGTATTACCCATTAAAAACTCGTTCATGGGAGTCACCGGGCCTTTAAACGGAAGGGTAGATTCACTTTTATTGAACAGGGTGAGCAAGCGGTCGCCGTAAATCTTTTTCAGCGCACTTTCAATATATGGAAGACTCCTGTACATGCCAATGGAGTGCATCTGCATAACTACATGTCCGTTGTAGTAATCAATGATCAGTCCCGGCAGGTCGTCGCCTTCGCCATGCACCAGGCGGTACACGTTATTTTGGCCTGGCGTGTCGAGCCCCAGCATGTGGCGCAGGTTATATGCCGAAACGAGGCGTTGGTACCAGAATTCTTCATCAATGGGAATATCTTCGAATGACAGTACCCGTATGGCAATGGAACCGTATTGGTAATGACCGGTTGCCAGGTATTCGTCCATATTGTCGTACACTTTTACCAGATCGCCTTCCTCGGGCTTGCCGTATATTTTTTTTATAGCGCCGGAAAAAATCCAGGGATGTCTGCGAAACAGCGATTGATCCTTGCCGGATTTTAAAACCACCTTAATGTTCATTACCATTGATCTTTTTTACAGTTTGAAGTTTTTCGTAGATAGCGTAACACACCCAGGCATCGGTAGCGGCATATTCAATTTGCGGTACCGTGAGCATGTCCTGTTCCCAATTGGAGGTTTGTTGGCGTTTACTTACGTTGAAACCCAGAATGTTGGCGGTTAATTTCTTTAGGCTGTTATCTTCGATGTTGAAGTTTTTTACGTAGTCCTGAAGTTCAATAAAGCCTTCGGGCTTGAAAGGGCTGAGTTTCTGCAGACCCAGAATATCATCGCGTATGGCAATTCCGGTTTTGGTAATGCCGGGATTGCTGAGCAGCTGTAGCAGCACCTGGGGAAGCCCTATTTTATTAAGGCGGAAAAGGTAAGCCTTGGTAGCGGTGCTTAACTGTAGCAGAGCCACATCGTAACTGACGCCTTTCTTAAAGGAGGGGCGTGTTTCGGTGTCGAATCCCAGAAGGGTTTCCTCCAACAACCCGGGGACGAACTGTTCCAGGCCCTTGTATGAATCGATATAGAAAACTTCGCCAATAAATTTTTTTTGTGGAAGTTGGGCGATCTCTTCTTTGCTGATACTGCTTTTGAAAGTGTGTATGTTACTCATCGCTCAAATCTTGCTGTCGTCTGCTTATAAACCATTGGCTGGTATCCATACTAAAGTTAGTATTTTCTGCGGGTTTCTGATCGTTTTCTTCGATCTCCTCGTTACTGTATCGCAGATAATGCAGGGCACGCAGAACGCTTACTGCTTTATGCCCCCAATAGTTTTCGAAAGCTTGCTGAATTTCCCATAACGCTGCATACATGAGTTCGTGCGTGCCAATTTCGTACACCAGGGCAAAATCTTTGGTGTCCTGATAAATATCGCACAGGTTCTCGGCCAAGCTAACAGAAATGCCCTCGCCGGTAGCATCGTTCCGGGGGGTGCTGATCTCTTCGTAGCTGTCGTAGGAACCCAGTTTCCGTACCAGTTGGTTGTGCTGGTATTCGTAGTCTTCCTGGGTAACAAAACGCTGTTGTTCGTCGGCCAGTTCGGAGTCGAAGCGGGGCAACTGAACCATGGCAGCATACAATTTGGGTAGCAACAGGTGCGCTCTGTCAATAAAATCTTTTAATCCGATAGAGTCCGATAGCTCAATCAGAGCATTGAATTCCTGGGCATGTTGCACAAAATTCACTACCAGCGGACTGTATACGATGGTTTCTATCGACTGCATGCGGATCTTTTTTTCGCAAAATAACATCAATTGGGGCAGGAAACCAACGAAAAAAACCGAATGCTTTGGGATTAGCTTTTCAGAGCTACCCGGCCGTCTTCAAGATAGTACACCTTTTCTTCCGCAATCATACGAATCAATAGGTCGTTCAGGGTTTCTTCGCGCAATTCGAGGTTGAGCTGGAGTTCGCCCAGGTATACCGGGTTTTGCTCCAGGGTTTTAATAATTTTCATTTCAATTGCTTTCAGTTGTTCCGGCGATATTTCCCGATGAAGACGTGATTTGCATACATCACAGGCTTCGCAGGGTTCGGCAGGGGGGTGGCCGAAATATTTCAGGATGGCATTGTTGCGGCACTCGTCGGTGCCGAACGCATAGTGCAGCATGGCATCCATACGTTTTTTAAAACGTTCCTTGCGCTCGGTGTAGTAAGGGTAGGGAATCAGAATGTCTTTTGCATCGAGCCGTTCCTCGGTGTATATTATCAGGGGCGATTTGCGTCCCGGGATATAGCTGATGACTTTCAACTGGCCCAGTTTTACCAGGTACTGGTAGACCATGTCGCGGGTGATGTTGGCTCGTTTGCTGAGCATTTCTTCGTCGATACGCGTGTAGTCGGAGAAGAGCCCTGTATAGGAGCGTAGCAGCAATTTGATGAAGCCGTCGAATTTGTTGTTTTTTATCTGGAACTTATACAAGTCGTCGCGGTTGATGATAAAGAGGATGCGCGAGGGATTGTTGAGCTCGTCGGTCACTTCGAAGTAGCCCTGTTTTTGTAACATCTGCAAGGCGCTGAAAGCTTTGGCAACATTCAGCTTGTTGATCTGGGCAAAGTCGTTCAGCTGAAAATCGTAGGACATGCCTTTTCCGCTGCCCAGCGGTACATTCAGATAATTGCCCAGCAGGGCATAAATCTGTTTGATTTCCTCGATAGGAGGAAAGCTGGTGGCTAAACGTTTTGCAGCCTGTGCTTTATCGTGATTATTCACCAAGAGCACGGCAAATGCCTTTTTTTCATCGCGTCCGGCACGTCCAGCTTCCTGAATGTAGGCCTCGGGCGAATCGGGCAGATCCAGGTGAATCACAAAGCGTACATCGGGTTTGTCGATACCCATGCCGAAGGCGTTGGTGGCAACCATAATGCGGGTTTGGTTCCGGGTCCACAGCTGCTGTTTGTGCTGGCGGGTTTCGTAACTCAGTCCGGCATGGTAATAGTCGGCCGAGAAACGCTGCTGCTGCAGATATTCGGCAATTTCCCTGGTTTTTTTTCGATTCCGCAGGTACACAATGCCCGAACCACGGATGCTCTGCAATACCCGCATCAGATCGGCTATTTTGCTTTCGCTCGGCCGAACATAGTATACCAGGTTTTTACGGGTGAAAGCACCCTGAATCAGATTTTTCTTCCGAAAGCGGAGTTTCTCCTGAATATCATCAATAACTTCCGGCGTTGCTGTTGCGGTAAGGGCCAGTACGGGCACTTCGGGAAAAATATCGCGCAAGCGGGCAATGTGCAGGTACGAAGGCCGAAAGTCGTAACCCCATTGCGAGATGCAGTGCGACTCGTCGACTACCAACAGGCTAACCGGTAAATGGGGCAGCTTGGCGCGGAACAGTTCCGAAGCCAGTCGTTCGGGCGATACGTACAGAAATTTGTATGCTCCGTAGATGGCATTGTCGAGCGTGGTTAGTAATTCGTGGTAATTTAATCCGGAATGCAGGGCGCGGGCTTTTATTTCCATGCGGTTAAGCCGATCCACCTGGTCGTTCATCAGGGCAATTAAGGGCGAAATAACCAGGCACACGCCATCCATGGCCAGTGCCGGTACCTGAAAAGTAATGGACTTGCCACCTCCGGTCGACATAATGCCCAGGGTATCTTTACGTTCGGCAATGGAGGCAATAATTTGCTCCTGTACCGGCCGAAACGATGTGTACCCCCAATATTTCTGCAGTAGCTGCTTGTACGATTCCATATTGCGGCTGTAAAAATCCAAAAAATTGTTAAACTTTCAGAATTCGTGTTCGGCAAAAAGAACAAACCTTATATTTGAAGTGCTCATTCAACCTTTGCCGTTGTCTGATAATCATTTATTTAGAGTAAATGTACAGGCAATGGTTTGGGTTTAGGTACTTCCGACTCTTGCATTATTTTCGTGCAGTGAGGATCGGAAAGACCGTATGTTGTTCAATTTTTGTAATTTCGCAGCATTTTGAACGAGTTTTACTCATAGTACCATTAAGGATTGTGTTCCGGAAAACTAAACGAAAAACCTATAGTATGAAATCTTTTCTCACAGCTTTCGCATTGGTGGCCGCCATGCAATTTACTTTCGCTACTTCGAACGGCGATATTTTGTTAACCATAGACTCTACCCAGGTCACTGCCGATGAGTTTATGCGGATCTATAACAAAAACAGTTCTATAACACTGGCGGAAAAGAAATCGGTGGATGATTACCTCGATCTGTTTATCAATTATAAACTGAAGGTGGTTGAAGCACTTGATTTAGGTTACGACACCGTGGCTTCCTTCATCAAAGAAATGGATGGGTATGCCGATCAATT
>QKEH01000041.1 GCA_003252385.1 Bacteroidota bacterium | reverse complement strand
TAATCTGGTCGCCGTTGGGGGTGAAAGCTGCCGCAACACCCAAATGGTACTCCTGCTTTACCGGCAGTAAAAGGGTAAACACTTCGGAAGCAGAACATTGGTTGCTATCGGTTACTTCAAGAGTGTATTCGGTGTTTTCCAGCGGAAATAGCACCGGGTCGGGGCAGTCGGAACAACTGATCCGGTAGTTGGGCGACCAGGTATAGGAAAGGTTCCGGTGCAGGGTGTCCACCAGCCATACTCCAACCGAATCGCCAACAATCAGCGACGAGTCGACCAAAACAGAGTCGTACATACCAATGGCAATAAATCCGGTAAGGAAGCCCGATTGAACTGAAATTTGCAGGCGGTCGGTATTGCTGCATCCGGTAAGGGTGGAAACCACGGAAACCGTATAGGTGGTGTTGGAATCGGGTTGCGCTCTTGGAGTTAATGAGTAGGGGTCGTCCAGCCCGGATGCAGGCGTCCATTGTGCGTCTATGGCTTCGCCATCCACCGAAAGTCTGGTAAATTGCCCCGGACAGATGGTGGCATTGGCGCTTAGCTGTATCTCAGGAAGGCTGTGTACCACCAGTTCCTGTTCGGTAGAATCGGCACATCCTTCGGCATGTACCACTCTCAGGGACAGGGAATAGGTGCCGCTGTTTAGCACCAAGCGGGGTTGGGCTTCGAAACTGATGGTGCTACCATTCAATTTCCAAAAATTCGCACTATTGCCCAGCGATAGGTTGGTAACCCGGAAAGTATCCTGATGGCAACGGGCTTCCTGAATGATAAAATTTGCTAAAACCTCGTTGATGTTAAGCGTATCCTGTATGGTGCATTCCTTGGTACTGCCTGTAAGATGCAACTGTACATATTGCTGTCCGGTAGTGTCGTAGGTATAGTGTACCAGGTTTCCCATACGAATCACTCCCGGTTCAACCTCCCACGAGTAGTTGAGTATATCGCTTATCGAATCAATGGAGATAGCCACTTCCTGTCCCTTACAAATGGTGGCCGGGGCAATTAGAATTTGCGCCTGTGGGCCGGAAATACGCACGGTATGCGTTACCGAATCGGAACAAATGGTATTGCGAACCACATGGCTGACTACATAGCTGCCATTGGCCTGATAAACATGGGTGGGGTAATTGTTATAGGTGGACAGGGAACTACCGTCGCCAAAGTACCAGAGGGAGGTAGGGTAGTAGCCCGAAGACTGGAAACGCAGGATGCCGTTGATGCAATTGTTACTGGAATCGGTAATGGAAAATTGCGCATTGGCGCTATAAATGGTGATGGTTTGAGAAAGTGAATCGCGCTCTTGCGTAAGCGTGTTGGTAGTAACCAGTTTAATACTATAGCTTCCCTGGGTGTTGAATTCAAAACTGGTATCGGCATAGCTACTGAAAAGTTCGTTATTGCGATACCAACGATAGCTGTAGGCAGCATTGGTGGACAGGTTGGTAAAGTGCACCATAAAACCGGGGGCACAACCTTCGGTAGCACTGGCCGAAAAGTTCGCATCCACCTGCGCCGCCAATTGAACGGGGGCGAGCACACAAAGCATTAATACAAAGGTTGAAACAAGTTGCTTCAGGACAGCTGAGAAGTGGGGCATACGAAAGATTATTAAGTACAATCGGGTAAGACATGGGCATCTTCCCGCTTCACTAAAATATTATTTTCTGGTAGAATCTGAATGAATTGGAAAAATGCATTTCACAAATCAGATAAATATTTCTATATTCAGCGGTCACAACAATCTCAGAATGCACCTTACGAAACCGAAACGTACAGCGCGTTTTTTTAACCTCTTGCTTGCCGGGGTAGTTTTGTGCGGCATACCGAATGCGACTCGGGCTCAGGAGCAGCAGTGGAGTACCGGCCCCTATTATCCCTGGTCGCTCAACCCGGCACTTTGCGGTCAGTTTTCCGGGATCTGGCGGGCTGCAGCTACCTACAGGGTGCACACCCTGGCCTCGGGCAATGCGCTGAATGCGTTGCAACTGGGAGCCGATGGCAGATTGCCCGTTTTGGAGGATAAAATTGGCGTGGGTGCCCTGCTCTATAACGATGATGCCGGTCCGGGGCGCATCAATTCGACTAAAGTATATGCAGCCGCCTGTTATCGGCATTCTTGGGGCGAGAACCTCCTGATGGCCGGGATTCGGGGAGGGTACGTTTCATCAACCCTGGGCAGCTGGAACAATTGGAATCGTACCACAGCCTCGTACTCGGTTCCCAATGGTGAAACCAGTCTTAACCAGAGTGTCGGTTATCTCGATCTCCATGCCGGTGTGACCTGGATCCGGAAAATTGGTCGATTTGTCCCTTTGGCCGGTTGGACCCTGATGCACCTTAATCAGCCTACACTTACCTTCACTCAGGGCGATAACAGGTTGTCCATGGAGCAGGTACTGCAACTGCAAAGCGATATCGATATCCATCCTCATTTAACCATGATCCCCGTAATTTTACTATCGGGTACTGAGGGTGTGCGTCCCACCATGCTGGGGGCACAGGCACGATATACATTTGCGGGAAGTACCTCCTGGTTTTCGAATTTCACCGGGGGTGTACTGCTTCGCAATGGAATTGCCGACAAGCTCAGTGCCTTGTCTTTTCAGGCAGGAACCCGTATTCGCACCTTCGACCTGTTGCTGGCGTACGACCTTCCCATGGGCGATTTTGAAGCAACTTCCGGATCGCAGGGGGCTTTTGAAATTACCCTGATCTATCGCCAGCTACCCATAGTACTTAACAGCTATTCCATACCTTGTGAGCGCTTCTAGACTTTCCCTATTTGTCCTGTTGATCGGATTTTGTGTCCCTATGCTTGGCAGCCAGGCCGGAGATCAAATCGAAGGCTTTTCGAACCGACAGTTAAAACAGGTGGCCAAGAGCGCCCTGCGCAATGGCGATAAATACAATGCCATTCTGCTTTACGAAACCTATCGCAAACGCAAACCCGACAACAGCCGGATCAACTATGCCTTGGCCGAATTGTACAGGCAGACCCGTAATTATGTGGGAGCTAAAGAGATGTATGCAGTAGTATTGCAGTCGGACGATGCCGGAGACTTTCCTCTGGCGGCTTTTTATTACGGGCAGGTACTAAAAACACTGGGCGAGTACGAGGAAGCCAGTAAACAACTAAAAGAATTTCGAAAAAATTACATCGGGGTTAAGGATGCCCGTGATTACCGGAAATTGTCGCGAGCCGAACAAAGCGGAAGCGACTCTGCGCGCATTCTCATGGCAGCCCCCCTGAATGTTACCATCGACAACATCAATTCCTCGGTAAACAGCCGCAATGTAGAGCTGTCGCCCATACCCATCAACGATAATACGTTTATGTATGCTTCCTTGAAGGTGGACTCGCTCATTGTTTTTTCACGGAATAAGAGCCAGGGCGAAATACCGGTACGACAGTTTTACCAGGCGCATAAGGAAGGAATGGACTGGATTGGCGGAGAACCACTGGGCAAACCCATTAATCTTCCAGGGGTAGAAACAGGCAACGGGGTATTCTCGCGCGATGGCAAACGCTTTTATTTCACCCGTTGCGAAAAAGACGGACAGGGCAGGGTGATCTGCTCTTTATACCAGGCATCGCGGCGGCGTAGCCGATGGACCCAGGTGGAAAAGCTTCCGCTGCTCATCAACGACCCCAACTATACTGCCACCCAGCCAGCCTTGGGACGTACCATAAAAAGCGATCGCGAAATCATTTACTTTGTGTCCGACCGTCCGGGCGGCAAAGGCGGGCTCGATATCTGGTACACGGTGTGGGACGAAAAAACAAAACTCTACAGTGAGCCTAAAAACCTGGGAAGTAAAATTAATACGGCCGGCGATGAAATGACCCCTTACTACGACCTGACCAAACGAACCCTCTATTTCAGTTCCGATGGCTGGCCGGGGATGGGCGGCCTGGATATATTCAAAGCATTTGGAAGTGGCAATAACTGGGAAAATCTTCAGAATGTGGGCTATCCCTTAAATACGGGTTTCGATGATTTGTACTATACAGTAAGTGCAAAAGGCGAAGATGGCTTCTTTGTTTCCAACCGCCCCGATACGGTTAAGCTGGAGACTTGTTGCGACGACATATTTTACTACCGCTGGAACGATTTTATCCGCATTACGGTAACCGGGACCATTTACCCTTTCGAACAGGATCGGTTTGGGCGTAAGAAGGATTTGTCCGGTTTCGACTTTATGAATCCCGATGCAAGCATTCAGCCCCTCGACAGTGCTAAAGTGGCATTGTACCGCCAGGATAAAAACACCCGGGAATATCTCTTTATGGATCGGTTTACAACCGGTACCGATGGGAAATTCTACTTCACGCTTGAGCCCGATGAAGAGTACGAGTTCCGGATGGAGGGTTTTCAGTACTTTGACAGTAAGAACTACCTTTCGACCCAATTCTTTAATTTCTCCGATACGATCGAAATGCCGCCGACCTGGGTAAATGTGTTGAGCGATAAGCCCATCAAACTGGAAAATGTGTACTATCAGTTTAACAGTTCCGACCTGACCCAGGCCGATAAGCAGGCGCTGGACACCACCCTGTTGGTATTACTTAAGGAAGCTCCGGAATTCATCATTGAAATTGGGGCGCATACCGATAGCATTGGTGACATGGCCTACAATCTGAAATTGTCGCAGGAACGGGCGAATAATATCGTAAATTATCTGGCCACCAAAGGAATACCCGCCGAACGGCTGGTGGCAAAAGGGTATGGCCCCACGCATCCTGTAGCGCCCAATTTTCTCCCCGATGGCAGCGATAACGAAGCAGGACGTGAGCAAAACCGCCGCACCGAGTTCCGAATTGTTGGCACCATTGACGATTTAACGGGCGACGACGACGAGGTTTTTAAGAACAATTAACTCCTTACAGAAAGAGAAGCTCAAAGTGGATGGCAGTCCGGTTCTCAAACTCCAGGTGTACCGTATAGATACCAGCTGCAAGATGATCCCGCAAGGTTACTGTGCCGGAGTTAGTCATTAAATGATCGCGTTGCAGTAGCGTTTTTCCACTTGCATCCACCACCCATGCACGATAGGATAGGGAGGTTTCACTTTCCACCGCAAACCCGGTTTCGTTTACGGACCAGGTAATTTCTTCTAAAGAAGGTGGTGTATCCAAGGGTGTAATGTGCCGGGTTCCCGAAACCATAGCCATATTCAGGGCGATGTGCGAGGTGAAGTCGGGGACAACCACGCCGGAAACTACCGTATCGTTATAGCCGTGGCACCGAAAGTGTACCTGATAATTTCCGGGTGCCACCGGACGATAATAATCGCCATGGATCGAGTCGCTGGTTACCATGGAGTTGTCGGCATCGTGCCAGGGAAGCGATATGGTGGCGGCCAGCGGGTTACCCGAGGTAGCATCGCTCACACTTCCATAAATCCCAAACTGTCCATGTTCCATATACTGGAGCATGGCAACCCGGTTCCACAGCCAAAAGCTGGGCAACATACTTTCCAATGGCATTTTACTGTTGCTTACTTCCAGGGTCACTTCGCGCGTATTGCAGTAATAGGTCGAAAAATCCTGACGGCCACCCTCAACCACATACCATTCGGCTCCGTTGGTAATACCGCTGGGAGATACGCTGCTAAAATAGCTGTTACCGCCATACTTCTTTACACTGTCGGCGTAGAGTTGCGACACGTGGATGAACCACTCATTATCGGGGTGGAGCGTGTACCAGGTGTCCCAGGGATAGTTGACCACTTCGGAGCCTCCATGGTAGTTGATGGCCAGGGTAAACTGGTGCGCGTCCATAAAATGCATCATTGCCAGTATTTCGGGTTCCCAGGAATCGGAAAAAGAAAAGCTGCCATCCTGCGGATCGGGGAAATTTCGGTTCAGATCCACAGCATGGGCATTGAAACGTGTGGCTCCCCATACACTGGAATTACCTCCGGCATAAGTACCATCGGGATTGGCGTTGGGATTGATCCAAATCTCTGTTTGATCTACCAGTTGTTGGATATAGGGGTCGGTGGCATAGTTGCTCAGCAGGTAGTCGGCCAGCCGGAGTAAAAGCACAAACCCGGTAACTTCATCACCATGCATGGTGGAGGAATAGAATACTTCAGGTTCGGCTTCCTTTTGCGAAACGTGATCGGATATTTTTACGGCCAGCAGCAGTCTTCCTTCCACGGTTTGTCCTAGAGTGTCCAGCTGGCACAATCCCGGATAGGTGTTGGCATAG
>QKEH01000163.1 GCA_003252385.1 Bacteroidota bacterium | reverse complement strand
ATCTAGAAGAATGCTCTTGATGTTCTTACTGACAGGGACATTAGCCGCACAGGAGAACAATCTCAGTACCACGTCACAGTCGGACACTCTGGAAAAGGTATCATCCGATGCCCATAGGTTGGTTGCTTCGGAGCTGCCTATTTTTATTATTGATACGGATGGGGATACCATACCCGATGACCCTAAGATCCCGGGCACTCTTAAAGTAATAGACAATCCCGGGGGCACAATAAATCGGGTTATCGATCCGCCTACCGATTATTTTGGGAATATTGGCATCGAGATCCGGGGGAATTCCTCGGCAAGTTATCCTCAAACACCCTATGCCATTGAAACCCGGGATGTTGATGGGGGCAATTTGAATATATCTCTGCTCGGAATGCCTGCGGAAGACGACTGGGCGCTGATTTCCAATTACAACGATCGGGTGATGATGCGTAATGTTTTGTCGTACTACCTGTTTCAGCGCATGGGACATTATGCTCCATTATTGACGATGATTACAAGGGAATCTACATCTTTACGGAGAAGATCAAGATTAACCATGGGAGGGTGAATATTGCCAAAACCGGACAAAGCAGATCCGGCGATTCCCTTACAGGGGGGTATATCTTTAAAGTCGATTACCCCGAGCTTAACAATGGCTGGGTGAGCAACTATTCGCCTATTGGGCCGGACTGGGAAGTGAACTTTTTGTATCACGACCCCAAGGCATACGAGATGAATGCCTCACAAAAGAACTATCTTCAGGATTGGGTCGACCATTTTGAGTCGGTGCTGTATTCGTCTGATTTTGATGATTCGGCTTCTGGTTATCGGGCGTATGTGGATATCCCATCTTTTATCGATTATTTTATTTTACAGGAGGTGACCCGAAATCCTGATGGATACAAAAAAAGCAAATTCTACTATAAGCAGCGCGACAGCGATGGTGGCAAACTGGTTTCTGGGCCGGCGTGGGATTATGACTGGAGTTATAAGAACTTGAATGGGCTTCAGTCTGATGGTTCGGGATGGTCCTATGTCGCTGGTTCCTGGATGTATCCAACACCTACCGGTTGGATTATGCGCATGAAGCAGGACACCTTGTTTGAACGCCAGGCGGCCAACCGCTATTGGAGCCTGCGGCGTTCTTTCCTCCATACCGACTCTGTTTTTGCATTTATCGACCAGCAGTATTCGCTGATCGCTCATGCCAAAGATAAGCATTTCAGCCGGTGGCCCATTTTGGATGTATACGACCCCAGGAATATGGATGAAACGGATTTGCCCTCTACCTATGAGGGGCATATGGAGCGGTTTAAAAACTGGATTGCTATCCGCTTAAATTGGCTGGACGATAATATGCCCGAAGAGATCCCCTTGAGCCCGGCATACGATCCATTCCGCGTTAATTCGCTGGTTGAACGTGCTCAGGTTTCCGTTAAATTATATCCAAATCCAACGGTTGATAAGGTGTTTGTGGATGCACCCAAGCCCATTTATACCGTTGAATTATATAACACCTGCGGTCAGCAACTTCAACTCGTTCAGGTGAATGGCAGTTATTCGGCTCAACTCCATGTGCAGGACAGGCAACCGGGATTGTATCTGCTGAAGGTGCAATTCACGGATCAATCGTTTGCTATTGAAAGGCTGGTGGTGCAATAGCGCATGTTGAAATCACCGGGAGATTTCTGGTATGGATGGAATAAAGCCGATACGGTTGCGTTTTACAGCGCCGTGAGTACCTTTGGCAAAAACCAGGAATAATGGGCATAACTAAAGTGACATTTGTGCGCCACGGCGAAACGGAGTGGAATGTGGCGATGCGTTTACAGGGCATCCAGGACAGTGCGCTCACCGACCGGGGAATTCTTCAGGCCCGGCAGGCCGCAGGAGTATTGCGACATGAGCCCTTCGACCGGATATTGAGCAGCGATTTACAACGGGCATACGTTACGGCCGGGTATCTTAACGAAGGAAGGGGACTGCCGCATGAAACACACACCTGTCTGCGTGAGCGGGGTTTTGGTATTATGGAAGGGCTGTACCGGGAAGAAATTCAGCAGAAATATCCTGAAACCTACCAGGCTTATATGCAGCGCGATGTGAACTGCCCAATACCCGGAGGTGAAAGCCTGACTCAGTTTTATAACCGGGTGATTACGGGAGTGAACGAACTGACCGACCGATATTCCGGAGAACAACTTTTAGTGGTAACGCATGGTGGAGTACTCGATTGCATGATCCGGATGATCTTTAAGTATCCTCTGGATGCTCCGCGTTGTTTTACCCTGTACAATGCTTCCATTAATACATTCACTCGGGCCAACGGTCAATGGAAGCTGACCAGTTGGGGAATGGTTGGCCATCAGAATTCAGCTACGGCAAGTATTGATGAACCTGGAAGGTAATATTCTGGAAAAAGTGTTGATAAGCTGACCAGTAAAAGGCATGAAATTCACAGGGCAGATGCTATCCGGGCTTCTTTCCGTGGTTTATCCGATTTATAACCTAAGTTTAGCGGAATACAGTCTTTGATGAAAAGAGCCGGAGGAGTCTGTCATGGATGGGCAGCAGGGCTACGAAAATGTCGGAAATCTTGTAAAAATCTTACCTGAAAGTAACTTGCATTCGTTTTGTATCCATGTTAACGGATTGATATATAGTGGCTAAGACTATTTGGCATATCCTTTGGTTAACTCTAAATAACCACCATAAAATCAAACAGTCATGAAAATTATAATGCCCATACTAAACCGAAGCACTATAGCCGATGGTTTTCACAATGCCGATGACGCCTGTATCTACGACAGCGAAACCCGTACTTATGAGTATGTACCCACTGCCAGTATTAGTAAAGTGGCAGGCAACCTGAGTCTGGAACTCAAACGAAAAGGCATTACGGCTGTATTAAGCAATCTGATGCCGGCAATGGCACTTCAACTCTTTGTAGACAGTGGACTGAAGGTATATAAGACCATAGGGAATGATGTGTATGAGAATGTATACTATTTTACCAGTAATGTACTCCAACCTATAACACGACCGGTGAACAAGGGTAGCGATTGCTCGGGCAGTTGCAGTTCCTGCGGCACCTTCTGTAGTTAATACTTATGACGTACTGAAGCATGAGCATGTTGAAATCATAAATAATTCGCTATGGCACTTGGGAAATCAATCACTTTTATAAAAAAAGCACTCTCCGATAAGGAATTCAGAGAGGCCTGTTACCACTTTGCCAATCGACAGGATTTACTGTTGGCCTACGATTTTAGCGAAGCCGATTTCGAAGACGCTATAAACATGCAGCTGGTAAAATGCCAAACTTACGAAGAAGCAGAACGTGTGCAGCAAATCAAATTTTGGTTTGCCTTGCTTTAACAGTTATCAGCTCGATGAACTAACGGTATAAGAGAACATTCTTCGTTAACAAGGAACTATCCAATGGGATAACTAGTGACAACAACTAAAATAAAATACCATGCAATATCGCGATTTAGAAAAAGTTCGAACCATAATCCAGGAGGCTACCGGACTGGAAGTAGCCTATGCATACGACGACCTGGTATTTCCCGATCACACGGCCTTTATTATCCAGTACCATGCATCGGACGATACCCGATTTATTTACTATCACCACACCGACTGCATACCTTCTGAAGAAAAGCAGCTTTTTAAAAAACTGCAGGCTTCTTTCGAAAAGCAGGGGTGTTCCCTAAGTTCGAAATCGGCATTTCAGCTGGAACAAAAGGGCGAACATGTAGAGATTCAGTTTGTGTAAAACGGTTTTTACAATGCTGTTACCCTGATTTATCTGGTGCGGGCTGAACTATTTTGTAGAACGGTTGTTACTTCTGTATTAAACAGAATATAAATTAAACAAATACAATTATGTCAGTACGCAAGGCGACCGCACAATGGAATGGCACACTTAAGGCCGGAAATGGTAAAATGAAATTCAGCAACTACGAGGGACCGTTTACTTTTAAATCGCGTTTCGAGGAAGGAGCCGGCACCAACCCCGAAGAACTGGTTGGGGCAGCCCATGCCGGTTGTTACTCCATGTTTCTATCGGCTCTGATCAGTGAAGAAGGGCTGAAACCTGAAATTGAGACCACCGCTAAAGTGCACTTAAACAGCGATGCCATTGGCCCGGTAGTGAATAAAATTGAGTTGGATTGTAAGGTAAAATGTGCAGGGTTATCGAAAGAGAAATTTGCAGAACTGGCGCAGATATCCAAGGAGAAATGCCCAATCAGCCGTCTGCTTTCATCAGCAGAAATTGTGCTCAATGCTTCCCTGGAATAGGATATAAATTTAGGTAGTTTCGGGTTTATCGCGGCAGTTTGTCACTAAGTGGGCAGATTGCCGCGTTTCTATGGGTACGAACCACAAATAGCTGTTCGGGATTGTAAAAAAAAGAAGTTCTGCTGACATTCCTTTGTCACCGGCTTCGTGTAGCTTTGGGTTTAAATCATACGCTATGGAAGAAAAAATTTTAAGCGATCCGGCTATCGAACCCAACGAGGCCCTTCTTTTTACCCTTTTGGGCAATACCCAGCTGCTTTGGCACGAACTCATGGCTTACCTGCACCAAACCTATTCCGGTGTGGATGAGGTTTGGCGGTACTATAAGGATGGTAACCGCTGGTTGTTCCGCGCCCTTCGTAAAAAACAAACCATCTTCTGGATCAATGTTCAGCAAGGTTATTTTCGGGTGGCATTCTACATCAGTCAAAGCGCCGAATCGAAAATACTCGAAGGCGATTTTGCCGAAGAAGCCAAAATTGCTTTTCAGGAAGGTCGAAAAATTGGAAAAACGCAGGAGGTTGTAGTGGATATGCGTAATAAGGACGATTTGGAACTGGCAAAGAAACTGATTGATATACGGATGAAAATTAAATACTAGGGTATTTACATCTTGCCACTAAGTTGTATCTTTGTGTTCATGGAGTATCCGAGAGACCAAATGGAATTTGAAAAGATTTTTAGCAATGAGGAGAATTGCACAAAATACCTACTTGAAGTAAAATGGCCTTCAGGGT
>QKEH01000024.1 GCA_003252385.1 Bacteroidota bacterium | reverse complement strand
TACCATTACCGTGACCACTACCGATGGTGGATTTACCGCCAGCTCGGCCATCACCGTGCAGGGTATTTCGGTAACCGGTGTGCAAGTAGCTCCCCTTACCGCCACCCTGAACGTTGGCGAAACCCGCACCCTCACCCCAACGGTTGCTCCTGCCAACGCTACCAATCAGGCGGTTAGCTGGGAATCGGATCGTACCGACATTGCCCAGGTCGATGCCGCAGGTACCGTTACCGCGGTGGCTCCGGGTAGTGCTACCATTACCGTGACCACTACCGATGGTGGATTTACCGCCAGCTCGGCCATCACCGTACAGGGTATTTCGGTAACCGGCGTGCAAGTAGCTCCCCTTACCGCAACTCTTTCCATTGGCGTAACCCGCACCCTCTATCCGACCGTTACTCCCGCCAACGCTACCAATCAGGCGGTTAGCTGGGCATCGGATCATCCTAACATTGCTCAGGTCGATGCCGCAGGTATCGTTACCGCAATGGCTCCGGGTAGTGCTACCATTACCGTTACCACTGCCGATGGTGGATTTACCGCCAGCTCGGCCATCACCGTACAGGGCATTCCGGTTTTGGGTGTAAACATCACACCATCGATGGTAACCCTGCAGATAAACGAAAGCAGACAACTGAATGCCATTGTTGATCCGTCTGATGCAACCTATAAAGCGGTGTACTGGTATTCTAACAACCCATCAATCGCAGCGGTCGACCGAAATGGCCTGGTAACCGGTTTGCAAGTCGGAACCACACAAATTTTAGCACAAACACAAGACAATAACTTCACCGCTACAGCCATCGTCGAAATTGTTGCTCCACAGGATCTCGAATCGAAAACAGCAGAAAACATCTTCATTTATCCGAATCCGGCAAACAGCAGCATACGAGTGAAAGGGTTGAGTGCGCCCAGTTACACCATATCGGTATATAACCTGCAGGGTATCAAATTGATCACCGAAGAAATCCGATACGAAACAAATTACACCCTGAATATTGACCCTCTGCCCTACGGAAGCTATTTTCTGTCTGTGGCTACCAATAAGGAAATCCGAATGATTCACTTTAGTAAATTAACCCGCTGATCCATTCAGAAGTCACAAATAGAGCCCCATTGTTGCACCATGCCACGATGGGGCTTTTTTATTCCAAGTTTCAGAAGCAGACTACCACGGTACGGAGATGCAGCAATGACCAAGAGCATTTTGTCCCTCAACCGAAGAATGCAGGATCAACCCTAAAGGATTGTTGCATTGCATTATTTTCGAGTAGAGTTAGGAGTTATCAACAGATGATTTTTTTATATCTGTATGAAATTTCTATATTGTAACAACCTTTTAAGGGTATTGCAGTGGAACCCATTAATACCTCAAACCATGAAACGTATGAGAAGTATTCACCAGCGGATTTTCCTTGAACAGAAAAAAATCGTTTCCTACAGTCTGCTTCTTCTTTTGCTTTCGGTTTGTACCTCAGCCTATTCGGCATCCGATTCATTAATGGCCAGTTTGTTCGATATGTCGTTGGAGGAACTCATGAACCAGGAGGTTACTATTGCCACTAAGTCGGCCATTAGGGTAAAACAGGCACCTTCCGTGGTGTCGGTAATTACCCGTGAAGAAATAGAGAACCTGCCGGTTCGCAACCTTTCCGACCTGCTTCAACTAATTCCCGGCTTCGAAATTACGCCCCGGGTGAATGCTTTTGACGGAGTGGGATTCCGTGGGGTAAAAGATACCCGGTATACGTCACGCTATCTCATACTGCTCGACGGGCAACCCCACAACCACATCTTCTATGGAAATTCACTGGAAAGCCCTTATGGTGGCATTGACCTGAATAGCATTGAAAAAATAGAAATCATTCGAGGGCCGGGTTCAGCATTATATGGCAAAAATGCATTTTTAGCCGTTATCAATATCATTACCAAAACGGCCGAAAAAAGCGATCTTACTCAGGTAAAAGGCGAATATGGAAGTTTTAACAGTTACCGAGCGTATGCGGCGTATGGCAAAAAAGCAGGGCTCCACAAAAACTATCTGTTATCCATGGCTTATCAGAATAGCGATGGCACCAATACCCAGGGGATTGATGAATTTGGCCGGCTACAAAACTGGAATGAAAAGAGTAACAACCTGTATCTGAACAGCAACCTGGCACTGGGCAACCTGTCCTTTTATGTTTCCGGCGCACTGGCCCATAACGGCACTTCCTTGTACGACTCATATCTAAAGCAACACCGGGTGAATTACTCGGCCAACTATGGCCGGCAACTGAACGATTTGATTAAGCTTAAAGCCACCCTGTTCGGGCATAACGAATACACCTCTCAAAATTTCGAACAATACCCGGAGAACGACAGTGCCACCTTTCTTCCTCCTTCACCTTTAGCGGGTTACCAGGTACGCCAGGTGTTTCCCAATGGTTTTTACTACAGCCCTGTTTATTCGGAATACAACTACGGAGCCAACCTGGAAAGCGAATTGCTGTTTAGTAAAAAGCATCAGATGCTTACCGGTATACAGATGAATGCCTACGGAGTGTATGATACCGAGTTTAGATCGAATTTTAATTTCAGGACCCGTCAGTACTATCGGGGCTATACTCGCGACCATCTTCCCTTGGATACCGTTGGATGGTTCGATAACAACGGGCACCACTATACCAATATGGCCTTGTATGTACAGGATATTTGGTACCCAATTACCGACGTGGGTATTACCGTTGGTGGCAGGCTCGATCTCGACAGCGAAATTGGCCTCCAATTCAATCCACGATTGGGGATTAACTGGCTATTGAACGATCTCTACACCCTGAAACTGTTGTATGGCAGCGCGTATCGGGCACCATCGCCTTCGGAGCAGTACCAAACCCTGGGCTATGCCTTTGGCAATAAAGATCTGAAACCGGAAACCATCCACACCCTCGAATTGGCCTTCCAACAGGACCTGCCGGCAATCAGCAACCAAATTAACCTGTTTTACAATGTGATTGATGGGATGATTTATGCGGAAACCAACACCGAAGTGGTTCCCGGGAATATTTACAACAACCTGGGTACCAACACCTCGTACGGTATCGAATTCGCAAGCAACCAGAAGCTCTCGCATTGGCTGTATACCTTCGTAAATCTGGCTTTCAATACATCCGAGAACACCACCACCATCGACAGTGTAAAGAAAACTTTTAACCATGTAGATGTTTCCCCCTTTAAAATCAATGCTGGCGCCAACCTGCAACTCCCATACAACCTCCGGTTTAGCGCTACCCTATCGTACCGAAGTAAAATGGAGAAATTCAAAGAACTAAATAACGATACCGGTCTCGAGGAAGATGTCTCAAAGGATCTCGTAGGTAATTACACCGTTATAAATGCAAAATTGGTATACAAAAAGGACAAGTTCCCGTTATCCGTTTACCTTTCCTGCTACAACGTTTTAAATACCGAGTACTATTCTCAGGATAATGAGCAGAAACACTATCCTCCTATGCCGGGAATTTCGTATCTTGCAGGCGTGTCGTTCACATTCTGAAATCAAACGGTAAAAGGGTAATCCTTGTAATCGCCAACTGTACTCCTCTCATCGCAATGGGAATAGGTATACAGAGCCGGTTATATGGACACCGTGGTGCTTAAACTACTCACGCATTCAGCAAATCCCGAACTTGGAACCTCTCCGATACTAGGTGGTTAGTAGGGAAAGGAAGTTGATTCTGGGTTCCAACTGGCTTTTCAGTAAGCCGTGGGGATTTTTGCTCCATGCGAAACATTTTAGCACGGTTCAAATTGGAGAACAATGCACCCTTTAAATCGTGATACCATGTCAGTAGTTTACCGAGAAATAACCAATCGGACGGATTTACACAAGTGCCTTGATCTTCAACAAAAAGTTTTTGGGCTGAAGGATGAGCAAACCATCCCCATGTTAATATTGGCTGCACTGGGAGGCAACCCTACCCGGTGTGGTTTAGTTGTGGGGGCTTACGATACGGAGATAAACGATCTGATTGGTTTTAGCATAACCATCTGCACAGCAAAACCCGGCTCCCTGTTCATTGTTGCATCGGGTATGTTACCAGAATACCATAATAGTCGATCAGGAACCCTGCTATTCGAAAATTTATTTCGAATAGCAAAAGAGAATGGCATTGACTATATGGAATATTATTTCAATCCGTTAAAAACGAATCTCGGCAGGTTGTACTTCAACTACTGCCATTCTAAGGGAATTATCTTTCAATACAATGTCTTCCCGGAAATTGAGAATAGTCACCGCATTTATGCTAAATGCCTCACCTTACCCGTTAAAGAACATGCTCCACATAAAAACATGGATTTTGATTCAATTCCTTTACTTACAAATGATGTAAAATACCCTCCATCAGATACCTATCTCCTGGCGATTCCGGAAGAAGGGGAGGATACCACGTTCTTTTTTCAAACTCTGGATCAACTGATCAATCATGAATCGTATTGTATGGAAAACTGCATTTCGCGCAAAGAAACGGGCAGGCGGCGGCACTTTTATGTGTTGCATAAAGAACCC
>QKEH01000059.1 GCA_003252385.1 Bacteroidota bacterium | reverse complement strand
AGATTCCGTCTTTCAAATAGTCAAAATTAAAACCGTAACCTGCATGGGGCTCAAAGTAAAAGGTGAAACGGTCAGCAATATCATTCTCCACCCGAGTGAACACTAACAATGAATTGATATGACCTTCATAGAAAGAATTAGTATAGTACTCGCTTCTGACTTTAAAATACTGAAAATTGTACGCCAAACCCACCGTGACATGATCGTGCATTTTTACACCAATGGAAGTTCCAATACCAAAATCAACCTCATTATTATTGGCTTTCATAAAGTGCAGTTGTGGCCCCAAAACCAACTGGTTGGGCGATTCCTGTGAGATAGCGAGCAACACACCCATTTGTGTTAACAAAATTGCAATGAGAAATTTTTTCATAGTGTTCTTTAAGATTAGAGATTAGTTTGACCAGGTCGATATTCTGTTTGTATTATTTACATTAAGAGAGCAAAACTACAACTATTTTGCCAAGTACAAAAAACGAAAAAGCGCAACCCAAAAGACGGATTGCGCTTCCACTCTATGAAAAAACACTAAGGTTTTGCCAATTGTTCTTCGATGTCCTGATCGATGATTACTACATTGGAAACGGAAATATCGCGAGCCATAAAAACGCCTATGGCCACCTTTCCGCTGGCGGAAGTTACATTGGTGGGCAAGTTAGCCGGCGGCACACTGAACAGGGAACCGTTGGAACTTTGGTTCAAAGCTTCCATGTAGTAGTTATAAGCAAACTCCGAAATCGACTTCTGCACCACCTGAACCGATGCACCCAATGGCAACAAACGCTCCGAGGGTTGGTTGGGATTATGAAAATCTGTAAGCAACTCAAAATCCTGAATCGGATTTCCATCCACCAGTTCGTCGCTGGCGATGGCCAGGTACATCGGATCGGTTAGCAGGGTATCGTTGATATAGAAATCCCATTTGTAATAATCGCCTTTGCCTGCCGGTTCGTTTCCATACATAAAAATTCCCAGAAAAATACCATTTCCACGTTCCGAGGGATGCACCATAATGGAATCCAGTGGCTCAACACGCTTGATAAATTCGCTGGCAGTGAGCGTTTCATCGCCATCTGCAATGGTAAGGGTATAGGTGCGCCCGGGTTCCCCCACGTAATGGATGGCTTCCGGAGTGGTATAGAAACCAGGAATGGAATCGTTTTCGACCAGGGTAACCGTACGGCCCAGATCATCGCTAATCTGTACATTCGCCCCACTGACCCAATCGGGCTGCATCTGTTCGGTTACAGATACCGTACGGGAAAGAAACAGATAGGGTGCCGAACCCGTTTCAATGGTGCCATCTACCACGTACATGCCTGTGTCCTCATTGCGCAAATTCACGTCCACTACATCTTCGCACGAAAGAAGGCTAATAATCACAAGGGGAAGGTATAGAAGTTTCTTCATGATCTTAATCATTGCAGTTAAAGTTAAAGTTATAGGTTACCGCTACAATGGGTGCTCCAATAATGGATAATCGCACCGCTTCAGACTCCAAGCCATTGGATCCCTCTTTGGGGCGGAAGGTGATGGAGTAGGCATTTCGCCTCCCGTACACGTTGTATACCGACAGGTTAAGCGATTGCTTGTATTTGCGGTAATCGTTCTTTTTAAAGTTATAGGTAAAGGATAGATCCAGACGATGATAATCGGGCAGGCGGTAGCTGTTTCGTTCCGAATAGTAGTAATGCTGCATGCCCTGCGCTTCGTATTTGGCAGCCGGTAAGGTGTAGGGCGAGCCGGTAGAATACACCCAGGTTCCGGAAAAATTCCATCGCTTGCTGAGTTCGTAGTTCATCACTACCGACAAGTCGTGGGTACGGTCGTAACTGGACGGATACGGGTCATCGCTAATTTCTTTTACCTCGCGCATGGTGCGGGAGTAGGTATAACCAATCCACCCGGTAAAACTTCCCTGCTGTTTTTTAATCAGCCATTCGGTTCCGTAGGAATAGCCTGTGCCGGTAACCAGTTCAGTTTCTATGTTTTCACGCAGAAACAACTCGGCACCGTTTTTATAATCGAGCACATTTTGCATGTCTTTGTAGTACACCTCCACAGAAGTTTCGATAGCATCGTTTTTAAAATTTCGAAAGTACCCTAGAACATACTGATCCACAATCAACGGATCGATGTACTTACTGCTGGGCAACCAAATATCCAGTGGCGTAGGCGAATTGGTATTTGAAATCAGGTGCAGGTTTTGCACCATACGATTGTACGATGCTTTTATGGAACTGCTCGTGCCCAATGAATATTTCATCGACAGGCGGGGCTCCAAATTGTGGAACGCCGATCCAACCAGTTCCCCTTGACGGTAATCTACCACATTCAGCGTATCGGTAATCACCGGGTTTTCGGGATCGCGGTAGTTGCGAACTTTACCCTCCCCAATTTGCTGAAAGAGCGAGTACCGAATGCCATACTGAACCGAAAAGCGGGGTCCCAGAATCTGTTCGTTCGATACGTAAAGGGCGTTTTCCAGGGCGTTGTAATTGGTCAGGCTTAAATCGTTGAACATCGAGTTGGACTTGGTCTCAATCCGGCCCGGCTCAAAGTGGTGATCGATGATATTGAACCCGAAGTTGACCGTATTGTTTGGGGTAGCAAACCAGTTGAAATCCTGTTTCAGATTATAATCCCGGATTTGTGAATTCCAATCGAACTGATCGGAACCGTTGCCGGGTACCCCCATATTGTAATCGTACTTGGAATAAATCAGCGAGGTGTTGGAAAACAACTTTTGTCCGAAGACGTGGTTCCAGCGCGCGGTACTGGTGAGGTTGCCCCACCGCATATACAAGGCATCTCCCAAGGCAAAGGCATCATCGCCGGTATAAGCCGACAGATAAATCCGATCCTTATCGCTGAGAATGATATTGCTCTTGGCATTCAGGTCGTAGAAATACAGACGGTTGTCTTTTAGCGCTTCAACAAAAGGACGGAATAACACATCGGCATAAGTCCTCCGCCCCGAAACCAGGTAGCTCCATTTGTTTTTGATGATAGGTCCCTGTGCAGTTAACCGACTGGACACGTTGCCAATTCCCCCGGCAAACTCACAGTGGTTCATATTTCCATCCTTCATGTGAATGTCAATTACCGACGAGGCCTTGCCGCCGTAGCGTGCAGGTATCCCACCTTTATACACCTCAATGTCTTTTATCGCATCGGCATTGAATACCGAAAAGAAACCCATAAGGTGCGATGCGTTGTACACCGGAGCTTCATCGAGAATGATCAGATTTTCGTCGGGGCCACCTCCGCGAACGTACAAGCCCGAACTTCCTTCACCACCACTTTGAATTCCGGGTAAAAGTTGAATGGTTTTAATTACATCCACTTCGCCCATGAACGAGGGCAGTTTCTGTGCCATTTTAACCGGCACTTTTTCCTTACTTACATCCAGGCTTTCCACATTGCGGTTGCTTTTCTCGCCGGTAACCACCACTTCTTCCAGCTCGCGGGTCGATTCGGCCAGACGAACAGAAAATTTGGTGTTGGCCGACAGGTTCATCTCCACGGAACGGGAACCATAGCCAATGTAGGAAAAAGTAATGGTGTACTTTCCCGGTGGCACCGATAAGGAATAGAATCCGTAGGGATTCGATACCACGCCCTGTTTGAGTTCATCCACATATACCGTGGCACCAATCAACGCTTCACCATTACTTTCGTCGTTGAGGTAACCGCTTAGTATTACATTGGCATTCAGCGCAGTAAAACCAATTAATAGCAAAATAATTGCTGATACATTCTTCATTTGAGTTATTCGGTTCTAGTTTGTATGAGTATAAAAGTTTCCCAATGGACATCATTTCGCTCACAAAGTTGCACGGAATCGTTCTATTTGGACTCGAAGTTTCGGTTAAGAACCTATAATTGTCGGTAAACGACCGAATACCTGCTGAAGAATGCCCCAAATTTTCCGCCGTGGCGCTCCGTTTCGTGTTCTGGGTTCGTTTATCTTTACCGGATAAATCCAATGAACCACTCTGTGCGATGAAAAAATCTTTCTTTTATACTATCTCCCTGTTTTCCATTCTCTTACTACTGCTTATACCCACAAACAACAAAGCACAACCTGTTGCACCTGAGGAGCTGGAAAAAGCCTTCAAACAGCTGGAAACGCGCAGGGAGGTAGTATTTTCCTTCCACACCATTGACCGGAGGTTGCTGCAAAGCATGTACTCCATAATCTCGATGGAGCATCCACAGAACGGGCAAATCACTGCCTATGCCAATGAAGCGGGATTTTTGGAATTCCTTAAATACGACCTTCCTTTCAACGTGCTTACGCCTCCCTCGCAACAGAACCCGATCAACCAAAAAACGGCAACCCTGTTTCCCGGAACCTGGAATACGTACCCCAGTTACGAGGAATACCTGGAACAAATGCAGTACTATGCCAACACCTATCCGGGATTGTGCCAGCTGGACACTCTAGGACAAACCGTGGAAGGAAGACTGCTGCTGGCCGTAAAAATATCCGATCACGTTTCGCAAAAGGAAGCCGAACCTGAAGTATTCTATTCCTCCACCATGCA
>QKEH01000015.1 GCA_003252385.1 Bacteroidota bacterium | reverse complement strand
AAGAGGGCATCAGTCTTTAGGTTATAAAAGACCAGAGGCGGTGTTCCGATCGGCCGCGTAGATTTCCCTTACCGCCCAATTGGGCGGTAAGGGAAATCTAACTTATCTTTGAAATATCGTTGTCTAAAGAAGGGGAGTATTTAATTAGTATGGTCTCTGCCTAATGCTAAATAGGCTCCATGATAATCCACACAGCATCCACAACCAATTGATAAGATATTATACTTTGCTAATAATTTAGTGCTTATTATTTTTTTGTATAAATATTTATATTCACACAAGTAAGCAGGATAATATCTTAGTATATAAAGTTGTTGGATTTCGTCTAATGAATAATTCGGAGTATTCCCCTGATCAAACCTAATTGTTTTTAGTTCACATAAACATTTTCCATTTATTGTCTCTTTAAACTCAGTTTCAACTTTGGTTAATGTTTCTTTTATTAAGGTTTTCATATTCAAATAACGAGTAAAATTAGTACTCCCTTCTCACATTGTTCCTTCCATTATACAATTTAATAAAAATCCGTTAGGAATAATAAAATTTCTTGTTCTAGCTATTTAATCAATTATAAGAAATTACTCTATCAGCCTTATATTCCTTATTGTTCGTCTGAAAAATCAAAATCTAGCAGTTCAGTTGGCTTAACGCCAAGTCCTTTAGCTAGATAATAGATAGTTGTAAGGTTGGGGCTTCTTTCCCCTCGTTCAAGTCTGCTAATTTGCTTTGCATCAATATCTGTTATTTCCTCTAACTTCTCACAAGTTAAACCTTTCTCATTTCTTATTTTTCTTAAGTGAGAACCAAAAGCTTTTATATAATCATCGTTGCTAATGTAGCCCATATAGCAAAATGACGATATCTTAACAAATTAAAACACTACCATTTGGTAGTGTTTATTTGTTTTTTTATATTTGATTAACAGTCAAATGCTTTTAATGCGGAGTGAATATGCCACGCTGTCATTTTAAGATTCACATGGCAAATCCTTTGTGGATAATTGACTGATAAGTGATTGTTAACAAATATTTTAAGCATGAAAACATTTATTTTAAACTTTCTATTTGGCGTTATTTCAGTTATACTTAATGCTCAAGATATCAAAGTCGAAAAAGTATATTATGAGAATAGCGATGCTTTGCATTATGAATACGAATATTATATCGGAAAAGTAGCTGAAGTAGATAACATCGTTTCTCGTGATAGTGAAACTGGATTAATTACCGATTATGATCCGGGCGGGCATCAACTATCAGATGTTGTTAGACATGGTTATTATAAAGAATATTATCCGGATGGAACACCAAAGTTTATAACAACTTATGTCAATGGAAAAAGAAAAGGAAAAGCCAGTTACTATTATGAAAGTGGTAAGCTTCACTCAGACTTTGAGTATTCTTTTGATGTTATAGTGGGTGACTTAATCCTGTATTTTGAGAATGAAAACAAAATGGAAACTTGTACTTATAAAGGCGGAAAGCGTGTAGGTAAAGGATTTATGTATAATGAAGATGGTTCAATATTTTCCGAAATAAATTATTTACCAAACAAAGAAGCTAATTATGAAACTCAGGTTTCTTATGGCAACGCAAAAACTTTCTATCCTTCCGGGAAAGTAAATCAAGAGGGTCGTCTAAAAATCAGCTATCCCAAATCAGCAGCCTATGAATTTTCTGATTTTGGATACACCATGGATGGTGAATGGAAAACTTACGATGAAGCTGGAACTCTATTAAGTATCGAACCATATACAGATGATTTAATTGAGGGTACTGTAATTAATTACTTTCCCAATGGCAATAAAAAAGAAGAAATTGAGTGTATCATTACGGAAAACAACGGAGAAAAAATCTCGGTTATTGATGGTACGTACAAATCATATCATGAGAATGGAAAGCTGAATTCCCAAGGATTACTTGTTTCAACCAGAAACGATGATGGAACCTATTCCCCAAAAAAGTATTTTGTTTGGCGTTGGTATGATGAAAATGGGTCACCAAAAGAATATCAAAGCTATATCGCTGATGAAGTTAAAAACACAATAACTCAACCTGCCATAACAGAAGAGGAAAACATTGATGAAGGTTTAACATTACCGGAAACCAAAAGAATTATTTTATCGAAGTATGGTAAAAACTATTTTTTTCATTTTGAAGAAGCTTTAAAACCTTATATTGGTTGTAAGTTGTATTATAATGATTGCCCCACAAGACAAGCTTTCTATGAAGAGGTTGATATAGTTTTAGGTCTAATCTATAAAAAGATGGAAGCCTGTGATACAAAGGATAAAATATTATCATTGACAAATACTTCTGATAAAGTATATGGAATCCTGAAGAAATCGTCTGAAAATTGGGATTTAAGTGATTTCGATATTGCAACTAGTCAGTTAAAGAACAAAACCTCTTTAGAGGAAAAGCTTAAAACACTTAGAATAGATTAGTTAAGTGCCTAATAACCATTCTATTATGACAGGCTGACATGACAAACATATTGACAGCCTGTCATTATCGTCTGACTATCAATGCCTTGGTACATCCTTTGTGAAATTTTACTGAAAAGTATATCAGTAAAATGAACGCAGAAGCAAAAGATTGGTATCAGTTATCCCTTGAGGATTTCAATGCTAATTCTTACCGGGAAGCACAGCAAAAAGCAAAAAAATGTATTAGTCTTCTAACTTGTCGTTTAAAGAAAGAAGAATTTAACTGGCTGTATCGTATTTATCAGTATAGCCTTTATTATCTCTTGGCAAATAAACTCTACACTTTAGGTCATTATGAAGACGCAATGGCCTATTTTGCAAGTCTTGATTTTAGTACTGCTCCGGAAGAAATATTGGAACGCCTTAAAATATCAAGGTTCAAATCTATCCATCCTAAACAGGAAAAGAGCAAATGGGGTTACGCCGATAACTTTGGCGAATTCATCATCCAACCCAGGTACGATTCAGCTAAAAAATTTTATGATGGTTTCGCCTACGTTATGAAAAATAATAAAGTAGGTCTCCTAAATAGAAAGGGAGATTTGCTCATTCCAACGGAATATGACAGAATCCTGTATGATGAAACCTTGCAGTTTAAAGAACAACCAATCCCTGTTGTTAAGAATGGAAAATTCGGATTCATCAACAAACGAAATAAAGTGATTATCCCATTTCAGTATTCAGATGCCTTCCTTTTTAAGAATGGGCTTGCAGCAGCCAAGAAGGGCAAATACGGGTTTATTAACGAGCAGGGCGAAACTGTTATACCCTTTATTTATGATTACCCTCATTACAGTGAAAGTCCTTTTATTGTTGTAAAGAAAAACAATTTATATGGTTATCTGGATTTCCTGGGAAATGAAAGAATTCCGATTCAATTCGAAGGTGCAAGTTTGTTTTCTGATGGTTTGGCTTCTGTCAGGAAAAATGGAGAATATGGTATTATTGATGAAGAAGGTCATCAAATTATTCCTTTTGAATATGACTTCATAAATGGAATTTATTCAGGGATAATCTGGGTTAAAAAGAATAACAAGGAATATTTTATAAATGAAAAAAACACAATAATTTATTCGACAAATAATTGATATTATGAAAGATAGACTTAGAAATATTACAGAACGATTTCGTTCCAATCCGGTTCCAATCAAAATAAAAACCCCCACCTTACAAACCTTGTCCGGTGGGGGAAAAATAATCTTTTGTTTGCAGTCCGTAGGGGAATCGAACCCCTGTTACCAGGATGAAAACCTGGCGTCCTAACCCCTAGACGAACGGACCGTGTGACATATCCCGTTGATTTGGGTGTGCAAATGTAGATGTATTTTTTAAAATACCAAAATGTTGCGAAAAAAATCGTGCGACTCTTTCAAAAATTCCTCCATCCGGTACGTGTCGGAGTTTTGTGTAATTGTAAACTAGTAGTTGCCCTTGCTGGAGAATGTGAAATCTCTGAAACAATCACACGATGGTACGCTCTTTTACTTGGCTGTCAGGTTCGCAGAACAATGTTCCAAACCTCCATGGTATTGATGGCCATTTTAACCTTCCGCCGGGCTTCCGTTTTGGAGAGGCGATACTTACTGGACAACAAATCTACCATCCGGTCTTGTTCAATGTGTCGATACACATACAGTACCACATCAGCGTTAAAACTATCGAAAGAATACTCGATCTTTTCGCCGCGCTCATTGGTATAGTACACCTTAACGGTGTTGCTGCTCTTTCTGAGAGCGTACTCTGAGTTAAACTCCAGTGTCTGTTCGTCTTCCACTTCGGCTTGCAAGCCAATGGTACTTAAGCCGACCAGGAGAAAAACGAGAAACACCTTTCTCATCGCAAGAACTTTTCTCCGACAAAACATTCGAATAAGAATTAAGAATATACGGTGCAAGTTACAACTTCCACTCAGGTTAACAAAATATTCCGGAGGGGTTTTGCGGTTAAATTTTTCTTAATTCCAGTTTATACTCAGGGTGGTTACTGCATCGCCTTTGGCAATGGATTTGGGAAACTCCAGCTTCACATCGGAAGCACCGGATATGTGAAGTGCTTTTTCGATCCATCCTGCAATACGGTGTTCAATAACAATATCGCTTTTGGTCATGTTCGAAATTTGCAACACCACGTGCTTATCGGTACGCTCCAATATTTTCATCTGACAGGGCTGATAATAGGTGGCAAACACACGCGAAGCCCGTTG
This sequence comes from Bacteroidota bacterium, assembly GCA_003252385.1. GTDB lineage: Bacteria > Bacteroidota > Bacteroidia > Bacteroidales > UBA10428 > UBA10428. Next base: position 12,352 of record QKEH01000015.1, on the reverse strand, counting down.
AATGATATACCCCGGTGATGACGCTTTTACAAAGATTTTATAGATGCCATTCAGGGCTTTTTCGGCACTAAACCGTCCCGATTCCCAGGCTCCCTTCTTATAATCGCCTTCAAAAAACATCTCCCCCAGTTTTCGGGTAGCTTCAATGCCTCCTTCCTCCAGCGAATACCATTTTGAGGAATCGATCATTCCGGAATAAATAGCCTTGGCTTCCGGGTTAAGAGAATCAACCCACGCTTTAAATTGTTCAGGGTAAGTATACCGAACAAAATCGCGAATGGCAATTACTGCTGTGCCTTTAATCTCCATAGTAGTTTATCGAATTTATTCAAAAATAAGCATAGTATTGAAAGAGGCAAATACCGGACGCTGCTGCTCCAATTTAACGAAACCATTGCGCCAGCGGTAAACCGCTGAAATTACCGGAACTCATCAGCAGAAGGGAGACCTGCTGTTTGTTTATATGTTGCACAAATTTTTCCAAATCTTCAGGTTTTGAAAACACCCTTAGGTTGGGGTTGCCAATCTGCTCCTGAACAAATTCCGGCAGCAGGGGCTCCATTTTTTTATGTTCCAATACCGCACTATCGAAATAGACCACCGGAGTGTCTGCCTTATCGAAACAGTCACGGTATTGAGGAATGAATTCCTTGTTGAGGCTGCTAAAGGTGTGAAGTTCAAAAACAGCTACCAATTCCCGATCCGGAAATTGTTCTTTAACCGCCTCAATTGTAGCCTTCACTTTGGATGGAGAATGCGCAAAATCAAGATAGCAGCTAAAAGAATCGGCAGCATGCAATAATTGCAAGCGTTTGGCCGTACCCGTAAAGGAGCCGATAGCTTCATAAAAATCGTCCGGGCTGATACCCATTTCGGCACATACCAGCCGGGCTCCATTGAGATTTTGCAAATTGTGCTTACCAAACAGCTGTAAAGGCACCCTTTTCCCCTCTCGGGTTATAAGAGCCAGTCGGCCTTCCTCCCGAATACTGTCGTGTTCCTGGTAAGGTAGTGCCTCCACACCAGCCGGACAATTTAGCGCAAGTGACCGAAGATGTGCATCGCCCTGATAGTAGACTAATTTACCTTCATCTGGCAATGCATTAATCAGGTGGGCAAATTGCTGTACATACAATTCAAAAGTGGGAAACACATTGATATGGTCCCAGGCAATGCCGCTAATCAGCGCAACATGCGGATGGTAATGCATGAATTTGGGCCGCAGGTCGAGCGGTGATGACAGGTATTCGTCGCCCTCGAAAACGGCAAATTCCGAGTCTCCGCTCAGTCCCACCATATTCTCGAAACCATCAATCTTAGAGCCTACCATGTAGTCGAACTTTATGCCGTGGTAGCGTAACACATGAATGACCATGGCCGTGATGGTGGTTTTACCATGACTGCCGGCAATTACGACCCGTTTTTTGTTTTGGGTCTGCTGGTAAAGAAATTCAGGATACGAATAGATGGGAACCCCCATCTTTTGGGCAGCTAAAAGTTCCGGATTATCCGCACGGGCATGCATGCCCAGGATCACGGCATCCAACTTGGAGGTGATGCGCTCCGGATTCCACCCCATTTTCTCGGGCAATAATCCCTTGGCAGCCAGCCGGGTGCGCGAAGGTTCAAATATTTCATCGTCCGATCCGCTCACCTGAATCCCTTTTCCGTGCAAAGCCAGGGCCAGGTTGTGCATGGCAGCCCCCCCAACAGCAATAAAATGAACTTTATTCATACCTTTTCTCACTTTCAAACAAAGGTATAGATTCTTTCATGCCCTGAAAAAAACTTTATACACAAGCCCGGTTGGTTGCCCTTAGCGATCAACCAATCGGTTTTAAAGTTGTTTGGTAAAGAGAGGAAGTTCTTGCCCCGAAAGCGTAACTTTCTACGATTCCTGTAAATACACATTCCATGGAAACCACTCCGCACCACAACCGACTGATCGGGGAAACCAGCCCCTACCTGCTGCAGCATGCCGACCATCCGGTCGACTGGTACCCCTGGGGCGATGAAGCCCTCCGAAGAGCCCAGCGGGAGAACAAACTGCTCCTCATCAGCGTGGGCTACTCCGCCTGTCACTGGTGCCATGTTATGGCACACGAATCGTTCGAAGATGTGGACGTAGCCCGGGTGATGAACGAACATTTTATATGTATCAAGGTAGACCGTGAGGAACGCCCCGATGTCGACCAGGTGTATATGAATGCCGTACAGTTGCTCACCGGGGGTGGAGGCTGGCCCCTGAACTGTATGGCCCTGCCCAATGGCAGTCCGGTGTATGGGGGTACCTATTTCCCGAAAGAGCAGTGGATTCAGGTACTGGAATACCTGGCCAAACTCTATCGCGACGAACCGGAAAAAGTTTTACAGCAAGCCGAATCCCTGAAGGAAGGGGTGCTGCATAGCGACCGCATTCCGGAAAACAAATCGTTGTCCCCGTTGAATACCGAACATGCCTCAGAGGTATTTGCCTCGTTCATGGCGTCGGCCGACAGGGTGGACGGTGGTTTTGGAGCCGCTCCCAAGTTTCCGATGCCTTCGAACTGGCTCTTCCTCATGCGTTACTACCATCATAGTGGACAGAAGGATGCTTTGGAACACACCCTGCTGTCGCTTACCAAAATGGCCCATGGGGGCATCTACGATTCGATTGGCGGTGGCTTTGCCCGCTATGCCACCATAAACACCTGGAATGTGCCCCACTTCGAGAAAATGTTGTACGACAACGGCCAGCTTCTAAGTGTGTATTCCGAAGCCTATCAGCTCTCCGGAAAGGAGCTTTACCGCCAGGTGGTTTTCGAAACCGTTGCGTTCCTGGAACGCGAATTGAGCTTGCCCGGAGGTGGCTTCTGCTCGGCAATCGACGCCGACAGTAACGGGGAAGAAGGAAAATACTACGTATGGACCACTCACGAACTGAATACCCTACTGGGTTCCGATGCGGAATTCATCGGCACCTACTTTAATTGCCTGCCCGAAGGCAACTGGGAGCATGGCAAAAATAACCTGTTTGTTACCCATACCCCGGAAGAACTGGCCACCCTGTATCGGCTATCGCCCGAAGCGGCACGTGAAAAAATACAAGCAGCCAAACAAACCCTGCTGCAGCATAGGGAACAACGCACCCGCCCGGGCCTTGACGATAAAATTCTGACCGCATGGAATGCACTGGTTATTAAAGGATTAACCGATGCCTATCGCGCTTTTGGACAGAATCACTTTCTGGATTTAGCCATCCACACGGCAAATTTCCTGCTCGAAAAACAGACTACGGCCTCCGGAGGACTTTGGCGAAGCTATAAGAACGGTACGAGTACGGTGCCTGCCTTCCTGGACGATTATGCCCTTACCATTGAGGCTTTCCTGCAGCTGTACCGTGCAACTTTTAACGAGGACTGGTTGCATCAGTCTGGTAAGCTAACGGAGTATGTACAGCAACATTTTACGGATCCTCAAAGCGCCATGTTCTTTTATACCGACGAGCAATACGCCAATTTGGTGGTACGGAAACAGGAACTAACCGATAATGTTATTCCGGCTTCGAACTCGGTGATGGCACACAACCTGTACACCCTGGGCAGCTATCTGGAGCGGGAAGACTATACCGATCGGGCGCTTCAGATGCTAACAAATGTGCTGGACGATGTCCGTAATCATGCCCGCTACTTCTCCCATTGGGCATCGTTACTTCTACGATTGGCATACCCAACCCGGGAACTGGCCATTTGCGGACCGGATACCGAAACCTTTCGAAGAAAACTGGAAGAGGACTATTGGCCCCATCTGATACTGGCAGGCAGTGAAGTAGCCAGCGATTTACCCCTGCTCAAAGGCCGTGCTCCGTCCGACGGCACCCGCCTTTATGTTTGTGAGGATAAAGCCTGTCAGTTGCCGGTTGAACACCTGGAAGAAGCGTTGGCTACTCTTCATTCGCAAGCAAGCCCGTCATAAGGCTCGCAACGTGTACGCTTGTTGTATCGCAGGTGCGGCTTTGAGAACTGCCGGAATTGGAACTAAACGCCCGGGAACTAATGGCCATGGCTATCATGGCACCAATAATCAGGATCAGTCGGAAGGTTTTCATAGTGGTACTTTTGGGGAGTTTCAACCCCCAAGTTAATATGCTTATTCCATAGCCAGTCACTATTTAGGCCATCTATATCTCATAGCTACACTATGATCTCAATCACTCCAAAAAGTTTGCGATTCCTGGTTTTATTAGAACATAGTATGGACAGAAAGATACCATCTTGAAACAGGCTCTTGCCAAGGGGTAATGCAAAAAAGCAATAGCAAACCCAACTTCCTGTCTAAAACCTTTTGTAGCCCTCCGACTGCCCTTTTTCATGCAGGAAATTATCCCTTTCGCGCCAACCCCTTGTCTATTACCCATGAAACGTGGATAATTGCGGGAAATAAAAAAACCCGCAGTGCTACGCTGCGGGTTTTTGTATTGTTTCAGTAGTATTTTTTAGAAAATACTGTAAGCTACGGTTAAGCCGGCCATAACCACTGCCACCATAGTCATCAGTTTGATCAGGATATTCAGCGAAGGGCCTGAGGTATCTTTGAAAGGATCGCCAACGGTATCGCCAACTACACCCGCTTTATGCGCGCTGCTGCCTTTTCCGCCATGAGCTCCTTTTTCGATGTATTTTTTCGCATTGTCCCAGGCACCACCTGAGTTGTTGAGCATACCTGCCAGGGTAAATCCGGTTACCAGACCACCCGCTAACAGACCTACTACCCCGGCAACACCCAGAATAAGCCCAATCACCACCGGTACGGCAATGGCCATCAGCGAAGGAACAATCATTTCGCGCTGTGCACCTTTAGTCGATATTGCCACACATTTGGCATATTCAGGGGTTCCTTTGCCTTCCATAATTCCGGGTATTTCGCGGAACTGACGGCGTACTTCATCTACCATGGCACCGGCGGCACGGCCTACGGCTTTCATGGTCATGGCACAGAATACGAAGGCCATCATAGAGCCCAGGAACAAACCACCCAACAGCATGGGGTTGAAAATGGACAGGTTATAGTATTCTACAAAGTCATCAATCTTGGCATCAGCAAGGTTGGTAAGTCCGGTAGCGGCCAGAAAATCGCCTCCTCTTTCGGCCGATTTGCCCAGCCACAAACGAATTTCTTCCATGTAAGCCGCCAAAAGCGCCATGGCAGTAAGAGCCGCAGAACCAATAGCAAACCCTTTACCGGTAGCTGCGGTGGTATTGCCCAGCATATCCAGAGCATCGGTACGCTCGCGAACCTGTTTGGGAAGTTCCGACATTTCGGCGTTACCACCTGCATTATCGGCAATGGGGCCAAAGGCATCAGTTGCCAGGGTGATACCCAGCGTGGAAAGCATACCCACAGCAGCAAAACCAATTCCGTATACGCCCTGGGCAAAGTTGGTAAATCCGCCGGCAAAACCGAAGGCGGCAATAATACCGGCAACAATGGTCACTACCGGAATCCAGGTAGAGTACATGCCCACAGCGATACCATCGATAATGGTGGTTGCGGGGCCTTGTTGTGCCTGATTGGCAATACCCTGAGTGGGTTTGTATTCATCCGAAGTATAGTATTCGGTACCTCGCCCGATAATTACCCCTGCCAACAGACCGGCAATAACCGAACCGAAAACGCCCCAGGTAATCCAGCCTGCAGCGGCTAAACCGGCAACTGCCAGCAGTACCAGAACGGAACTTCCAAAAGTTCCAATAAACAGGGCACGCAATAGTGCTTTTTGAGTGGCCGATTCTTTAGTACGAACCATGAAAATACCCACAATGGAAAGCACCACACCAATGGCAGCTACCAACATGGGAGCAGTAACCGCCTGCAGTTGTGTAATGGTTTGAGATCCCACCAGAGCAGCTCCCAGGGCAGCAGTAGCCAGAATGGAACCGGCGTACGATTCGTACAGGTCGGCACCCATACCGGCCACGTCACCTACGTTATCGCCAACGTTATCGGCAATGGTAGCCGGGTTACGTGGATCATCTTCCGGGATACCGGCTTCCACTTTACCCACGAGGTCGGCACCCACATCGGCTGCTTTGGTATATATACCACCCCCTACACGGGCAAACAGGGCCTGGGTAGAAGCACCCATACCAAAGGTTAGCATGGTAGCAGTAATCTCAACGTATTTTTGGGTTTCGGTGGTGCCGGCATGCACAAAGTCGAGACCCATGAAATGCATTCCGTTAGCCATGTGCTCGGCAGTGAATACCAAACGATCGAGGATCAGGTACCACAGGGCTATGTCGAGCAGTGCAAAACCAACCACTACCAAACCCATTACGGCGCCACTACGGAAAGCGATTTGCAACCCTTTGTTCAACGATTGCGAAGCTCCCTGAGCGGTACGCGCCGAGGCGTAGGTGGCCGTTTTCATTCCCAGGAAACCACACAAACCGGAGAAAACACCCCCGGTAAGGAAGGCCACGGGAACGAAGGGATTCTGAACCCGCATATAGGCCAGAATGGTAAGCAGCACCACCAGCACTACAAAAACCATCCCAACCACTTTGTACTGGCGGGTCAAGTAAGCCATAGCACCTTCACGAACGTGCTGGGCAATTTCTTTCATCCGATCGGTACCTTCCGGATTTTTCATCAGGCTCTTGAAAAAGATCAGTGCAAACACCAAAGCCAGCACCGCTCCAATCAAGGCCAAATAAGGCACAATTGCTGTATTCATAATAATTTAGTTTTAATGTATTACTGTTGTTTTAATAGTAAAAGTTATAATGAGGAGCAAATATAATCAATTTGCAAGGCCTTCAAATAAAATGCACGGGAACTGTTATCAAGTTAACAACCCACCCATCAATTCGTGTATACTGCGCCGGGTGAGGCCTGTGTGGTATCAGGGGATTCGAATGGGTTGAATTTTTATTTGGGATCGTTCTAAATTGTGGCGAAACGGTTTTACCCCGCCGAAGTTGACATGAATTGAAAAGAAGGCTCCCGGACGTGTTTTGCAGTTTTTTAAGAGAAGGTGTTCCTTTCAAGCACCCGATCCAAGCTCAACCATCCGGGTGCAAATACACCTTCTCTATTCCTTTCGAGATCGTTTCCCCAGGAGGATGTCGCCATCGCATCCATGTGATTTACAGTTCTTGCTGCCTACCATTTCTCCATACCGGCATGCGGTAGTTTTTAAAAACAGATTCGATCCCGTTGAGCATGTGCTTTTATCCTTATATTTGACAGAAAAATGGATGCCTGGGTATGGCTCAGTGTTTTCGGTTACTTGTAAAACTGAAAGAGGCAGGATACCAGCTAAACGAGGTGTCGATAAACAAAATCAATGCATTTTAACAATCTAGTTATGAATAGATTAAAAATTTTCGTGCTCGTGCTTGGCCTGGCTGCAACGCTGGTTGGCTGTGTCGATCATAACGGTTCACAAAGTGGTTTTGGCAATGCGGAATTTGTTTCGCCCGGCCAGATTCATGTTTCGTTTTCTATTTCTCAGGAATGGCGAGTCGTTCCAGGTTCAGAACTTGAGCAGCACTACATGAAAAACTCCACCAGTTTCCTGGTTCAGAACGAAAAAATGCTGAACGACAAAAGCCTCCCGGAAGCGGTAGAATTGGCGAAAGAAATGATTCAAAGTGCCCTGAATGAGGTTCATTTCGATGACGTTCAATTCCTGCTTATAGATGGCAATGAAGCACTTGGGCTGAACTACACCTACACCCTTCAGACCTCGGGTATGAACCTGCACATGAAAATGAACAGCCTGTACACTATAGTGAATAACGAATGTTTTGTTATTTCCTTTGGCGATCTGGAAAACAACTTTCCCAAAATGGGTGATGACATCGCCAAAATTGTGGAAAGTATTCACTTCAAGCGGTAAACCGTTTTGGGAAGCCATCGGATCAGAAATTGGGGTATTGGAAGCCTGTAATCAGTGTTCTTCGAAGCTCGCGTCCTTTGGCGGTGTAAAACCTTCTTACCAGGAGCGCGTTTCGTCCATTCTGTCAAGGATCCATGTTGTGTCCTCCTCTATCCGCTGTTTATTTCCTTTAGAAATATCCGGCGAAAGGATGTCAAAATCAGGAGTACTGCCATTTCCTTGCGGTATAATTCTACGTTTACCCGCACTTCCTATTTTCTGTTTTGCCCTTGTTGGAACTTGCCCTACCTTTGTACCAAAGAAAAAACCATGGCAACCATTCGACAGAAACACCACCTGAATGCCACCCCAGAGGAGATCTACATTGCACTCACCAATCCCTTTACCATCGAATTGTGGACCGGATATAAAGCCGAGATGAGCGAAGTTCCGGGCAGCGAGTTTTCGATGTTCGATGGCGATATTACAGGCAAAAACCTGGAGTTCGTCACCGAAAAACTGATCAGGCAGCAATGGTATTTTGAGGGCGAAGCCGAAGAATCCATTGTGACCCTAACACTTAAACCCGAGAAAACCAATACCGTGGTTGAATTGTTACATACCCATGTGCCCGACGAAGCAGAGGAAGAAATGCGCGAAGGATGGAAAAAAATGTATTTTGAAGCATTGAAGCATTTTTTTAAGTAAGCCGATATAATTTACAGTATATGAGGTTTGAAGATGTTGAGATAATGGCTCCCGTGGGATCCTATGAATCGCTCATGGCCGCCATACAGGCCGGTGCCGGATCGGTGTATTTTGGGCTCAATAAAATGAACATGCGCTCGCGATCTTCGGTAAATTTTACCGAGGAGGATCTGGAGCACATCGTTTCCATTTGCAGGGAACACGGCGTAAAAACCTACCTGACCCTCAATATCGTCATCTACAACCACGAACTGCCCGATGCCAAAGCCCTGATTGACCTGGCTCGGGAAAAAGGCATTACCGCCATCATTGCCAGCGATCCCGCAGTGATTGGCTACGCCCATCAAAAGGGAGTAGAGGTACACATCTCCACCCAGGTAAATGTAAGTAACCTGGAATCATTAAAGTTTTACGCGCAGTACGCCGATGTAATTGTTTTAGCCAGAGAACTTTCATTAGATCAGGTAAAAGAAATTTCGGAGGCTATTGAACGCGAAAACATCTGTGGCCCCAGGGGCGAAAAGGTGAAACTTGAAATGTTCATCCACGGCGCTCTATGCATGTCCATTTCGGGTAAGTGCTACCTGAGCCTGCACGAGCAGAATTACTCGGCCAACCGGGGTGCCTGCCTGCAGCATTGCCGGAAAGGTTATACTGTGCGGGAGAAAGAAACCGGTCGCGAGTTGGATATTGAGAACGAGTACATCATGTCCCCTAAGGATCTGTGTACCATTCATTTTCTGAATAAAGTGCTCGATGCCGGGGTTAGCGTGCTTAAAATTGAGGGACGTGCCCGTCCTGCCGAATACGTGCACACGGTGGTGAGTTGCTACAAGGAAGCGGTGTCAAGTATTTTTGATGAAACATATACCCAGGAAAAAATTGACGGCTGGATGCAGCGTCTCGAATCGGTCTTTAACCGGGGCTTTTGGGACGGATACTACCTGGGACAACGTCTGGGCGAATGGAGCCATGTTTATGGCTCCAAAGCCACCAAACGAAAAATATATGTAGGTAAAGGCATGAATTACTTCCCCAATATTGGCGTAGCCGAATTCCTTTGCGAAGCCATGGAAATTCGAGTGGGCGACGAATTCCTGATTACCGGACCCACCACGGGTGTGGTTCAGGGAGTTATTGAAGAACTGCGGGTCGATCTGAAACCGGTCGAAACCACGAACAAAGGGGTTCGTTTTTCTTTCCCTGTGAACACGCTGATCCGTCGGTCGGACAAACTCTATAAAGTGGTGGATGCATCGCAGGTGAAGCGGCAGTAAGATCGCGCTCCGGAGGACAAGTCCATGGATGGCTTGCAAAATCCATACAATGACCGCTAAGAGGCATGGATCATGAGAGCCTTATGATAGCTAATGGCTCTTAGTCCTTGAGCCATCAGGTTACTCCCTTTCAAAGAACTTTCTCTATATTGCATTCCAGAATCATCCAGCTACTACATTATTCCGGAAAACATGCACTATATCTACTTGCTATACAAACTGATAAAACATCTATCCAAACCCATAATTGAAGGTACTACTTCCACCCTTCGAAAGATATTCTTCCCAGCCAGACGCCTGCACAGGAACTTCGATTTTCGTTTGGTGAACCATCCGGACCATAAGAATCTACTGACCTATATATGCTTGTTATTCATGGTATTGGTAGGTTTATCAGGAGCAAGGGTCGAAGCATCGGCCACGAAAGTTTTTATGGGCTCGGATCCGCCCATCACCCACATTGCTTTGAAAAAATTACAGTCATGGATTCCGTTGGAGGTGATGGATTTAACAGCCTACCCGGCCGATCAACAACCCCACATCCTCCTCTTGCAGTGTAAACGGGACAGTAGCTGGTTGCAGGAGCATGCTATCGCTACCGGCGATATTCGGAAGGAGGGCTATCAAATTACCCGATTTCATTCAGACCTTTGTATCATCGGAGGTGACGATACCGGGTTAATGTATGGGATTTTGGAACTGTGCGATCAGCAAAAACTCTACGGCGGTTTTGCGAACCTGAAAGAAGGCATCGAAAACCCCCACTTCGAATTTCGCGCCATTAAATTCAACCTGCCGTGGTCGTCGTATCGTCTTGGAGAACCGTTACAATTGCACTTAAAAACGGTACGGGACACCCTGTTCTGGGAGCAATTTCTGGACATGATGGCTGCCAACCGGTTCAATGCACTCACCCTTTGGAACCTGCACCCCTTTACTTTTATGATTCAGCCGACGAATTATCCGGAAGCCATACAATATACCGGAAAGGAATTTGAAGACTGGCAACGGTTTTGGAGAACCCTTTTCCGAATGGCGAAGGAACGGGGCATTGAAACCTACATCATCAACTGGAATATTTTCACGTCGCCGGGCATGACGCAAGCGCATAATGTGGCCAACTATAAGGACGATCTGGAATGGCATTATGGATTTACCCCTGCCGATACCTCGCAACTCATTAAGGACTACATGCGCGAATGCATTACCCAAACCATTAACGAATATCCCGATCTGACCGGTATCGGAGTGAGCCTGGGCGAACGGATGAATATGCCCATAGCAGATGCCATGGAATGGGTAAAGAGTACCTTTGTGGAAGGAATCCGGCAAGCCAACCGGCCCGTCAGGTTCATCCACCGGGCACCGTTCTCCATCGATCCGAAGGAGGCACGTAAGTACATCGAATCCTATACGGGCTTCCCCGATCCCATTATTATGGAATTTAAATTCAACTGGTCGCACGGTCATTCCACCCCCAATTTAGCCATCACGCACGGAGGAAAGATTGCCGATCAGTATTGGAATCCTAAGCCTTCCAATTACAAAATGGCCTGGATGATGCGAAACGAAGATTTTATCCTGCTGAACTGGGGAAACACCCAGTTTATTAAGGAGCACATTCGTACGAACGATTACCCCGATGTGGTTGCCGGCTATTTTGTGGGTTCCGAAACCTATATTCCGGCCAAGGAATATCGCATGGCACCCGAAACCGAGTACCATTGGACGTATGCGTTCGAAAAACAATGGGAGTTCTACAAAATGTGGGGTCGTTTGTTGTACAATCCAAATCTGGAAGATGCCTACTTTATACCATTTTTTACGGAGAAATATGGCGCCAGTGCCGGTGAGAAACTGTATGAAGCCCTTAACTTGGCCAGCGAAATGCCGCTGCAACTGGCATCGTTCTACCAGGGAACCTGGGATTTTACGCTCTACTGCGAAGGATTCCTGAACGGAGCACAACTTTATCGTAATTACCAGGAAGCCGATGAAGCCTTCATACGGGTCGATGAAATGATCCGCCACCCGGTACTGGACCCGCGGTACCTGAACATTGATGCGTATACCTACCGAAAACTGCACAACCAAACCATAGCCGATACCGAAATTACCCCGGTGCAACTGGCAGAGCACATGAAGCAAAATGGCGAAAAAATATTGCTCCTTTGCGATGCACTCGCCGGAGAACCGGTTCAGGATACCACCAATTTTACCATTGAATGTAATGATGTGAAAGCCTGGGCGTATTTAAGCCTGTATTTTTCTGAAAAGATCACCGGAGGCATTTGCCTTGATGAAGCCCGAAAAACCACTAACCCGGAATTGCAACAACAAGCCATTGGGCATCTGGAAAAAGCCGCAGGCTATTGGCAGCAGGTGATTGAGGTTACCCGGCAATACCAGGAAGTTTCACTGCTCCATTTAGGAAGCTATAAGTTTTCGTGGGACTACTTTTACCCCAAAGTTTTAAAAGATATTGAGATTGCCCGGGAAAAGTTGA
>QKEH01000154.1 GCA_003252385.1 Bacteroidota bacterium | reverse complement strand
GTAAAAATCGGATATCATTTTCGAACAAATAGCGAATATCGTTGATTTGATATTTTAACATGGCAATTCGTTCAATACCCATACCAAAGGCAAAGCCGGTGTATTTGGTACTATCAATATTTGAAGCCTCCAAAACGTTAGGATCAACCATACCGCAACCCATAATTTCCAGGAAACCGGTATACTTACAAACATTGCATCCTCTACCGCCGCAAATGGAGCAGGAAATATCCATTTCGGCCGAAGGTTCGGTAAAGGGGAAAAACGATGGACGTAGCCGTATCTGGGTTTTCTCGCCAAAAAGTTCCTTGGAAAAGTAGAGCAGCGTTTGTTTCAAATCGGCAAAGGATACCTGGGTATCTATGTACAACCCTTCTATCTGATGAAAAATGCAATGAGAACGGGCGGATATGGCTTCGTTGCGAAAAACACGACCTGGAAAAAGTTTCCGAATGGGTGGTTGGCTGCTTTCCATATTGCGTACCTGAACGGAGGAGGTATGGGTGCGTAGCAGATAGTCCGGATTCTTGTTAATAAAGAAAGTATCCTGCATATCGCGTGCGGGGTGTTCATCCGGGAAATTCAATCCGGAAAATACGTGCCAGTCGTCTTCAATCTCGGGTCCTTCGGCAACGGTAAATCCGATACGTGTAAAAATGTCGATGATTTCGCGTCGTATTTGCGAGATGGGGTGCCGGCTGCCTGTCTTTAAAGGTATGGCAGTCATACTGTAGTCCATCGCAGTGTCCGAACTTACGTTTAAGGTTAGTGCATTTTTTACGCTTTCATAAAGGGTGGTTGCTGTTACTTTAAGTTGATTGATTAACTGGCCAACCTCCTTTTTCTGTTCATTGGGAACATCTTTAAATTCATTGAACAACTGAGATATCTCGCCTTTTTTGCTAAGATACTTTAACCTGAAATTTTCTAATTCTTCCTGGGAATTTATCGTGCAGCTTTTTAGTTCTTCTTGCAGGGACGCAATTTTGTGGAGCATAATTATTTTTTTACGGTATAAACTTTTATGATACGAACATCTTCTATGGGTCGGTCATTGGGACCTACAGGGGTTGAAGCGATAGCCTTGAGAACGTCAAATCCTTCAATCAGTTCTCCAAATACCGTGTAGCTGTAATCCAAATGGGGTGTACCGCCCAGCGTAGTGTATATTTGTTTTTGATCTTCGGTAAAGGGTACATGCATGCCGCGTTTCACGAAAACATCCAGCTCCGCTTCGGTATAGGTTTGGCCCTGAACAATGTAAAACTGCGAACCGCTGGAAGCGCGTTGAGGATTGATATTATCGCCCTGACGTGCGGCTGCCAATGCTCCAAACTTATGATAGTATTGGGGTACAAACTCTGCCGGAATGGTATAACTGGGGCCACCACGTCCTAACATTACTCCGGGTGCAGCCCCTTTTGAATCGGGATCACCAGTCTGAATCATAAAATTTTTGATAACTCGGTGAAATAACTGATCGTTATAGTAACCCTCTTTAACTAATTTTACAAAGTTTTCGCTATGGAGGGGCGTAAAGTCGTAAAGCATTACCACCAACTTGCCTTTGTTGGTTTCAATAATAACATTGGGGTAGTCGTTTTGTCCGGATAGTTTTACCATTGGGGATGTAACGAGTAGAAAAAGAAATGCTTGTTTAAAAAACTTACTTACCATTAATTGGCAGCGGTTGGTTACAAAATGTTGGGTATGCGAACGAGTCATAGCTCTCGACGTTTATGAGTGGTGAATAAGCGCCAAATTTACAAAATGATTAATACTTAAAAACCGGATGATTTATAAAAAACTTGCAGGTCAGACCCTGGTATACGGATTGGGCACTATAGTACCAAAAATTCTCAACTATTCCATACTTACCGTTTATTACACGCGCCTGTTCCCGGTGGAACAGTTTGGAATTATCACAGAACTTTATGCGTACGTTGCTTTTTTAATGATTCTGCTTACTTACGGTACTGAAACCGGCTTTTTCAAGTTTGCACAACACGATTCAAAAGGAGAGGTGTATGGATCGCTGCTTACCTCTTTATTCACTACATCGGTTCTGTTTATTTTTATAGTATCCATCTTTTCACGATCCATTGCAAGGTCTCTGGAATACGAGGGAAATGTTGAATACATAATTCTTTTAGCCATCATTGTGGGTATCGATGCCTTCAGTACGGTTCCATTTGCTCGTTTACGCAAGGAAGAACGTAGTATTCGTTTCGCCTGGTTAAAAATTATTAATGTACTGGCCACCATTGTATCGGTGTTGTTTTTTTATGAACTCATTCCGTACCTCGTATCAAAAGGTTTGCTTCAAGATTCCTGGAATACCGCTTCGAATATTCGTTACGTACTGGTATCTAATTTGATTGCCAGTGCTGTGGTTTTAGTTTTTATCCTACCCGAATTACAGATAAAAAAAATACGTTTTAATGGAAGAGTTTTAAAAGAAGTTTTAGCCTATTCACTTCCGTTATTGGTGGCTGGACTGGCTGGGACTATCAACGAAACACTGGATAGAGTGCTGCTTCGTCATATGGTTCCCGATCAGAACGAAGCGTTGTACATTCTTGGAATTTATGGGGCAAACTACCGCATCGGGGTGTTGCTTTTTATATTTATTCAGATGTTCCGATACGCTGTTGAACCTTTTTATTTTAACTACCAGGGCAAACCCGATGAACATGAAGTATTTGCGCGTATTATGCGTTTGTTCATCACCGTTAGTGTGTTAATAACTATGGGTATGTTGTTTTATCTTAAGTATGTTAAATTCTTTATTGCACCACGTTATCACGAAGGCTTGCTAATCGTTCCCATAATCCTGATTGCCTATATATTTTATGGAATATTTTTTAATCAATCCATTTGGTATAAACTTCACAAAAAAACCGGATATGCAATATTGCTTACAGCAGTGGGAGCCAGTTGTACCTTGGTAGCCAATATTTTCTTTGTTAAACGTTTTTCCTATATGGCTGCAGCTTATGGTCATTTGGTGGCTTACTTCTTAATGATGCTGGTTTCCTATTTTTTAGGAAGAAGGTATTATCGAATCGATTATAACTTGCTTCGTATCGGTGAATACATTTTGGTGGCATTACTTATATTTGCCATACGATTTTTAGTAGTAGGAGAGAAAGGCCTGGTTTCCGACACGCTGAGTGCCTTATTTATTTTCGGGTACGCAGTTTATGTTCTTTATCGGGAGAAACTGCTTAATGCCATTTTTAAAAAGTATGGAAATAAAAATAGTAAATCAATCAAAGCATAACCTGCCTGAATATCAGACGATCCATTCTGCTGGAATGGATTTGAGGGCGAATATAACTGCCGATATCATTTTACGTCCACTGGAACGCGTATTGGTACCTACCGGATTGTTTATTGAACTACCCGAAGGGTATGAGGCACAAATACGGCCTCGATCAGGCTTAGCGTTAAAGAAGGGAATTACGGTACTTAATACTCCCGGAACTATTGATGCCGATTATAGGGGTGAAATTGGTGTTATACTGGTTAATCTTTCAGCAGAAGAATTTATAATCAAGGATGGTGAACGTATTTGTCAAATGGTCATTGCCAGACACGAACACATACAGTGGAAGGCTGTAGATGCCTTAAATGAAACTTCACGGGGTACCGGAGGTTTCGGTCATACGGGTAGGTAAATAGTAATGAAGTGTTTATTCTTGAAGGTTTAAAATGCGTATAGCGCCATTTATGTTGGATCTCGTCAGGAGCATTTAAATGGTATAGGGATGAAAGTCAAATAGTAAATAAAGTAATACGGTGAATGGTACCTACACGGGCTATTCCTACTTCAAAATATAGATCATAAAATAAGAAGCTAGAAAAGATGAAGTTAATAATTCCTATGGCCGGACTCGGTAAACGTATGCGCCCGTTTACGCTATCTATACCAAAACCTTTGCTTAAGGTGGCGGGAAGGTCTATCGTACAACGGATTATGGAGGATCTTAGCACCAGCTCAGGAAAGGCCATCACGGAGGTTCATTATGTTATTGGAAATTTCGGAGAGGCTGTAGAAAAGGAATTAGTGGAGTTGGCCGAAATTGTAAATGCAAAAGGATATATTCATTACCAGCATGAAGCTTTGGGAACTGCGCATGCTGTTATCTGTGCAAGAGAAGCACTAAACGGTGAAGTGGTCATTGCGTTTGCCGATACTCTGTATGGTGGTAACTTAAGTATTCTGGATCAGGACGAAGCTATTATTTGGACGTATGAAGTGGCTAATCCGGAAAACTATGGTGTAGTTATTGAGGATGGAAATCACAAAGTTACTGGTTTTGTGGAAAAGCCAAAAACGTTTGTTTCCAATAAAGCCATTGTGGGTATGTACTACTTTAAGGACGGAAAAATGTTGGAAGGCTCTATTGACCAACTGATGAATTCCAGATTTATGACCAGTGGGGAATACCAGTTAACAGATGTACTTAAAGATCTTAAGAATAAAGGTTTGAACTATTCCTGTAAGACACTTTCACAATGGTTGGATTTCGGAAATCCGGAGCAGTTTTTAACCAGTACCTGGCAGGTACTTCTACAAAGTAAAATGCATGATAGACAGACGTATGGTACTCTAAAACTGAATCAACCGGTATATATTGGACAAAACGTGACTATCGAAAATTCCACTCTGGGACCCAATGTTGTTTTGGAAGACAATAGTTGTGTAAAAGATTCTGTACTTTCCGGGACTATTATTGGTTCGAATACCGAGGTTAATCAATGTAACCTTATTGATAGCATGGTAGGCAATTATTCCAAAATTCATAATTTTAGGGGTAGCCTAAAATTAGGAGATTATAATGATGTGGAAACGAACTAAATTTCTTCCTGTTTTTGCAGCAACGCTTATGTTAGCCGGTTGTAGTATTCTAACCCGGAGCGGTAAGGATACTTCAGGATCTGCTGACAGTTTAACTGAAACACGATACTATCTTTTCTTTACGGAGGGAACCAAACATGCCTTGTTTGGTAACAATAAGACCGCTGTGGATTACTATAAGAAGTGTACAAGTTTGAGGCCTGACGCTTCAGCTCCGTATTATCAAATGAGTTCCATCTATCTGAAAAATAACCAGGCCGAAATTGCACTTCAGTATGCTCAAAAGGCGGTTCAGTTAAATGCGCAAAATGAATGGTACTTGTTACAATTAGCTAATATTTACAAGTATATCGGAAAAAGTGACAGTGCTATTTACTACTACAGTAAAGTGCTAAAAATAAAGGAAAACGACGAGCTAAGATATACTCTGGCTATGCTCTACCTTGAAAAAGGAAACAGCAACATGGCACTTCAGTTGATAACCGAAATGAGTAACGAAAATCTGAATAGCCGTGAAGTCATGCTGATCAAACATAATGTGTACAATACGGTTGGTAAATCGGATTCGGCTTTATACTGGTTGGAGAATGTAGTGAAAACATTTCCGGATGATATTAATTCAAGAGGTATGCTCGCTGAGTATCTTACCGAAATGAAACAGTACGATAGGGCAAAGACGGTTTATGATGATATTCTGACCAGAGATTCGATGAATGGATTGGTATTTCTGTCGTATGGCGAATTTTACTCCGAACAGAACAAATGGGACAGTGCCAATATATATTATCATAAAGCATTCTGTAATAGCGATTTACCCACAGATGAAAAAATTAATGTGTCGGTAAGTTTGATGAGCAAAGAAAAATTCATTTCTAATTACGATAGCTCACTTATAGATTGGATGGACTGTATCCCTTTAGTAGAGCGAAAATTTCCATTTTATGCAGTGCAAATTGATTTGTTAATGAATCGAATGGAATATGCTTTGGCAAAACCTCTACTGGATAGTGCACTGGTTTACAAAAGGGATAATTTCAACTTATGGGAGCAGGCTTTGTTGGTCAATAATTTTTTACACAACGATTCAACAGTAGCTCTATTGGCGTTACAGGCTTATAAACAATTTCCATTAAAAAAGAATTTATTGTTAGTGGGCGCATATGCCTACAAGAATATGGAAAAGTTCGATAAGGCCGAAATATTGTCAGATTCGTTGATTCAACCGGAAATTGAAAGAGAACTGAGAATTCAAGGTTATATGTTGCTGGGAGAGTTGTACCATACAACCGGTGACCATATTAAATCGGATAGTGCTTTCGACCAGGTACTTTATCTGGATCCCGAAAACAGTATGGTGTTGAACAATTATGCCTACTATTTAACATTACGCAACGTTTCGCTCGATAAGGCTTTGAAGATGAGCCGTAAAGCCTTGGATAGTGATCCTGCAAGCCCAACGTATTTGGATACGTATGGGTGGGTGTTATATAAAACGGGTGCTTTCGCTGAGGCTGCAACCTATGTGGCAAGAGCTATACGGAATGGTGCATATGAAAATGCGGAGGTTCTTGAACATTATGGCGATATCATGTGGAAGCTTAATAAGTGTGTGGAAGCGCGCGAAGCCTACGAAACCGTTTTGCAGATCGATTCATTAGCTTTGGTTAAAGAGAAATTGGATTTAATACCGGTTAATTGTGAAAAATAGGTGGCGAATAGTTCTTCTTTTTCTGGTAGTCGGAATCGGTTTATGCTTACAGGCCGGCCAGAAGCAAGCGTTACTGGAAAAGAAGAAACAGTTGGAGGAAGAGATTCAGCTGGCTTCACGTTTACTGGAACAAACCCGTACTAAACGAAATGTGTCTGTGGAGGAACTTCGGCTTCTACAAAGCCGGATAAATAAGCGCGATCAGTTAGTAATAGGCTATAAATCCGACATGGACAAGCTGGATAAAGAAATTCAACGACGTTTGTCGAGAATTAACAGTTATAAGAAGGATTTGGAAAAAGCAAAGACGGAATATGCGAGTTTAATCTATTATGCATTTAAGAATCAGAACAGGAACCTTGAACTGATGTATTTACTGGCCTCTGATGATATTAACCAAATGTATGAACGTTTTAAATACTTGGAACAGTATAAGGAATATCGCTTAAAAACTATTGAACTAATTAAAAAACTGACCCAGATTATTGAGGTAGAGGTGATAGAGCTAACTCAACGCAGAGAGGAGAAGGCCAAATTGCTAAACGCGGTATTGGTTGAAAAGGCGACTCTGGTTGAAGATAAGGGTAAGGTGAGCAATGTGGTAAAGCAACTTAAGGCTAATGAGAAAGAAATTGAGAAGGAAATTGCGGCAAAGAGAAAACTTACCGAAAAACTGGATAAGGAGATAGAGGAAATCATTAAAAAGGAGTCTACAAAAAAAAATTACGGCAATTTAACTCCGGGTGAGAAAATCATATCGGACGATTTTAAAAGTAACAAGGGTCGGCTTCCCTGGCCAACCGAACAAGGGCTTGTAACCGATAAGTTTGGCGAACATCCGCACCCGGCCATTAAAGATCTGATGATAAGAAACAATGGTATCGATATTACAACCGTTGCTAATGCTTCAGCTCGGGTCGTTTTTAACGGAACTGTTTCCAAAGTGTTCAGTATTAAGGGAGCTAATTCCACCGTCATTGTTCGGCATGGTAATTTTTACAGCGTGTACCACAATCTAAAGGAAGTGAGCGTACGTGCAGGCGATGAAGTTAAGACCAAGCAGTTGTTGGGCAAGATATTTACCGATCCGGCCAGTGGGAATACCATTCTTCACTTTGAAGTTTGGGAAGAAATGAATAAAAAAAACCCGGAGGAATGGTTATCAAATTGATGTAAAATATTCTTAGATTCGTAGTAAATTTGGAAGTAATAGGATTAGGTAAGAATTTTGAAAATTTTAAGAAACATTATAAGGCAGAATAAGTATAAAGGTTTGACAAGCAAATTCTCGAACTAATAATGAAAAAAGTGATAAAAATAGCCTCTAAAATCGAAAACCTGCGTAAAGTAGAGAAAATTATCGATGAAATATCCAATGAATATCAGATTGGAGAGGATTTGTACGGTAATATTCTGATTGCAGCTTTGGAAGCGGCGAACAATGCTATTATGCACGGTAACAAATTAGATGAAAGCAAGGAAGTATCCCTGGAGTTTGCCTACGAAGCCGATAAACTTAAATTACGGGTAGATGATGAAGGAAACGGTTTTGATTATGAGAACATTCCTGATCCTACTGCTCCCGAAAACATCGAAAATGTTAATGGAAGGGGAATTTTCCTAATGGAGAAATTGTCTGATAATATTACTTTTAGCAGAAACGGAGCAACCGTAGAGTTGGAATTTAATATCAAGTAGGTGGCTATCACTTATAGATCAAAGCATCCTTCATATCAATTAAAACATCAAAAGAAGTATACGGAATGGCTTAACAAAGTCATTCTCGATTGCAATAAAACGTTAGGGGAGATTAGTTATACGTTCGTCACCGATGACGAAATTGAAAAGATCAATATCGATTTTCTAGGTCATTATTATCCAACGGATAT
This sequence comes from Bacteroidota bacterium, assembly GCA_003252385.1. Classification (GTDB taxonomy): domain Bacteria; phylum Bacteroidota; class Bacteroidia; order Bacteroidales; family UBA10428; genus UBA10428. The sequence continues at coordinate 45,806 of QKEH01000154.1, read as the reverse complement.
TATTACTTTTGACCATTCGTTCCTGAACCAAATAAACGGAGAGATTTTTATTGGTGTAGACACCGTATTTGGCAATGCACATGAATATGCAAAGGGTGAAGAACAATATGAAATGAGCCGTGTTATTGTGCATGGGCTGTTGCATTTAGTCGGATATTTGGATAGTACTGAAGAACAACAACGAACAATGCGGGAAAGAGAGAATTTTTATCTGAATATGTTGGAGATTTGATTTAGCTACCATGTTACAAAACTATGATGTGATAGTTGTAGGTGCTGGGCATGCCGGAAGTGAGGCCGCTGCTGCAGCTGCTACACTGGGAAGTAAAGTGCTTCTCATTACCATGGATATGACTAAAATTGCTCAGATGTCGTGCAATCCTGCTATGGGCGGTATTGCTAAAGGGCAAATTGTACGCGAAATTGATGCGCTCGGAGGACAAAGTGGTATTGTTACCGACGAGAGCATGATCCAATTTCGTATGTTGAATCGGAGTAAGGGTCCGGCAATGTGGAGTCCACGTGCGCAATCGGATCGCTTTAAATTTACTGAAGCATGGCGTAGAATTTTAGAACATATTGAAAATGTCGATTTTTGGCAGGATAGTGTAAATGATTTAATTATTAAAAACGGACGGATCACAGGAGTCAAAACGAAAATTGGGATTACGTTTAGTGCTAAAGCCGTTGTCCTAACCAGTGGTACTTTTGAGAATGGGCTTATTCATATTGGAAGAAGCCAGCTAAAAGGAGGTCGTATTTCGGAACCTCGTTCAACCGGTATTTCAGAGCAATTGCGCTTGCAGGGTATGGAGGTAGGAAGAATGAAGACAGGAACGCCCGCCAGACTCGATGGTCGGAGTATCGATTTTAAATCGCTGATAGAACAAAAGGGTGATGAAGAAGGAGGGAATTTTTCCTATCTCAACGACGAACGGATCAAAACGAATTATTCCTGTTACATTACCCATACCAACGAAAAAGTACATGCCATTCTGCGCGAAGGTTTCGTGGATTCGCCCTTATACACCGGTATTATAGCTGGAAGAGGCCCAAGGTATTGTCCAAGTGTAGAAGATAAGATTGTTACTTTTGCAGAAAAGGCCAGCCATCAACTATTTCTGGAACCTGAGGGAGCTCATACGGTGGAATACTACATCAATGGGTTTTCGTCGAGTTTGCCTTGGGATATTCAATATCGGGCCATGCGGGAAATACCGGGATTGGAGAAGGTTAAAATATTCCGGCCGGGTTACGCTATCGAATACGATTACTACCCACCTACTCAGCTCAACTTTACCTTAGAAACAAGAAATATACAAAACCTGTTTTTTGCCGGGCAGATTAATGGTACTACGGGCTATGAAGAGGCGGCGGGACAAGGATTGATGGCGGGCATTAACGCACATTTAAAGGTACATGGAGGGGAGGAGTTTGTCTTAAAGAGAGACGAATCGTATATTGGTGTACTGATTGACGATTTAGTAACCAAAGGCGTGGATGAGCCCTATCGAATGTTTACTTCGCGAGCAGAGTACCGTATTCTTTTACGGCAGGATAATGGAGACGAACGGCTTACAGAACGATCGTATAAAATAGGTCTGGCCGGATCGAATCGGATGGAGCGACTGAATCAGAAAATAGCCGACAAGGAATGTATTTTAAACTTTTTAACCAACGTGAGTATCGCTCCGGAACAGATTAATCCCTATCTGGAAAAACTGGGTACTTCACCTATTCGCCAAAAATTAAAGTTGGTGGAGGTAGCTCGAAGACCTCAAGTGAGTTTGTTCGAACTGACTAAAGTGCTGCCGGAGTTTAGAGCGCAACTGGATCGGCTAAAAACCAACACGGATAATATTCTGGAAAGGTGCGAAATTGAGATCAAATACACCGGCTACATAGACCGGGAAAGAACTATTGCCGATAAAATCAGTCGTCTGGAAAATATCCGTATTCACGAATCCATTGATTATACCAAATTGACTTCCATTAGTATTGAAGCACGACAAAAACTGAGCCGGGTTAGACCGACAACCATTGGACAGGCTTCGAGAATTCCTGGAGTTTCACCTTCCGATATCAATGTGTTACTGATACATATCGGTAGGTAAAAGTGAAATTGTTCCACGTGGAACACAATTTTGATGGATTTATGGAGGACATCAGCGAAATAATCCGTGCGTTACCCCAACAACCGGGCGTGTATCAGTTTTTGGATCGCGATAACCACATTATCTATGTGGGTAAAGCCAAAAACCTTCGTTCCCGGGTAGCTTCTTATTTTAATAAGCAACAATACGATTCGTATAAAACTAAAGTACTAAGCAAGCAGGTTAGTACCATCCGTCATATTGTTGTAGATACGGAAGCCGATGCTTTGCTCCTGGAGAACAACCTGATAAAAACCCTGCAGCCCAAATACAACGTACTACTTAAGGATGATAAAACTTTTCCTTGGATTGTTATTAAGAACGAACCTTTTCCGAGAGTTTTCTCTACCCGAAACCGGATAAAGGATGGGTCGGAATATTTTGGTCCCTATACTTCGGCTTTTATGGTCAAAGTTTTACTTAATTTAGTTCGTCAAATTTACCATCTGCGTACTTGTAACTTCCTGTTAAATGATGAACAAATTACCCGTAAAAGGTATAAAAGGTGTCTGGAATATCATATTGGAAATTGTAAGGCTCCCTGCGAGGGCTTACAGTCGCTCGAAGACTACCAAAATTCAATAGATCAAATCCGGAATATTCTTAAAGGCAATATTCAGGAAGTGGTTAGCCATCTAAGAGAGCTGATGCAGAAGTTGGCAGCAAACTATAAGTTTGAAGAAGCGGAGGCCATTAAGCAAAAAATGCTCCTGTTGGAAAACTATCGGGCTAAATCCACTATTGTTAATCCCAAACTGTCCGATGTGGATGTGTTTAGTTACTGCGAAAAAGACAATAGGGTGGCAATAAATTTCCTTAAAGTAGTACAAGGTGCAGTGGTGCAATCGCATACGTTGGAAGTTAAGGGGAAGCTTCGGGAAACCCCTGAGGAACTCTTACTGGTGGCTATTGTAGACATAAGAACCACGGTTCATTCAACTTCCACAGAACTTTTGGTACCTTTCCTCCCGGAGACAGAACTACCCGGGATAAATTTTAGCATTCCACGTATTGGCGATAAGCGAAAGTTGTTAGAGCTTTCGGAGCGTAATGCCAGGCATTATTTGGCTCAAAAGGAGAAAATGGTGGATAATAGGGCTTTTGAAAAAAGAAAGAACGATCAACTGACGCAAGTCAAAACCGATTTAAAGTTGAAAGCAATACCCGCATACATGGAATGTTTTGATAATTCCAACATTCAGGGAGCTCATCCGGTGGCGGCTTGTGTGGTGTTTCGAAATGGGAAACCATCGAAAAAAGACTACCGTCATTTTAACATAAAAACGGTGGAGGGGCCCAACGATTTTGCGTCCATGGAGGAAGTCATATATCGGCGTTACAAACGATTGATCGACGAACAACAACCATTGCCCGACTTAGTGGTTATCGATGGGGGAAAGGGCCAATTAAGTTCAGCGGTTAAAAGCCTGAGTAAATTGAAATTGTTGGATAAGATTCCGGTTATTGGTATCGCGAAACGGTTGGAAGAAATTTACTACCCAGGCGATTCGGTTCCTCTCTATATAGATAAAAACTCGTATACTCTTAAACTGCTTCAGTACATACGCAATGAAGCGCATCGCTTTGGAATAAGTTTTCATCGCGATAAACGTTCGGTAACTATGTTAAAATCGTCGTTGGAAGGGATACCCGGAGTCGGACCGGCTACGTTGGAAAAATTGTTACGCCGCTTTGGTTCAGTGGAGCGAATAGTAGAACAAGAGGAAGGGGTATTGGCTGAAATTGTAGGCCCAAAACTGGCCAAACAGATTATCGAGCACTATGCACAGCGATAACTATTTTTTTCTCGAAATCACATAACCTACCAGTTCTTCCATCGCATTCCGATAGTTCGATGGGGGGAATTTACGAATACCTTCCAAAGCTTGATTGGTATAGTGCTGCATACGGAGTTTCGCATATTCAATTCCGCCTTGCGTGTGCACAAATTCCACTACTTTTTGCTGGGTACTTCGCTTTTTACTCTTTGTGGAAATACTTCGTAGTATCGATTTTCGTTCGCCTACTGGCGCTTGTTGCAGGGCATATATTAGTGGGAGGGTCAGTTTTTTTTCCTGTATATCGTTTCCTTTGGGTTTTCCCGTTAACGAATGGATGTCGTAATCAAACAAGTCGTCCTGAATCTGGAAGGCCATACCCAGGTTTAAACCTATTTGTTTAAGTTGTTCAATTTGGACTGAATCTTGCGTTACCGACCGGGCACCAGCCGCAGTGCAGGCAGCCAACAGGGAAGCGGTTTTTTTCTCAATAACAGCATAGTACTCCTCTTCAGTGATATTGAGTTTTCGTGATTTCTGTATTTGGTACAATTCGCCTTCACTCATTTGTTTTACTGCATCGGTAAAGATGCCCAAAATATCGTATGCCTTATTTTCAATAGCCGTTATTAAACCTTTTGAAAGAAGAAAGTCACCGATCAGAACGGCAATCTTCGATTTCCAGAGCGCCTTAATGGATAGAAACCCCCGCCGCTCGTTGGCATCATCTACTACATCGTCGTGAATTAAAGTGGCGGTATGCAGGAGTTCGGCCAAGGCTGCAGCCGTATGAGTGGCCGGAGTAGGTGTGTCAATCATACCCGCCGAAAGAAAGATCAACAATGGACGTATCTGTTTTCCCTTTCGTTTTAACAGGTAGCGGGTAACCAGGTTGAGTAAGGGAATATCCGATTTCATCGATTCGGAAAATAACTGGTTGAATTGTGCAAGTTCATCCCGAACAGGCTCTCGAATGGCATCTATCTGACTCATACTTTAGGCTTAGGATATTAAAGATATTCATTTTTACAGGATTATAAGGAGAGGATCAAAAAGATCCATCAAATTCCAAAAATCGGGAATATTTTATTCTGAAAGCTCACTTACCGTTAGGGTATGGTATTAGTATTTAAGATTCAAGTATTCAATGAATTAAGCCTAAATTTTGTTCGGATTAACCCATTTTCCTTCCGGTATTTTTACCGTCATGGGTCGTAGAGCGAAATTTGTTCGCCTGGAACAATTAACCGCATACTCGATAAAACATATACACATATATTGATATATTTAATATCTTTGCAACAAAACCGGTAACTATGAAAATAAATGAACTAACAGTTGAGCAGTTAGAAAAAGCGGCCAACATGCTTAAGGCAATTGCTCATCCGATGCGAATCGCCATTCTTAATTTTCTGGAAGACGGAAAAAAACGCACGGTTACCGAAATTCACGAAAAGTTAGGTATTGAACAATCTACGGCTTCACATCATTTGGGAATACTGCGCGACAAGGGAGTTTTACTGGCCAGCCGTGAGGGTAAAAATTCCTATTATTCCATTCGTCATAATAAACTGAGTACGCTCATTGAGTGTATTAACACCTGTGCCTGCGAGTAAACGTTCCACCGCATTCTTTCTCAGGAAATAGGCCTTTTCACCTGTTGTTTTGTCAGGTTATTTGTAATTTCAGGCGTTCAAATGATATAACACAATGTCTGAAACCAAAAAACTGTTTCTATTAGATGCTTATGCTCTGATATTCAGGGCGTACTACGCTTTTATTAACCGACCTATACGCAACTCCCGGGGATTAAACACATCGGCCATTTTTGGTTTTGTGAATACCCTGGACGAAGTGCTGAAGAAAGATCAACCTTCGCACATTGCCATTTGTTTCGATCCACCGGCGCCCACCTTTCGGCACACCATGTTTCCCGAGTATAAAGCCAATCGCGAAGCCACGCCACCCGATATTAAACTTTCGGTGCCCTACATTAAACAAATAATTGAAGCATATGGAATTCCTTCATTGGAAATCAGCGGATTTGAGGCTGATGATGTAGTGGGAACTGTAGCAAAAAGGGCGCGAAAGGAGGGTTTTGAGGTGTATATGATGACCCCTGATAAGGATTATGCCCAGCTTGTGGAAGAGGGAATTTATATGTACAAACCACGTCGATCGGGGAACGATATCGAAATACTAGGAGTGGAGGAAGTAAAGGAGAAATTTCAGATACAGAATCCGTTACAGGTAATTGATATATTGGCGCTTTGGGGCGATACATCCGACAACGTGCCGGGCGCACCCGGAATAGGTGAAAAAACCGCTCAAAAGCTGATTGCCGATTATGGCAGTGTAGAAGGTTTGCTGCAACATACTGCAGAACTTAAGGGCAAACAGAAGGAAAACATTGAAAGTCACATCGAACAGATTAAGCTTTCAAAACAATTGGTTACCATCGATACCCAGGTGCCTATGTCCCTTCGTATGGATGACCTGCTTCGGAAGGAACCCAATAACGGAGCTTTAAAGAAACTTTTTACCGAACTGGAGTTTCGCACCCTGCTTACCCGTTTCGAAACACATGTTCCACGTGAAACTTTTACGCAGGCGAGCCTCTTTGATCTGCCTGAAACCCCCAAGTCAGCACCTGAAGTTATTCAGTCGTATGACTCACAAAATGTTAAATATCAATTGATTACTACAGAAAGCCAGGTAATGGAGCTGGTGAACGAACTGCTTCAGGTGAAGGTTTTCTGCTTCGATACCGAAACGACAGGGTTGGATGTTTTGAGCGATCGGTTGGTGGGTTTGGCATTGGCTTCCGAAAAGGGGAAGGCGTGGTACATTGCCTTTACGGGAAGCGATGAGGCAACACGTGCTACCTTGTCGAAGTTGCAGCCGCTGTTTGCAAATGAATCCATTATTAAAGTGGCGCATAATTTAAAGTTTGATACTCAAGTGCTCAGGCGGTATCAGCTGGAGGTAAAAGCTCCGCATTTTGATACCATGGTGGCGCATTATTTGTTACATCCGGAAGGCCGGCACAAATTGGATGTGCTGGCAGAAGATATTTTGAACTACCGCATGGTACCCATTGAACAATTAATTGGTAAAAAAGGTAAGAACCAATTGACCATGAACGAAGTATCACTCGAACAACAATGCAGTTATGCCTGTGAGGATGCCGATATTACCCTGCAATTGTATACCCTTTTTAAAGATCAACTAGTTGAAAAACAGTTGGATAGCACTTTTTATAATCTGGATATGCCCTTGGTGGAGGTGCTGGCCGAGATGGAGTTGAGAGGCGTAACCATTCAAACCAATACGTTAGAAAAGTATTCGCAAGAATTGGAAAAAGAGATTGTTGAAGTGGAACAACGTATTTATGAACTGGCGTCGGAAACCTTTAACATTGCTTCGCCAAGACAATTGGGAATTATTCTTTTTGAGAAGCTGCAACTTAGTGCTGCAGCCAAAATGACTAAAACCAAGCAGTATGCGACCAGCGAAGAGGTTCTGAGTCGGTTGATTGATGTACATCCTATTGTAGAACAAATACTTACCTATCGGTCGCTTACCAAATTACAATCGACCTACGTGAGTGCATTGCCCAAAATGATTCATCCGGTCAGCGGGCGTATACATACTTCATTCAATCAAACCATAGCGGCCACCGGACGTTTGAGTTCCATTAACCCCAACCTGCAAAACATTCCCATTCGGGAGGAGCGGGGACGCGAAATTCGGAAGGCCTTCGTGCCCTGCGATACGGAGCATATTCTGTTGGCTGCCGATTATTCACAAATTGAATTACGGCTTATGGCGCACATGAGCCAGGATCCGCACATGGTGGAGGCCTTCAGAACCGGTGCAGATATTCACCGGGCTACCGCCGCCAAGGTCTATAAAGTTACGGAAGAGCAGGTGGATCGCGAGATGCGTTCCAAGGCGAAGACCGCCAATTTTGGAATTATTTACGGTATTTCTGCCTTTGGATTATCCCAACGGTTGCGCATTCCCAGAAATGAGGCTAAAGAACTGATAGATAGTTATTTCGATAGTTTTCCCAAAGTGAAGCAATATATGGATGAGTGCGTTGAGAAGGCGAAATCGCAGGGTTTTGTTACCACGCTATACGGACGGAAGCGTTGGTTACCGGATATTGTTTCGGCGAATTCGATTGTGCGAGGTGTGGCAGAACGAAATGCCATAAATTCGCCCATACAGGGCACTGCGGCCGATATTATCAAACTGGCCATGATTGGTATCCAAAAACGTCTTGGAAGCGTGTACAGGAGCCGTATGATCCTTCAGGTGCATGACGAATTGGTGTTCGATGTGTACCAGCCCGAACTGGATGCCATCAAACAACTGGTTAAGGAAGAGATGGAAGGGGTTGCTTCATTGCTGGTTCCTCTGGAGGTGGAAATGGGCACAGGAACCAATTGGCTGGAAGCCCATTAAAAGGCCGGGTGCTAAACTGCTTTAGGTTGGCAGAACGGTTTCCTTATTTTCGTTTTTTAGTACAGCTACCTGCTGCTGCCTAAAGAATTGCAGGTCAGGGCATAGGAATGATCCATCGTATCTCAAACCGGTAATATACAACAGGTAATTAGCTTATTCGGTTCGTTGAATTCCCTCGATGTATTTTTGACGGATCAATTCCAGCTGATCCAGGGTAGGATGGGGGGCAAAGATACGCACCATATCGTACACATCGTGCCCGTATAGAACCACCAGGGCGGCATCGAAATTGTTATCATCGAGGTTGTTTTTAACCCATCGGGTGACACTTCTAAACCGACCCCAGGTCAATTGTTTTTGCAGGTTCAGGTAGTGCATCTGACTTTTACGATCCTTATACACCCGATCACTTATTTTTTCCAGGGAAAAGATCTTTTTAAGTTCAATCAGCGCCACGCCTTCCACCTCTTTATGTTTGGCAAACTGAATACCGGCATCCATAAAGCAGTGTTGTATTTCTTCCAGGGGCTCGTAGCTATTCAGGTCGCGCAGCCGGATGGCATCGTAGGTGTCATTCCCGATACACAAGCGGGACGGGCAGCCATCGAAGGTCAAATGGGTAAAATTTCGGATATCGTGAACCAGGCGGAAAATTTTTTCCGCCGAATTGTTTTCGGTGGTAACCAGGAAGAAGGAGTCGGGTCCCCGATCGGTGGGCAGGTTTTTGCCATGATACCCCGGGTAGGGTTCCAGGTTTTCAAGTACAAAGGAATTGGGCAATATATGGTGGCTCACACTTTTAACGCGTTCCTCCTTGGCTACTGTGCCATATGTTTGTTCCATAGCTATTTCGGTTTTGTTGTTTAACTCTTTAGTTTATGGGTCGGACACGAAAACCAAGTCCATTTAGTACCCTTCTGGTTTTAATTTCCGGGTGTTGGGGTAAGACACAGTCATGGTTTTACCTGGTCTATCTTCCTGCAACCACTATCTAACCAATTAAGTTACGAAAGTGTTTTTAGATATACCAGCCCGGAGTGATCAATATCATATCTTGCCAGGCCGTATTCCGGGTGAACTCCCGGACTGAATACATGGAGGTAAACTCTTTCGCCTTACTGTACCAATGGGTTTCGGGTACGGCTCAAGGGGAAAATTGCTCCACGGATGCAATCCCCCTTTTCGCTGCTTGCACAAGCCTTCCGAATTTCTATCTTTGTTTGCGATGCAAAACCTCAGGTACCTATGCCGCTATTTACATCAATTGTCAATTGGATGAATTTTAAACGGGTAACTCAAATCGAGTTGATCCGTAAGTATCCCGAACAGGTTCAGAACGAATGTTTTATACAACTTATTCAGATGGCTATGGAAACCAGCTGGGGGGTGGAACATCAGTTTAAGGACATTCGTTCGATAGCCGATTTTCAGCAGCAGGTCCGCCTGCAAACCTACGACGATTTAAAACCGTACATCGACCGGATTCGCGGGGGTGAAATTGATTTACTTTGGCCCGGCGAAATCAAATGGTTTGCCAAATCATCGGGTACCACTCACGATAAAAGCAAATTTGTACCCGTGAGTAAGGAGTCCTTGGAGAAATGCCATTTTCGGGGAGGGAAAGATTCCCTGGCCATCTATACCAATAATTACCCCGACTCAAAACTATTTAAGGGCAAAGGGCTTACTCTGGGAGGAAGCCATAAGATTGACAATTTCAATAACCAATCGTATTATGGCGATCTATCGGCTATTTTAATAGAAAACCTCCCCTTTTGGACCGATTTTATTCGCACACCCAGTCACGATGTGGCACTGATGGATCGTTGGGAGGAAAAGTTGGAAAAAATAGCCCGCGAAACGGTAAAGGAAAATGTGACCAGCATTGCCGGGGTGCCCTCGTGGAACTTGGTGATGTTGAAGTACATACTGGAATATACCGGGAAGAAACACATTTTGGAGGTGTGGCCTAATTTGGAGCTTTTTATGCATGGGGGGGTGAGTTTTGAACCCTATCGCCAACAGTTTCGCGACCTGATCCCCACCAATGACATGCATTTCCAGGAAGCCTACAACGCATCCGAAGGTTTTTTTGCCATCCAGGACGATCCGCAGCGCAGCGATATGCTCCTAATGCTCGATTACGGTATATTTTACGAGTTTGTACCTATGGACGAACTGGAAAATGAAAATCCAAAAGCGTATACCATTGGCGAAGTCCAAAAAGGGATTAACTACGCCGTGGTTATTAGCACCAATTCCGGCCTTTGGCGGTACCTGATTGGCGATACCGTTCAGTTTACCTCTTTGTTTCCGCATAAAATTAAAATTAGCGGGCGTACCAAGCATTTTATCAACGTGTTTGGCGAAGAAGTGATGGTTGACAATGCCGAAAAGGCTCTCCGGGTGGCATGCGACCGCACCGGTGCCCAGGTGATGGATTATACCGTGGGGCCTGTGTTTATGAGCCATACTTCCAAGGGGGCACACGAATGGCTGATAGAATTTAGCAAAGCACCTACCAGTATCGATGAATTTACCTATCATCTGGATAACGCGCTCATGGGTGTTAATTCCGATTATGAAGCCAAACGCTACCGAAACATTACCCTCGAAATGCCGGTAGTACGGCCACTTCCGACCGGGACTTTTTACAAGTGGATGGAAAAACGGGGCAAGCTTGGTGGACAAAACAAAGTGCCACGATTGTTCAACTCCCGGAAATATATCGACGATTTGCTGGCTATGGTTTCCGGTGAATAAAATGGTTTGTAATATCGCCGGTAAAGCGGTACCTTAATAGTTCACAAATACACATAACTATGCACATTGCGGTTTCAGGGAATATAGGCTCGGGTAAAACCACCCTTACCGGTTTGCTCTCGCATCATTTTGGATGGGATACTCACTACGAAGAAGTAGATGAAAATCCCTATCTGGATGATTTTTATAACGATATGCAACGTTGGTCTTTCAACCTGCAAATTTATTTCCTCAACAATCGCTTCAACCACATTCTTAATATTAAGAAGTCGGAAAAGACCATTATACAGGATCGTACCATCTATGAAGATGCTTATATTTTTGCTCCCAACCTGCATTCCATGGGATTGATGTCGACCCGTGATTTTGAAAACTATTTTACCCTTTTCAATCTGGTTTCTTCCCTGATCGACCCCCCCGACCTGGTGATTTACCTGCGCGCTTCCGTACCTACCCTGGTTCGACAAATTGAAAAACGGGGAAGAAAGTACGAGGATAACATCCGGCTCGATTATCTCCGTCGATTGAATGAGCGCTACGATACCTGGATTGAAGCCTATAAGCTGGGCAAGCTCATGGTGATTGATGTGGATCATACCAATTTTATCGACAATCCGGAACACCTGAGCCAGGTAATCGATAAGGTAAATGCGCAGCTCAACGGGCTCTTCTAAACACGAAGCGGTGGGCAGAGGTATTCAACTCCAAAAGCGAATATTGGAAATGACGATGGTCAGGTTTATTTATGCTTAGGTATTCGGAAATATCAAAGCATTATTTATTGGTACTATGAATATCAATTATCAGAGTGTTTGTTGAACAACAAAAGATACAGGATCCGTTAACTCTTTCAAAATGTCGATGCCCGATGAAATTGGAACAGTAAAATCTGCAACTACAACAGGTAAATCTGAACCACATTGAAAACAATGACGTTTAAGGCAGGCTGCACAACAAGCTATAAATGTGATAATTATGATATTCTACTTATTGAAGAATTTACCAAAATAAGATGATCCTTAAACATTTAAATAAGGAACCTAAGATAGATGAAACCGCATTTGTAGCTCCGAATGCCGTTGTTTGCGGAGAGGTTACTGTTGGGAAACATGTAAGAATTATGTTTGGGGCTCAGATTATTGCGGAGAGTAGTCCAATTACCCTGGGAGACTATTGTATTGTTCTTGAGAATGCTGTAATCCGGGGGACAGGTAATTTTCCGGTTTATATCGGGAATAACTGCCTGATTGGGCCAAATGCCCATCTCGTGGGTTGCCGACTGGAAGAGAATGTATTTGTTGCCACCGGAGCATCCATTTTTCATGGAGCCCTGCTAAGAAAGGGTTCCGAGGTTAGCATTAACGGTGTGGTACATTTAAAAACGGAATTGCCCGAAAATACTTCGGTACCTATTAATTGGATTGCGGTGGGGAATCCGGTCCAAATTTTACCACCCAATCAACATCAGGAAATTTGGGCGGTTCAGAAACCCTTGAATTTTCCTTTAACCGTTTATGGAATAGACCGACCCCAATCGGGAGAACCTAACAACATGGCCGAAATATGTAAGGTGATGTCCGAACGATTAAAATGGCATGCTAATAATGAAGTACTTGATTATAACGGGTAATGGTGGTTGTAACAACAGCAGGCAACACACAAAACAACCACAGGTGGTACAAAAGCAACGTAAAGTGGCGCAAATACAACGATAAGTAGCTGGTATTTATGGGCTTGGCTTATCGGGCAAAATAACTTTGTAGCATCAAAATTTTAAACAAACAACGATGCTAAAATCGAAATCTATTGGCGAAAAAATCGCCCAAGCCAGAAAGAATATCCATCTTTCGCAGGCTGAACTTGCCCAGCAAGTAGCTATAAGTCCACAGGCAGTTGGAAAATGGGAACGGGGAGAATCCCTGCCCGACATTACTATGCTCAGCCGAATCGCTGAGATTTTGGGCGTGGATCTGAACTATTTTTCAGAGCGTTTCCCATCCGTCAGCTCCGAAATACCGGGCTTGGATACTACGGAAAACCGCAACGAGGCATTCGTAGAAAGCCAGCCCAAATCACCTGGTTGGGATTTGTCCCAACAAAATCTGGCCGATTGTGATTTTTCCGGATTAAAAAACCTGCATGAAAAATTGCATGCTACCAACATGCAGCGCTGTTTGTTAGTAGGTTCGGATCTGTCCGGGCTTCAACTGAAACAGAACCGGGTGGCCGACAGCAACTTGTCGGATTCTGACTTGAGTAACAGCCAAATTCAGCAATCGATGCTTTCCGGTAATTCATTTATAAACTGCTCTCTGAAGCGCATAACCTTAACAAAAAGCTTTACAGAGTGTTGTGATTTTACCGGAGCCGATTTTACCGATGCCGTATTTATAGCAGGAGGATTTGGTAAAAATCTGGTTTCCAATGCCAAATGGCATCGTACCCGGTTTAAGGAAATGGTTCTACAGGAAATTAGTTTCGAAGGTACCATGGAGGACTGCCGTTTTGAAAATTGTACTTTTTACGAGGTAAAATTTCAGAATGCTACGCTGCTCAATACCTTCTTCAGGAACAATAAAAAATTTAAACGGGTGCTGTTTAGCAATTGTCAGGTGGATAAGCTTACCTATGCTTTTCTGAAAAATAATCAGGCCGATTTAAGCGGAGTTAGCCTGTTGGGATAATGGGGAACGACAAAGCGAAGATATCCACAGAAAGGACAATGGGGGAGACGAGGCACTAATAAATTAAGGATAAATACGTGTTGGTAATAGAGACTAAAAGATTACTCATTCGACCCTATCGGTTCGAAGATGTTCACGAAATAGTTTCGATGTTTCAGGATCAGGAGGTCATGGAATTTATGCCCAATGGCACGGATAAAACGCTAAGGGACACCGAAATGAGAATTGCTAACTATATCAATCATTACTCCGTGTATGGCTACAGTAAATACGTATTGATGGATAAAGGGACTAAGCAACTTATTGGTGATTGTGGTATATGTAGAATTGAACATTCCGAGATAAATGAGTTGGGCTACCGGGTAAAAAAGGAATTTTGGAACCAGGGATTCGCTACGGAAGCAGCCAATGCGATTATTGGATATGCATTCAACGATTTGAAATTTACCGAGCTTAACGCCCTGGTTGAAAGGCAAAATACCAAGTCCATTTATATTTTGGAAAATAAATTGGGATTTAAATCGGATGGACAACTGTTCTGCTATGGAAAAAATTTTGAATGGTATCGATTGGATCATTCGTGGACATCCCAATAAACTGTGGTTAGGATATACCAGTCCAAACGTTATGGCTCTGGTGCTTCCAACTCCCTTTTGCACTTGCTTCCTAGTTGTGCTATCGTTGTAGTGTATTCCAACTGATTTAAAGGCAGATGAATAGTGGTTGACCATTGGGAAAACGGATTAGTTTTAGGAAAAAGAGTGTAACCGTGATAAATACCAATAAACGGTAATGGCATTGTCTGGCTACGAAGTGAAGCGGGCTGCGATCGCAAGCAGAAAGCATGTAACAACCACAAAAAACCGGATCATTTCGTCGATCCTTACGAACTCAATTTTGAAATCAAGTATGAGCATAATTGCCAGTTATCTTCGAGCAGGGGGCTGGAAAAAATGCAGTCTATGTGGTAGATAGTTCATTGAATTACCTGCAACAAGCCGTGTTTGGGGTTGTGGATATATTCGAATACTTCCTGCCTGGTGCTGAGGTTAGTGGTGCATGCAAAAGCTACTAGTAGCAGAGTGGCAGGTATAATAACCCTGTTCCACTTTGCTGGAGGTCTATTGTATTTATTTGAGTGTTTGTAGGGCATTAATTTGTTTCTGTTTTTATTGTTTTTTGTTGTGTTAATGTGCATTCCATATTCTATTTGGTCGCACGAATTACAAATCCGCGCTAGTGTAAAGAATGTTTAATAGCCGAATTAAAAGTGTCTTTACTATATGGCAAGGACAGGAAGAAAGATATTGCTCAGTGACGAAGACCTAAACACTTTGATAGTCACGTCAAGAGCCCACAGTGCAGTGCAGACTACAGAGCCGTAGTGCGCTCCAAAATAATTTTAATGCTTAATGATGGGCATAGTTACGATTCGATAAAGAACGAATTCAAAGTAGGACGGGAAGCCATTGCAAAATGGAAAAGGCGTTACTTAGAGTCGGGGCTTGAAGGCTTGAACGATGCGCCAAGACCCGGAAAAGCTCTTATTTATACAGAAAAGGATAAGGCAAGGGTTGTGCAGAAGGCTTGCTCAAAACCTGATGGCGGATATTCTAATTGGAGCCAGCGAAGGATTGCACAAGAATTCGGGATGAGTCAAAGCACAGTCCAGAGCATTCTTAAATCACACGACCTAAAACCTCACAAAGTGGAGTACTGGTGTGGAAAAAAGTACCGATCCGGAATTTGAAGAAAAAATGCTTAATGTTGTTGGGTTGTACATGAACCCTCCGGAAAATGCATTGGTATTATCCATAGATGAGAAAACTCAAATACAAGCCCTGGATCGTTCTCAGCCTGAACTACCCTTGAGATCAGTTAATCCCAAACGCCTAACAGCTACTTACAAGAGGCATGGTACGGTATCTCTTATTGCAGCATTATCCGTCCGTGATGGTGAAGTTACTGCGGATACAATTGATAAAAACAATGCGCAAAACTTCTTGCAATTTTTGAAGAAAATATACCGGAAATATCCTAATATACAACTTCATGTGATTGCTGATAACCTGAACGTTCATAAGCATAAAGATGTTAAAAAATGGGTAGATTCAAAACGCCGAATGACAATACATTTTACCCCGACCTATTCTTCATGGTTAAACCAAGTGGAAATTTGGTTTAACATATTGTCAAAAGATGTACTTAAAGGCGCTGTTTGGCACAGTAAAGAACAGCTGGCTTCACAAATAATTCAATATGTAGACACCTACAACAAAGAACGGGCTAAACCTTTTGAATGGACATATGATGGAAGAAAGAGAAATAGTTCGGTTAATATCAAATCTTCACACTAGCGCGTGTTGGTTCAATGGGTTTTATTTAAGGTGCCAATTGTCAATCATGTTTAGTAGTAACTATTAGTTTTAATGTGCTTATTTTTGCAATACCCACGCGTTACAAACGCGCGGAAGCGTGGGGGGGTGCGAAGATTTATATCAAACAAACTCTATTAGCTTTAAATTTAGAATGGTTTCTCAATCTATCAATGAACAATATCAATTCTGCATTGGTAAAACCAATAATAACTAAGTTCATTTTTTGTTTTTTACCATCTTTAGATTGTATTAGTATCATCCTCGAAAAGTACGCTGAAGTTACAATACGAAACTCAATTATATCTGATATTAGCACGGTTTTCTTTCTCCAATAACTAACAAAAGGATAATAGATGTTAATAGTATCCTGAGAGATAACAACTTTACTTAAGAATAAAGAGTAAAAAAGATACCACGATCCAAATATTACGATTGTCGGGTAATATTCTGATAGGTTATTAAAAATGTAATCATCGGATTTGTAATCTATAATAAGAGACACTAGACATAGAAATATTGGCAAAGCGATCTTTGGCAATAAAAATTGCCTCATTATATAGTCACCATTACTATTTGTCATTTACTTAAATTAACGTGAGTTCGATGTAAGAAATTTGGAGTTTTAGCATGTAAAATGGGGTGTTTTTAGTGTATTTAAGCTTTTGATACACAAATATTTAAACTAAAAACAAGCCCCATGGTTTCTAGTGATAAACTTACCGAAATTTTCTGTATGATTGATGATTTTTGCATTGAATTCGACAAAGCCAAGGAGGGATATGTCGTATCGAACTACAATGTCAAAAAGGCTCGAAACCGCAAGTTTTGTTTATCGGACAGCGAGGTAATTACCATCCTTGTCTTCTTTCACGCAGGTCAGTTTCGCAATCTCAAACACTTCTATATAAACTATGTGCAAGTTCATTTGCAAAGGGAATTCCCACAGACGGTGTCGTACAACCGCTTCGTTGAATTGCAGCGCAAGGCGGCGGTCCCCATGGCTGTATTCCTGAAAACGTGCTGCTTGGGCAACTGTACTGGCGTTTTGTTCATCGATTCGACACCGCTAAGGGCATGCCATATCAAAAGGGAGCGTCAAAACAAGGTTTTTAAGGGCATCGCCACCAAGGGGTAGTGTTCGATCGGATGGTTCTTTGGACTCAAATTACATCTGATAATCAACGATAAAGGCGAAATATTAGATTTCATGCTTTCCCAAGGCAACGTGGACGACCGGGAGCCGTTGAGGAACAAAAAGTTCCATGAAAAAGTGTTCGGTAAGCTGATCGGCGACAAGGGCTATATATGCAAAACCTTATTCGAGCAGCTGTTCATCGATGACATCCACTTGGTTACAAAAATACGTAAGAACATGAAAAACAGTTTAATGCACATCCATGACAAGATCCTTTTGAGGAAAAGGGGGATCATTGAATCGATCAACGATGAACTCAAGAACATTTGCCAAATAGAGCACACTCGCCACAGGAGCTTTGAAAACTTTCTCACAAACCTATTGTCCGGGCTTATTGCTTATTCGTTTTTCCCAAAGAAACCGTCACTCAATCTGGAAGTCATTGACAACATGTTATTAATGCGATACGCTTAGGTCGAACTCACGTTATTTATGTTCCATACTTATTAAGGATCGACTGTTTAGATGCATACAAAGTAGTCGGAAGAAGTTTTAAAATTTTCATATTCCATTGGGTCTGGATCAAGGCCTGTACTCCTAACGCTGTGGTGTTTGGTTTGTGCTCCAAATCGTTGGTTTACCCTCTCCGTAAATCGGTAAATTTCACCTAGTTTTGTAAGCTCCACGAGCTATGAAACAGATCCTCCGCGATATTTGGGATGCCTTAAAGGGTAACGAGCACGACTATACCCGTATTAAGCTCCGTAAAGCCATTTTGCTTCTGGCCATTCCCATGGTGCTGGAAATGCTGATGGAATCGGTGTTTGCCTTATTCGATATTTTTTTTGTGTCGCGTCTGGGTGACGAGGCGGTAGCCGTGGTGGGACTCACCGAGTCGTTAATGACTCTCGTGTATGCCATTGGCATTGGTTTGGCCATGGCTACCACCGGTTTGGTGGCCCGTCGTATTGGCGAGAAACGGCCACGGCAGGCTGCAGTGGCAGCTACGCAGGCCATTTTTCTGGGCTTGTTGCTATCGGTACTTTTTGCCTTACCCGGGGTGCTGTTTAGCCGGCAGATTCTGCAATTGATGCATGCCGAACCGTCGGTTATTCAACTGGGCGAATCTTTTACCAAAATCATGCTTGGTGGCAATGCCGTTATCATGCTCCTGTTCATCAATAATGCCATTTTTCGCAGCGCCGGGCAACCGGCTCTTTCCATGCGGGTGCTGCTGCTGGCCAATGCCATCAATGTGGTATTGGATCCCTGTCTGATTTTTGGCTGGGGCCCTTTCCCCGAAATGGGCGTTACCGGTGCGGCGGTGGCTACCAACATTGGACGGGGTACTGCTGTTTTATACCAGTTCTATTTGCTTTTTCAGCGTCGTTCCGGAATTCAGCTCGTCCTCCGCGATTTTCGTCTACGCTTCCAGGTGATGTGGAAGCTGATCTACCTTTCCGGCGGTGGTGTATTGCAGTATCTGATTGCTACCTCCAGCTGGATCGTACTGTATCGTATCCTGGCACTCTACAAAAGCGAAGTTATTGCCGGGTATACCATCGCCTTGCGGCTCATTGTGTTTTTTCTGCTTCCCGGATGGGGTATCAGTAATGCTACCGCCACCCTGGTGGGACAAAACCTGGGCGCCAATAATCCCCAAAGGGCTACCCGGGCGGTTTGGTTTACCACCGGAGTAAACTGCCTCTATATGGCGGTTATTACAATGGCTTTTGTGGTGGCGCCGCAGTTTTTCATCGGCTTTTTTGTCCATGCAGAACAGCAATCGTCCGAGGTGGCCATAAGCTGTCTGCGAATTATGGGCATGGGCATGGTTTTCTATGGGCTCGAAATGACCATCAACCAGGCTTTCAATGGTGCCGGCGACACCTATACCCCCACTGTTCTTAATTTTGTTGGGTTCTGGATGGTACAAATCCCCCTGGCCTTCTTTTTGGCACAAAAATTACACTGGCAGGAAAACGGGGTTTTCTATGCCATTGTACTGGCTGAATTGGTATTGGCTCTGTTGTGCGTAATCGTTTTTAAATTAGGCTATTGGAAAAACCGAAGGGTGTAGCAGCATTCAACTTTGATTCTATATCCGGATCGAATACCTCCTTTTAAGGAAAAACAGCCAATTACGCCGTGCAGGGGCATACCAGATCCGTCAAATTATGCGTACCTTTTCAAAAACAATATGCTATGGAAATTGTACATACCGATTGGTATACTTACGGAATATTACCCTTACTGATTATACTGGCGCGTATTGTCGATGTATCCATTGGAACTTTTAAAACCATTCTGCTTGCCCGGGGCAATAAATCCATTGCCCCAATTTTAGGTTTTTTTGAAGTGTTGGTATGGCTGTTAGCGGTTACGCGCATTTTCGAACAACTCGACAACTGGGTATGCTACATTGCCTATCCCTTGGGTTTTGCGTTGGGCAGCTATGTGGGCATCCGGCTGGAAGAAAGGTTGGCCCTCGGGGTGCAAATTATCCGCATCATCACCCGAAAGGATGCCTCGGAACTCACCCAAACGCTTCGCAATAAAGGGTACGGTGTTACTTTTATTCCGGCCGAAGGATCCACCGGCAGAGTGGGAATTCTCTACTCCATAGTCAAACGAAAGAATATTCGCGATATCATCCCTATAATTCAGGAGCATAACCCCAATGCTTTTTACACCATCGAAGATATTCGCTTTGTAAGCCAGAAACTTATTCCCGGCCTGCCCTGGAAGGATGCTTTGCAGCAGTAATACTAAACCCGTAAGCTAAACAATGAAGGTTTGGAGCAGCATCCTGGTGTTTTTGGTATGTACAACTGCCCCTGTACATACCCAATTTTACAGCACCGGAACTGCACCGGCGTCGGTTCGCTGGAGGCAGATTCGCACGGAACATTTTCAAATCATTTTTCCGGACGAAATTTATTCACAGGCCAACCGGGCTGCAAATATTCTGGAAACTCATTATGTTGAAGCTGCCGGCGTGTACGAAAAACTTCCCGGGAAAACCGCAGTGATCCTTCATAATCGTTCCTTATTGGCTAACGGTTATGTTACCTGGGCACCCAGGCGCATGGAGTGGGTGGTGGCTCCCCCGGAAGAAAATCTGCCCGGCGACTTCCTCACTCAACTGGCACTGCACGAATACCGTCATGCCGTGCAACTCCAAAATCTCGATCGCGGAACCACCAGAATGTTGGGCTTCATGATGGGCGAAGCTGCAGTGGGTGCCGTAGCGGCATACCTTCCCCTGTGGTTTTACGAAGGCGACGCCGTGGTGGCCGAAACGGCCTTGAGCGAATCCGGCCGTGGCCGCTCAGCCGATTTCGATCGCGAACTTCGTACTATTGAACTTGAGCGCCCCAAACGCTACAGCTACGATCAGGCATGTCTGGGAAGTTACAACTACCAGATTCCCGATCCCTATCAATACGGCTATCAAATGGTTAGCTATGCCTGTTTGAAGTACGGTTCACCATTCTGGAACACTACCCTGAAAACCGTTTCGCATCATCCATTTGCGCTGGTACCTTTCTATATGGGATTGCATCGGGGAGGGGCTGTATCCAAAGCCGAACTGTACAACACCACTTTCGATTCCCTCCGTTCCCGATGGCATACAGAGGCTATGCCCCAAAGCGAACCCCGGCTGATTCCTGTGCCTGCCCCTTCCCATTTCACCGAGTACCGGTACGTACAGCCCCTTCGGAAGGGGTATTTTGCCGTGCGGTCCGGCATAGACGATTTAACCCGATTTGTATATCTGCACGATACTACCGAAACCATTCTCTACACTCCGGGCTGGTATTCCAACTCCCGGGTCGATGTGGGCAGTAAGTATATTGTCTGGTCCGAACATCAGCCCGACTGGCGTTGGGAGCAGCAAAACTTTTCGGTGGTGAAACTTATGAATATTCAAAGCGGGGATATCCTACAATTTGAAAAACGTACCCGCCGGTTTGCTCCTGTGCTCAAACCGGGCGAGGAGCGCCTGGCCTGCCTGAGCAGTAATCTGGAAAATCAGACCTCCATTCAAATCCTGTCGGTACCCGGGGGTGAACTGATTCACGATATTCCGCTGCACAGCGGGCAGGAAGCATATTCGCCGGTTTGGCTGCCAACCGGAAACTTGGCCTGTATTTTGGTAGACACCAGCGGCAAATGCATTGTTGAAATCGATACCGCCAACGGAAATCAACGGCTGCTTTACCATTTTGGGCGGGTCAATATTGATCATCTGCAAATGGGCGACAGCCTGCTCTATTTTACCTGCGAGCTTCAGATGGCTGCCAACCTGTATGCCCTAAACCCGGAAACACGCACCCTGTATCAGGTAACGCAATCCCGGTACGGTGCCGATTTTCCATCCTGGTCACCGGCCACCCGGGAAATCCTCTATTCCGAGTATACCTCCAATGGGTACCAACCAGCAATAGGGAGAGACACAGCATCAGTTGCAGTCAATAACTCCGTTCTTCCTTACCAGCGTGTGTGGGTCGAAGCTCTTGAAAAAACGTACTCCGGGAACGTAGCACCCCAAGCAATTCCTGAAACGGCCTATCCGGCGAAAACCTATCGAAAAATAGTCCATGGAATAAATATTCATTCCTGGGCTCCGTTTTACACCGGTACCGATTTATCCCTGCCCGGATTTATGCAGGTGGCTCCCGGCGGCATGCTTTTTTCACAAAATAAACTCAGCACAGTGACCGGTATACTGGGGTATCGGTACCAAAACCATACTCATTATGTGGAACCCCTGCTACGGCTTCAGGGCTGGTATCCGGTTTTAGAGTTTAGCAGCCTGCTGAGCAGCCGTCCCGAAATGCGCAACCTGCCCACGGGTACCTCTAATACCGGTTGGGATCCGGGCTATTCCCTTCGGATCCGTTCCTATATCCCCATTCGCCTGACCCGCAACAAGTACTATCGTTTCATCCAACCCGAAATCAGTTACTGGTACCAGCACTATTACTATTATGCGAACAAGCGGGTGGTTTTGGGAAGTCACTACCTGAGTTACCGGCTTACAGCGTATAACCTGCTGAAACGTTCGCAGCGCGATGTAACCTATCGTTTCGGCCAGACCCTGCAAATGGGTTACAGCCATACTCCTCCTTCGTCGTTTTCTTTTGCTTCTGGCTGGTTTGTGCAGGGCAACCACTACCTGCCGGGTTTCTCATCCCACCATAGTATTCGTTTGGGTGCTGCCTGGGAAGAACTGGAAAAAGGACAACCCCTGTTTCTGGCTAACCGCATTTCGTTGCCACGAGGTTATATACCCCTTTGGGCCTACAATTCCAATTTCAAACTGCTGGCGGAATACTCCCTGCCCTTGTTCTACCCCGACTGGAGTCTGGGTCCTCTGGTGTACATCAAGCGTTTTCATCTTACGGGGTTTTTCGATTGGGCCGAAGCTGGCTATCGGTATCTTCAGAACGATACCGATGTGTACCGGATAAGCCGACTCTATTCCCTGGGTTTCATTCTGGGTTCAGAATTACATCTGCTGCGCTTTTTTATGCCGATGAATCCAAGCTTTCAACTGGCATACATGCCCACGACTCGTCAGTTGAAAGTAGATCTTTCCATGGAAGTGGATCTGGCCGGATATTGATAACAGACAGCCAGACCTTTCTTACGTTAGAAAATTACAAAAACTACTCCTTCCAATTCGTCCGTTTTACGCAGCCATTCGTAAAAATTCCGCTAAACAATATCACGTATTTATTGACTTTGAGCCCGGCATTTTGTAAATTGGGTGTATTGGATCTATGAATTACTAAGCTCTCAGGAAGGCACGCCTTCCTATACGACAGAATTCCATTTTTCATTGTAATTCACCACTCATGAAAAACAAAGAAGTAGAAGTAATAGAAACCATTGGTAGCATTACCAAGATGGAAAGTTTGCGTTCGCTGGAACGCGATGTGTTGGAGAATACCCTGGTGCTGCTCAATACCGATCCTTTCCCGGGTTACCGCCCACCAAAGGATTCCTATAATCCGCTCATTAAACCGGCATCGGTATTCATTGTTCTGAGGTATCGCTATGCGCCTGAAAAAATCAACCGCATCAACCAGAAGTTTGCCCGGAGTAACATTTCCCGCTGCTATCCTTCCTTTGGCGAAATTATTACCCGCGAAAGCATTTTACCCTGTATCCGGATTAAAGGATTGCAAAACTACGATGTTATTCCCGGTATCCAGAGTTTCTTTAAACAGCAGGAATTGGAACTTATGGAATACCGGGCTGTTGAGACCGAAGCACGCATCAAGATTTTTAAGAATTTCAGGCTTATTGAGATTGCCGAGGGTTTGTACCGCGATTTGAATGATGGCGAGAAGCTCTATATTCGGATCCCCAAAAGCATCAATTGGAAATTCTTTGACAGCATTCAGAAAAAGATCAAGTACAACCTCGAAAATCCGAATTTCGATGCGGCTATGGGTACCATTTATCGTTTTTGCGGCCCCGAAGATGTTATCCGCATCTACGATCACGACAAATCACTTCGGCGTGCCATGGAGCTTAAAAAGCACTTTATACGCGAAGTTAAAAGCGACGTACTGCTTTCTGCCAAAATGCATCCCTGATCAAGCACCGTTCACAGGAAGCGACTGAATGGAAGCTATTCCTGGTATAGAGGCAGCATTACTATATTGAAAGGTAATGCTGCTTTTCTTTTTGAGCTGTGCAAACGGCTACACTTTAATGATCCATTCATCCAAAAAACAATAACAAAAATCATCATTTCGATTCCGTTTATCAATGGCAGGTATACCTTCCCAGGTAAGGAACGTACCAATAAGTAGTTAACACTTAAAAGGGTAAAGAAATGGGTAAGCTATTTATTGAAGGGACGGATTCATTACCGGAAGTAGATTTTAACGAAAACGGTGTACTGCGCATTGAAGGCAAATGCATTCCGGAAGATGCTGTAAAAGTATTCAGGCCCCTGATTGAATTTATGGATCAACTGGAAACCGAAGAAGTGCTGTTCGACATCAACCTTACGTACTTTAATACCGCTACCTCAAAAAAATTAATGGAAATGCTGCGTCATCTCGATGCCAACAACAAAATTTGCAGTATCAAGGTGAACTGGCATTTCGAAGAAGGCGATGAAGACAGTGTAGAAACCGCTGAAATTTACGAAGAGTCGCTGCTTCGGGTAGCGTTTCGCTATCTGGAATATGCCGAAGCGGCATAACAGATCCCTCTGATTCTATTCATAAATCCGATTGTATTGCGCCGGTTCCACCCCATGAACCGGCGTTTTTCATTTATACCCGAAACGTTATACAACTCAGGTCTCAGTATTATTAGATGAATTCCTTATGTTTCACTGCACTGGAAGTAAGTACCGGTATTTGTTTCTGGCTGGGGAGGTAGCTTAGGGACAAATAAACGCGCTGATCTTGCTTTAGATTCTTTTTTTTTTAATATTTGTCGCGCCGTACCGTTAGAACCATTGCATCAAATATCAAATGATATTCCTACCTGTGAACAAGTAACATTGATCACCAAAAGGAGGGTCTTAATCAACAACCTAAATCCTATCCGGTGAGGTACCGTATACCCTATCAAACACCAACACAGTAGATAGTTTTAGACATGGAAAAGTTGATTGAGATAGGGAGCGATTACATGCCATACGTAGAGTTTTGTCCGAATGGACGGCTTAAGATGGAAGGTAAAATTATTCCCGAAGATGCGGAAAAAACCTTTGCACCGTGGATTGATTACATTAAAAACCTGTTTTCAGAAGAGGTTAGCTTTGATATCAATTTGATGTATTTCAATACGGCATCATCCAAGAAACTGATGGAATTATTACGGCACTTGGATGCCAATAACAACATAAAAAAGGCCCGTGTAAATTGGCACTACGAAGAGGGAGACGAAGACAGCCTTGAAGTAGCTGAAATATTTGAAGAGACATTACTCAAAGTCGATTTCCATTACTTTGAGTATCAGGAATGCGAATAAGAAAAATAGCTTTTGTTGTTTTTCTCGTCGGCCGTTCATTCGGCCGGCGTTTTTTTTCTATAATGCCAGCAAGTACTTTATTCGCATTCCTACTCACTGGGTATAACTAACAGTACAAGAATGCAAAAAACCACCGAAGGCTATCCCTGGTGGTTTTCTAAACATTTGAATATCCGTGTGATTATTTGCCTGCTTTGTGTGCTTTAACTGTATCCATAAACATATCGAAGAGAAATTCGGTATCGGTAGGTCCGCTGGATGCTTCAGGATGGAATTGTGAGGAAAAGAAGGGTTTTGATTTGTGTTTTACCCCCTCGTTCGTGCCATCGTTCAGGTTATTGAACAGGGCTTCCCATTCGGCGGGAAGTGTGTCGTTATTGGTGGCATAGCCGTGATTCTGCGAGGTAATGTAGGCAGTGGTTGATCCTACCTTAATAACGGGTTGGTTGTGGCTGCGGTGCCCGTATTTGAGTTTATAGGTATCGGCGCCGGCGGCCAAAGCCATCAGCTGGTTGCCTAAACAGATTCCATAGATCGGCTTGTTTCCCTGGTAGGCTTTGCGCAGGTTTTCAATGGTCACCTGGCATTGCTTCGGATCGCCGGGTCCGTTCGAGATAAACAGTCCGTCGAATTCTTCTTTACTGATATCCCAGTCCCAGGGTACCATGGTAACGGTCGCATCACGTTTAATCAGGTTCCGGATGATATTGTATTTTACGCCACAATCGATCAGAAGAACCTGGTATTTTCCGCTGCCGTAAACCTTCTTTTCCTTCGTGCTTACCTGTGCTACCAAATTATCCAGGTTAGGGTTGTATAGGGCAATGTCTTGTTCGTTATAAATGATTTTACCCAACATGGTACCTTTTTCGCGAAGAATTTTGGTAAGTTCGCGGGTATCGATTCCATAAATACCGGGAATACGGTATTCTTTTAACCAGTCGCCCAGGCTCTTATTTGCATTCCAGTGGCTGTAGGATGCCGTGTAGTCCGATACAATCAATCCTGAAATATGAAGGGCATACGATTCGTAAAAGCGGTACAAATCGTTAGTTGTTTCATTGCCCGGAACGCCATAGTTCCCAATCAATGGATAGGTTAATACTAAAATCTGACCTTTATACGAAGGATCGGTCAGGGATTCCGGGTAACCGGTCATGGCGGTGTTAAATACAACCTCACCGGATGCCGAACATTCCATTCCGAAGGATTTACCGTGGAACTCCGTTCCGTCTTCCAATACGAGCTTAATATTTCTAATTTCTTTCAAAGGGGTAAATTTTTAGTATTCATGAGTATGTGCAAATGCCTGTTGTTTTTTATAGGCCTCGATCAATTCCGTAACCTGTTCAACTCCAATGCGTTTGCCAATAATTTTTTTATCCTTGTCCAGTACAAATAGTTGTGGGGTGGTTCGAATATCGTAGGTTATTTTGTACTGAAAGTCGTACGGATTCCAGGCGTTCAGCCAGTCGTATGTTTCGTTCTTGTTTACAAAATCGATCCAGTCGGATTTGCCGTCCTTGCCAAAAAGGGTGCTTATGGCAACCACTTTAACACCTTGATTTTTGAGTTGGTCTTCATATATCTGATAGAATTTTGGAACCGCCTTTTTACAATGGCTGCAGTGGGCTTCCCAGAAGAAAAGAACCACAAAATCGGCCTGGATTTCATCGATCTTATGAAGTTCGCCTACGTGCGGATAACGTTTCAGGGCAGTGTCGTTTTGAGCGGCAATAAAATGTTCGCGGGGAACAAAAAGCAGTTCTATATTGGGAGCCGGTTGGTTCAACTGAAGTGGTTTCAGGATAGCCACCCTTTCGCGCAGCTCGGCAAGAAATTTTTCGTCGTTCCACCAGGCTTCCGTCAGGTAGTATTTTTCGGCCAGATGCACCTGTACGGCATCCATACCCATAATATCGCTTTCGCCATATTTGTTGAAAAGGCTCACCAGAAGGTATCGGAACAAGGCCGAGTCGCCCCGGGCTCCATCAATCAGGGAATCAATTTCCTGGTTCAGGGTATCGGGTATCTGAAGCACTACCTTGTCGAGGTAGCGTTGTATCTTTTGTTCGTACAGCGGAGTGTATAACAGCCGGCCATCGTGAGGGTTAAAATTGTCGAAATAATGAGACTTGTAGTACCGGTACTGCCAGGTTGAATCTATACTTCCGTCTTCCTGCTTCGGTGCATCCGGAACTGTGATATCCAGCGTAGCTTTCAGGAAGGTGGCCACAAACAAGTCGGGGTGCTCACTCAGCACCTTATCTATTCGCTGGTTGCGTTCGGCAAGCAGCTGGTCTATTTGTTTCCTGGCTTTTTCCTTTTCTTTTTCGTTTTGGGCATTTTTAAAAGCATCCTGAATGGCCTTTTGATCGTCCCGTTTGCTCATCATGTACTGCTGGAAAGAAAAGAAGATCTCATTATCCTGCGAACCTTCCACCCTGGCGTGCGCCACGTAATCGGCAGTATCGGTAACGATCCCGAATTCCTGATCGGCACCCATCAGAAATTCAAAATACTGGCCATTGGGCAGGTAGATGATGTACATGCCCTGGTGCAGATTTTTCCGTCCTTTAAATACGGCCCGGCCCTTATGATCGAAGGTGGCAGTGTCGTCGGGATAAATGGATTTGTTCATGTAATGCGCCAGAATAACGGTGGTGTCCGAAAACCCATTAACTTCAATACCAATTTCGTAGCCTTTGGCAAAACTGCCGATTGCAAAAAACAGTCCCAGAACGAGTAAACTGTAACGTGGTGTGGTTATGTGGAAATGCATGCCTGTATTGTTTTCCATTAATCCGCCGCAAAATTAGTATAAAAATGCGTATTGCGAAATGCTTTAACCGGGCGTTACGTTTATTTGGGAAGATTGTTTGAGATATGTACTATTTTTGTGAGAAATATACCGTCACATCCATGCTGAGTTACACAGAAAGCTACCAACTGGTGGAAGCCTATTTGAAGAACCTGAGCTATAACCGGGAACCGCTTCAACTCTATGACCCCATCCGATACATCCTGTCCATAGGAGGCAAGCGCATTCGTCCGTGTCTGGCTCTGATGGCACATTCCGTATTTTCGGAAAAGCGCGATGAGGTTATGGAATCGGCCATGGGTATTGAGGTGTTTCACAATTTTACCCTGCTGCACGACGACATTATGGACAATGCCCCGGTGCGCAGAAATTATCCTACGGTACATGCCAAATGGAATGCCAATGTAGCCATACTTTCCGGCGATGCCATGCTGATACTGGCCTATCAGCTGGTGGCTCGCAGCCGGAACGAAGTGCTTCCCCGCATGTTGGATTTATTTAACCGTACGGCCCTGGAAGTATGCGAAGGGCAGCAATATGATATGAATTTTGAAACCCGGAACGATGTGGCCGTTCAGGAATACCTGGAAATGATCCGGCTTAAAACGGCAGTGCTTCTGGCTGCTTCGTTGGCATGCGGGGCGGTAGCGGGTGGCGCAGCACAATCGGATGTGGATGCATTGTATCAGTTTGGGCTAAATATGGGCATGGCATTTCAACTCCAGGACGATTACCTGGATGCCTTTGCTGACCTTAAAAAATTCGGGAAAACCATTGGAGGCGATATTGTAGCGAACAAGAAAACCTACCTGATGCTGAGTGCGCTGGAAAAGGCCGATAGCCGGCAAAAAAAAGAATTGCACCAGTGGCTGAAAAAAGAAACCTTCGATGCCGATGAGAAAATAACTGCGGTAAAACAAATCTATCAGGAGTTGGGGATTGGCGAAAGCACTCAACAGCTTTCGGAAGCATATATGCAAAAGGCTCTTCTTCATCTCAAATCCGTATCGGTACCACGTTCGATGACTGTGGAACTTCACCGGGTAGTAGACATGCTGCTCCGTCGCGAACATTAGCCAGCCTGCAAGGACTACAAACAGATTCTAAGACGAGAAAAGGGCTTCCAAACTCAAAGTTTGGAAGCCCTTTATGCATTTTGGCAATCGGAGTACTACCGGTTAGAACATGGCAATACTTTGGTGTTTTTGAAGCAACTCCTGCGCCCGGGTTTGCATTTCGGGCACTTTATACTGCTGGCCCATTTGCATGGCATTGTACAATACTCGGATGTAGTAGCTTATTTCCTCACCGATACTCTGCCGTTGAGCAGGACGCATACCCTGATAGTAAGTCAGGTATTCATCCGAAAGATCCATCATAATGTTCATGATCTCAGATCCTTTTTCGGGGCGTTTGAGTTGGAAATACACATCGGCTAATCCGGGCATAAACATATCGTAGCCCAGTTTTTCGTTTGGAGCCAGTGCCATGATCCGATCCATCACCTCCTCGGCACGTACGGAATCGCCCTCGGCCATAAGGGCTTTGGCCAGGCGCATGTAACGATATCGCAAACGAACAACCGAGAGGGTTCTCCGGTGATGGGTGTCAATATACACATCTTTATCGGTCAGACCCCGATACTCAAAAGTATTCATCAACCGATTGTAAAGAATCTCGGTGTCAATACGTCCTCGTTCGAAGGAACTACCGGTGTTGGTGTTAATGGGTACCAAACGGTAAGCCAATCCTTCCAGCTGCAGGTAATTGCTGAGACCCAGTTCGTCGGATGAATTAGAGGCCACAAAGTAAATGGGCCGTTCCCAGTTGTTATTGCTAAGCAGGTCGAGCAGGGCGTAGTTACTTTTGGTCAGATAGCTGGGTTGGATGCGTCCGTCTAACTGATCAACCACCAGGCTGGAATCTTTAGCCTTTACGGTACCATTGGCCAGCACTTTTTGCTTGTCGACCGGCAGGAAGAAACTGCGTGTGGGCACGTAATCCAAATCTTTACCCGATTGGGAAGGGAGTTTGGTAGAACGCTGGTCGCTCGAAATAAATTCGATAATCTCCCGGGCATTGTAGGCTTGCTGGGTGCGTTCGTAAACCGGAATGGCATCGCGTGTGCCATTAATGTATTTCTCGGAAGGAATTTGAATGGGGGTGGGTGCCGATTTGTAGGCCTGAACTTTCATTTGATCAATATACCAATCCATATTGAGGAGCATGAGATTCACTACACGAACATCGGTTCTTACCCCTTCCACCTCCTGGGCATACCAGAGCGGGAAGGTGTCGTTATCGCCACCGGTAAAAAGAATGGCATTGGGTGCACAGGAATTCAGATAGGCACAGGCAATATCGCGAGCCAGGTAGCGGCCGGAGCGGTCGTGATCGTCCCAGTTCTCGTTGGCCATAATTCCCGGCACCAGTAACAGAGCAGCTGCAGTTAGTCCGGCTGCTGCGGGTACATTTTCTGCTTTTTTACCGATCATATCGATAATTCCCAATACCCCCAGTCCTATCCAAATCGCATAAGCATAGAAGGATCCGGCGTAGGCATAGTCGCGTTCGCGGGGCTGCAAGGGGGTTTGATTCAGGTAGATCACAATGGCAATACCGGTAAGTACAAATAGAACCGCTACCACCGAAAAATCTTTTCGGTTTCGAGAGTATTGGTTGAAAAGCCCTATTAAACCCAGGATAAACGGTAACAGGTAGTAGGTATTGCGCGAAGGATCTTCTTTCATGGTCTTCGGCATGTTTTTGGTCGACCCAACCAGAAAATGATCTATAGGGTTGATTCCGCTAATCCAATTTCCGTTGGCAATGTCGCCGTATCCCTGTTCGTCGTTCTGCCGCCCCGAAAAGTTCCACATAAAATACCGAAAGTACATATGCCCCAGCTGGTAACTGACAAAGAATTTCATATTGGCAAAAAACGAGGGCTTTTTCCGGGGATTATTGTAATCGTAAAGGGCTTTCCCCTCGCGGTTGGTTTTGATAACACCATTTTCGTCGAGCCGGGCGTGGTATAAATCTTTTTCTTTTAAACCGCTCCAGGTCAGGTATTCGCGCACGTGCTCCGGACTGCTGGAGTACATACGGGGGAAAAGCATGGTATACTTTTTATCGTACTTGGCTTCGGTTTTCCGGTTGGTAATTTCGTAGCGTCCGTTCACCTGGGTGTAGGTAGGTTTCCCTTCCTTCAGTTCGGGTCGGGGTGCATTGAAACACTGCCCCATAATGAGGGGTCGGTCACCATATTGTTCCCGGTTCAGATAGTACATCAGCGAGAACACGGTTTCCGGGCTGTTTTCGTCCATGGGAGGGTTGGCGTGCGACCGGATAACAATCATTGAAAAAGAAGAGTACCCGATAATCATCACCGATATGCCCAGCAGAATGGTATTGGCCAATACCTTTTGATGCTTTTGGGTGTAAAGTATGCCGAAAATTAAACCTCCAATCAGTAGTATGGCATAAAAGAGTACGCCGGAGTTAAAAGGCAATCCGAACCCATTTACAAAAAGAAGCTCAAACCAGGAAGCAAGCAGTACTACTCCGGGAATGATCCCGTACATCACCGCGCCCAGCAGAGCAACGGAAACCAAAAGTGCCCGTAGAAGTCCTTTCCAGGAGAAGGTGTACTTTTTGTAATAATACACCATAACAATGGCCGGAATGGCCAGCAAATTCAACAGGTGAACCCCGATGGAAAGGCCCATCAGGTAAGCGATTAGAATCAGCCAGCGTTTGGCGTATTTATCGTTGGATTCGTTTTCCCATTTCAGAATGGCCCAGTATACCATAGCCGTAAACAGTGAAGAACTGGCATATACTTCGCCCTCCACCGCCGAAAACCAAAAGGAATCGGTAAAGGTATAGGCCAGCGCACCTACCAGCGAACTTCCGAGAATGGCAATTATTTGCCAGGGTTTAAGCTGATCCTCATCCGTTTTGAACATTTTTATGCCCAGGTGAGTTATGGTCCAGAACAGGAACATGATGGTTAGGGCACTTACCAACCCCGACATGGCATTAACCATCAGAGCTACGTGGGTAAGATTGCTGGCAAACAGAGAGAAGAAACGTGCCATGATCATAAACAAGGGGGCTCCAGGGGGGTGCCCAACCTGTAATTTATAGGCACTGGCAATAAACTCGCCACAATCCCACAGGCTGGCGGTAGGTTCCAGGGTGAGCAGATACACGGCGGCAGCCACCAGAAAAACTACCCAACCCAGTATTCGGTTGTAAAATCGTAAGGTCTTCATTGTTATCGTTCGTATGATGAATAGTACAAAAAGGCTCCTAAGATAATCAATTTATTATCCCTGCCACTGCCAAGGCGGTATTCCGAACGAAAATGGCTATTAAAAAATGTTAAGCCTTGGGGGTAGATTTTACCAGCAGTTATGCTGCTTCCCCAGCGAATATCAAATTCAAAAGAGATCCCCAAGCAGGATCATTTCACTCTTTTACAACAGCTCGGGGAGTACCGGATGCTACGCTCCCGATTAAATTTAGAGCCTGCCGATGCTCCGGGGAGGTACCGGGGAACCGTGTGCTAGTTGAACCAGCCAAATTTAAAGGAAAGATATACATTGGGGTTCATAAAGTCCTCCATGGTATAGGCACTGTCGGCGGTATTGAGCCCTTGAACAAAACTCATGCTTCCGCCCAACCCCACTTTAAAAAAACGGGAGAAGTTAAATTCAGCTTCGACTATTGGGGTAATAACAAAGACTACCCGTTCCAGATAGGGATCCACAGGTTCGATATCGAGCCCGCCATAGTTACTGCCAAGTGCTCCCCAGCCAAACTGGGAGGAAAGGGATAGGTGTACCGGGTAGTTGGGTGCCAGAACCAGACCCGTCCAAAATCCGCCGTGCCCGAAGGAAAGGTTTTCGGAATTGGAAGTTTGACGGCTTTGTTCTCCGGTTATTTCATCTTTTACCCATTCCTTATGCGGTACGGGTGTGGTTAAGCCCATGCCATAACCTCCTATAAAAAAGTTGTTAATCATTACCGCACCGCCACCACCCATCATGTGGGCAAAATACCCGTCGATGGTGCCGAAAGACATCATGGGTCCTCCGAAACCTCTCACTTTCACCCGGCCTTCCTTATTATGAAATACCGTACGGTACTCCTCTTGGGCAGAAAGGGCAGAGCAGCCAAGCCAGGCCAACGAAATCAAAAGCAACATGCGTTTCATAATCGGGATTTTTCTCGTTTGTGGTAGCAACAGACAGTTTATATACCCTAGGGTTGCATCCTTTTCAAAAATACTATAAAAAAACCCGAACAATTGAAAGTCCGGGTGCTATTTTGTGTTCCTGACTCGGTTGTCGCTATAAAATCAGCATGGCATCGCCATAGGTTCCGAAGCGGTATTTTTCTTTAATGGCCAACTGGTAGGCTTCAAAAAGAAGGTCGTAACCGGCAAAGGCCGATACCGACATCAGCAGGGTGGACAGGGGAAGGTGGAAATTGGAGATCATGGAAGTAGGAACGCTAAAATCGTAGGGAGGGAAGATAAATTTGTTGGTCCAGCCATCGTATTCTTTCAGGTAGCCCTGGGTAGATACCGAACTTTCGAGCGTACGCATTACTGTGGTGCCCACCGCACAAACGCGTTTGCGTTCGTCTTTGGCGGCGTTCACAATTTCTACTGCTTTGGGAGGAATAATAATCCGTTCCGAATCCATTTTATGCTTGGTCAGGTCTTCGACATCTACGGTGCGGAAATTTCCTAAACCCACGTGGAGGGTGATTTCGGCAAAGTGAATACCTTTAATTTCCAAACGTTTCAACAGTTCGCGGCTAAAATGCAGACCAGCCGTGGGAGCAGCTACCGCACCTTCGTGTTTGGCAAAAATGGTTTGGTAGCGATCCTTATCTTCGGGTTGTACTTCGCGCTTAATGAATTTGGGTAGCGGGGTTTCGCCCAAACCGTAAAGGGTCTTTTTAAATTCTTCGTAATCGCCATCGAAGAGAAAGCGAAGGGTACGTCCGCGGGAGGTGGTGTTGTCGATGACCTCGGCTACCAGCGAATCATCGTCGCCAAAGTAGAGTTTGTTCCCAATACGGATTTTACGTGCCGGATCTACCAATACATCCCAAAGACGTTGTTCCTTATTAAGTTCGCGAAGCAGGAACACTTCAATTTCGGCTCCGGTTTTTTCTTTGTTTCCATACAAGCGAGCCGGAAAAACCTTGGTGTTATTGAATACCATAACATCGTGCTCGTCGTAGTAATCAATAATATCTTTAAAAATTTTATGATCAATGGTGCCCTTCTCGCGGTCGAGTACCATCATCCGGGACTCGTCCCGGTTATCGGAAGGGAATTTGGCAATCAGGCTTTCCGGTAAATCGTACTTGTATTGGGATAACTTCATAAATAATTATTTTTTCGGTTGCTATTGTAGTCCCTGGCATGAGGATCCATCAGGGATAAAGTGTCCGTTATACGTTAAGATAGCTGAATGGTTGCAATTATTTCAACAAATTTTTAAAATTTTCGAGGGTTACCGATTGTCCGATAGAATAGTCACCGATTGCAGTGCGCCGTAAGGCCGACAGATACCCTCCGGAATCGAGAGCCAAACCCAGGTCGCGGGCCAGTGAGCGAATATAGGTTCCCTTGCTGCATGCAATTCGAAGCCGAACCACAGGCAGCTCAAAATGGAGGATCTCCATGTTAAAAATTTCGACAGGAACCGATTTAAGTTCCTTTTCGATGCCTTCGCGAGCCATTTCGTAAGCCCGTACACCGTTGATCTTTTTTGCAGAAAATATCGGGGGTACTTGTTCAATGGTTCCACGGAACTGATCCTCCAGGGTTTTTTGGAGCAATTCGCGGGTAATATGTCCGGTAGGAAAGGTTTCGTTTACTTCGGTTTCCAAATCGAAGGACGGCGTGGTGGCTCCCAGGGTAATTTCAGCTTCGTATTCCTTGTAAAGCGACTGAATGCTATTAATCTGTTTAGTGGCTTTCCCGGTACACAGGATCAACAGCCCGGTGGCCAGTGGATCCAAAGTCCCGGCATGGCCAACTTTCAACTTCTTTATTCCTACATGGCGGCACAAGTCGCGCCGCACCTTGTTTACCAAGTCGAAAGAGGTCCACTCATAGGGTTTGTCGAAGGGAAGGATAAGGCCTTCCTTCACCGCAGTTTCGGTAAAATTGTATTCCATGGGCACTCTTACAGGCTGAAAACAAGGGTAAGAATGCCTACCAAGGCACAATACATGGCGAAGTAAACCAGTTTGCTGCGTTTAACGATGGTAATCATAAGCTTGCACGCAGCCAGTCCAACCACAAAGGCACTGATAAAACCGATGAAAAGTACTGGTGCCGAGACACCTCCTGCCGAAATTTCGCCGGACATCAAGTCCATTCCGGCTTTTCCCAGGATGGGAAGCAACACCATTAAAAAGGAAAAGCGGGCGGCCTCTTCGCGTTTATTTTTCAAGAGCAATGCAGTGGCAATGGTGGCTCCGGAGCGCGAAATTCCGGGTAAAACAGCTACAGCCTGTGCCAGCCCGATCACCAGGGCATCGCGGAACGACAGCTCTTTATCTTTCGATTTTACGTAATAGGTGAAGGTAAGTAAAATGGCAGTTACCAGCAGCATAACACTCACCAGAACCAGGTTACCGGTAAAGAAACTCTCCACCTGATCCATAAAAAGTGCACCAACTAGTATCACGGGAATGGCCGAGAGAAGAATTTTAGCGACATACAAGGTTTCCGGATTGAACTGAAAACGGAAAATTCCGCTCACCAGCTGGGCTAAATCCTTTCGAAATACTACCAGGGTGCTGCATACGGTAGCGGCATGCACTACCACACTAAAGGTCAGGTTTTCTTCCATTTCGACACCCAGCAGGGCTTTCCCAATTTCGAGGTGCCCGCTGCTGCTTACGGGTAAAAACTCGGTAAGCCCCTGGAGGATACCGAGGATTAATGAATCAATCCAAGTCATAATAAAGAGGCTTATTCGTTTTCAGTAGCGGTATCCTTGGGTTTACGCATGATAGCCCAAATTTCAAAAATAAACCCGGCCAACACCACAATGGGTGCCAGGGTTATGCGTCGGAAACTGAAAATTTCGTCGCCGTTAAAGATATTGGGATTGTCGCTTCGGCCGCCAATCATGAGTATAAAACCCAGAATGATTATGCCAAAACCAACGAGCAGGTAGGTGTAATTTTCTTTGGGAAGGGCGAAGCCTTCGGCCGGTTGCGATGTATTTTTTGTAGCCATGTCTAATGGTATAATTTATCGGTTTTAATTCGTATGTATTTGGTTACGGCAGCATAGGTCGAAATCCAGTTGATTCCAATGCCCAACAGGGTGACTATTCCAAACAGCACGCCTAACAATTTCAGATCGTTCAGGCGGATAATGCCACTGAGTTGGTTTTGAAGGTAGTAGACCCCGCCTATTAATGCCGAAATGGCAAAAAGGGCACCCACAAAACCCTGAATCATGCTCCGGTAGAGAAAGGGACGGCGTATGTATCCTGCAGTGGCTCCAACCAGCTGCATGGTTCGTATCAGGAAGCGTTTGGAATGGACGGATAAACGTATCGTGTTGTTGATAAGGGTGATGGCTATCAGCAAAAGTAAACCGCTGAATACTAAAATAAAGAAGGTTATTTTCCGAACGTTTTCGTTAACAGTATGAATAAGATTCTTTTGGTAATACACTTCTTTTATATCATCGAATTCGCGCAGATCGGTCTCTATTTTTGCAATGCTGTCGTTGTTGGCATAGCTGGCAAAAAATTTCACCTCAATGGACGGGAGCAGGGGATTGTGCCCAATATGTTCAATAAAATCCTCACCCAGGGCTTCCTGAAGTTCAACCGCAGCCTTTTCTTTGGGGATGTATTCTGTTTGCTTCACATAGGGTTTGGCGTCCAGTGCTTTTTGTATTTGAAAGATGTCAACTTCGCGTACGTTATCTTTAAGGATGACTTTGAAAATGATGTTTTCGCGCACGTATTCCGAAAGTCGTTGGGTGTTCAACAATAACAGGCCAATAGTCCCCAACAGGATCAGCAGCAGAGTAATGCTCACTGTAGAAGTGAAATAACTGCTGAACAACCGACGTTTTTCAATTCGAATTTCGCTCTTGGCCATGTATCGAAGTTCCTATGAGGGGCTAAAGTATAAAGAAATATTGGTGCGTGAACTGAGGCATAGACTAAAAAATGTTAATGGCTTACTCCACAAAACTTATCCATCCGTGTTTATCGGCAGAATCGCCGGTTTGTATTGCGGTTAAGTGTTGATACAAGCGTGTTGATATAGGTCCGGGTTGGTTATCGCTGCCATATTCGAAAATGCGGTTGTGTTCAGGATCCACTATTTTGCGTATGGGAGTGATCACGGCAGCCGTACCGCAGGCACCTACTTCTTCAAAAGTGGAAAGTTCATCAACCGGTACCGGCCGTCGCTCCACTTTAAGGCCCATATCTTCTGCCAGTTGCATAAGGCTCATGTTGGTAATGGAAGGGAGTATCGATTTGGAGTCGGGAGTAATGTAGGTTTGGTTTTTAATTCCAAAGAAATTGGCTGGGCCAGCTTCATCGATGTATTTCTTATGCTTGGCATCCAGGAAAAGCGTGGTGCTGAAACCGGTTTCGTGGGCTTCTTTCAGAGATAGCAGGCTGGCAGCATAATTTCCGCCTACCTTATAGCTTCCGGTACCCAGCGGGGCTGCCCGGTCGTATTTGTAGGTTATCATCATGTCCACCGGAGCAAAACCGGTTTTAAAGTAGGGGCCAACCGGAGTAACAAAAACCATGAACAAATATTCTCTGGCGGCTTTAACGCCTACTTCGGGTCCCAGGCCGATCAGCAGGGGGCGGATGTAAAGCGTAGCTCCAGTACCATAAGGGGGAATGAATCTTTTATTTCGGAGTACGGCCTGATACACTGCTTCGCGAAACAACTCCCGGGGCACTTCCGGCATCAGTACCCCCTTGGCCGAATTCGACATGCGTTTCGAATTTTCTTCCCAGCGGAACAAGCGGATTTTTCCATCGGCACCGGTATAAGCCTTCAGACCTTCAAAAACCTCCTGGCCGTAATGCAAACAGGTGGAAGCCATGTGAATGGTGATATATTCCGATTCGGATACACGAATATCCCCCCATGCTCCGTTCTTATAGTTACATTGTACATTGCAATCGGTTGGCAGGTATGCAAATGGCAGGTTTTTCCAGTCAATTTGTGTCATAAAATTCCCAAAGTATGCGGCTTGCTTTTTTTTAGCCGGTAAATATAGATATTTGGTAATTGCCAAGCAAAGATAAAACCAGTATTGTACCTTATGGATGCGAGCAGGTCAATAACTTTGTATTTCGAGATTTAAATATAATTAGTATCTTACCCCGGAAATAACCTATCAACGACGTATGGAAGAGAATAACAAAATTATTCTTGTTACATGGGATTTTACCGAAAAATCCGAATGTGCATTAGAGCATGCTATCCTGGCCAGCCATCACCTGAAACAACCTATCGGACTGGTGCATATAGTGAAAAAAGAATCGGAAATACAGCAGGCGGAGGAGCGCATTCACGGAATCCTGGCCAGTAAGTATTCCAACCTGCACCCAACTCCTGAGGTCATTGTCAAGGAAGGGAATATTTTTACCACCATCACCGACATTGCCAACGACCTGGAAGCTTCTATGGTATATTTGGGAACCCACGGCATAAAAGGGATGCAAAAATTTATGGGCAGTTGGGCTCTGAAAGTAATTGCCCATACCAAAATGCCATTCATTGTTGTTCAGGATAGGCCTCAGAAAATGAGCTACAAGCGAATGGTTATTCCGGTTACCTTCCGCAAGGAAAATAAGGAATGTGTGAATTGGGTACAATACTTTGCAAAAAATTTTGGAACGCATTTTCACATTTTCAAAGCCAAGCATTCCGACCCAAACTTTGTAAAGGGAATTGAGTCGAATATCTTCTTTCTCTCGAAATATTTTGGCAGCAAGGGCATTTCCTTTGATGTGGAAGAGGCAGAAAGCGATTCTGAATTTGTAAACCAGACCGTTGATTTTGCTGCCAAAGTGCAGGCCGATGCCATACTGATAATGGTGACCAAGGATATTGGCTTAGCCGACTACGTGCTGGGAGCTCACGAGCAGTATATCATTGCCAACAAGGAAAAGTTTCCGGTGATCTGCATCAATCCGAAACCTCCCAAACTGGGTGGAAGTTTCAGTACTTCAGGAGGATAATTCATGCCCGAATAACTCATAGAGCTGTTTCGAAAGCGGACTTGTTTTTGGGACAGCTTTTTTATTTTTACACCATGGAACTGATACTGGCGAGCAACAATGCTCATAAACTGAAAGAGATACGTGAGGCTCTGGGCGACAGCTTTGAGGTCAGGAGCCTTCAGGAAAAAGGGATTACGGAAGATATCCCTGAGACCCATGATACCCTGGAGGGGAATGCCATTGAGAAGGCACACTACATCTATACCAAATACGGAATCAGCTGCTTTGCCGATGACACCGGTTTGGAAGTAGAAGCGCTCGATAACCGTCCCGGAGTGTATTCCGCCAGGTACGCCGGTCCCAATTGCTCTTTCGCCGATAATGTCAATAAGCTGCTTCACGAAATGCAAGGCCAACGCCAACGGGCAGCCTGTTTTCGAACCGTAATAGCGCTTGTGGAGCAGGGCAGGGTGTATACTTTTGAGGGCAAGGTGGAAGGCTGCATTACCGAAACTCCAAAAGGCGATGAAGGCTTTGGGTACGACCCGGTTTTCCAGCCCGAGGATTATTCCAAAACCTTTGCCGAAATGCAGTTGTCGGAGAAGAATAAAATTTCGCATCGGGCCAGGGCGGTTCATCAATTTGTCGAATTTTTGAAAAACAGGATGTAATAATCACTCCAGCGGTGCAGGATTCCTACCGGATGTTCTGTATTTAAAATAATTCAGCCTGGTAGTGCGTTTATATTCCAAATAGAATTATGTCCATGAGAAAATTACTGCTTTTGCTGTTTGCTTTACCTCTTTCTGTGTGGTGGTTACCTTCGAATGCCCAGGTGGATCTGTTACAGGGCGAATGGCGTGATCACTTGTGCTATTCCCGGATGTTAAAGGTAGAAGAAGCGGGCGATTGGATTTTTTGCAGTGCCCAGGCGGGCATGCTGTCCTATAACCCGTCCACGGGCGATTTACGAAAGCATTCTAAGGCGACCGGGCTAAGCGATGTTAACATCAGTGCACTGGCCTATGCCCAAACGTATGGGTACCTGGTAGTGGGCTATGCCAATGGAAATATCGATTTACTCAGGGAAGGGGAGGATGTGATTAACCTGCCCGACATCAAACGCAAGATAATGACTGCCGATAAAACCATTCAAAGCATTTGCGTGTACGGTAATGCCGCCTACCTGGCCTGTGGTTTTGGGATAGTGGTCTTAAACCTGGAAAGAAAGGAAATTATGGAAACCTACTACTTGGGCGATAATGGAGGGTATCTCGATGTACGCGATGTGGCTATCTTTGAAGGACGTATATACGCCGCCACTGAAGAAGGGGTGTACACAGCCAGTCTGAACAGTCCGAACCTGCTGGATTATTCCTACTGGTCGGTGTTGGAACATCTTCCCCAAAGTCATCAATCGTACCGTATGGCCGAGGTGTTTAATAATGCCCTCTACCTGGTGTATGACGATGCCACCTCCGGTGCCGATCGGGTGATAACAGCCAATGCTACTACCTATCAGAACTGGAACAAGAATTACGATACTCTGTTGTATGGACTGCATGCTTATAACGGTTACCTGGCAGTGAGTTCATACCGCGATGTGGCTTACTATAACACGAACAATCAGTTGGTCTATCGTTTCGATATGGTTCACCAGCGCGATGCAATCCTTTCACGCACGGGGGTTCCCTATGTAGCCACGTACTATTCGGGCTTTTTACAGCTCGACAGCCAGGGGAGGGCCACGTACCTGACCGCAACCGGTCCGCGAGAGAATGAGGTGACCAAGGTATTCACCGCCGAGGATCGGGTTTGGGTGTCGTCCGGAACCATTAAAAAACGTTATTCCAACGGCTCGGCCTACTATTTTCAGGACGGAGTATGGAACAGTCTTTATGGAACTGACTTGTTTCTGCGCGAAACCCACAATACCAATACTTTTAAAATTGCCATAAATCCCAGTAACCCCAATGAAGCCTATGTGGGGAGCTACCTCAGCGGAATAGCCCATTGGAACGGACAATCGGCAACACATCCGGTACACCTTGGTTTACCCGAATTTGAAAGTCTTACCGCCGATGAAGGAGTGCGCGTGTCAGGATTGGAATACGACTCCAAGGGCAACCTGTGGTTTGTGGTGAGCCTGCTCAGCCAACCCTTGTGCCGGATCGATCCCCAAGGCAACCTCAAAAGATTTCCAATTTCAAACTCCCTATTCGATAAGGATAATGTCACCTATACCGACCTGATGGTAACCAGTACCGATCAGATTTGGATTTCCACCGAAAATAATGGTCTGGTGGTGTTAAAGGAAAATTCGGAAGAAGATTTCGAAAAGGTACTTTTTGAAGTGATCAATCAGGATAATAAATTAATCAATCAGGTGTATTGTCTTGAAGAAGACCGGGAAGGAAATATTTGGGTGGGGACGAACCTGGGTCCTGTAATTTATTATGCCACAGCGGACATTTTCAGCAGGGATGTTATTACAGGCATTCAACCTACCTACCCGCGCAACGATGGGACGAACAATGTAGATTACCTACTTTATAGTGAAGCCATTCAGGATATTGAATGCGACGGAGGCAACCGCAAATGGCTGGCCACTTCACATTCCGGGGCATATTTGGTTTCGGCCGATGGCAAACAGACCCTGAAGAATTTTCATGTCGACAATTCACCTTTACTATCAAACACGGTTACCGGAGTGGGTGTTCAGGAAAAAACAGGAGAAGTTTTTTTCGCCACCGATAAGGGTTTGATCAGTTACGGAGGTATTGCCACCACGGGAAACGAAAATTTTGAACATGCCTATGTGTATCCCAACCCGGTGCGACCCAATTACGAAGGGGTGATCACCGTAGCCGGTTTAATGGAAAACACCGTGGTTAAAATTACCGATATCAGTGGCAATCTGGTTTGGGAAACCAACTCGCTGGGAGGACAGGCGATCTGGGATGGTCGTAATTTTGAAGGTACACGCGTAGCCAGCGGGATCTACTTGTTTATGCTGGCCACCAGCGATGGTGCCCAGTCGCACATCGTTAAACTCCTGTTGATGCACTAATGCTTCGAAAGACCAAAGCTCTGGTTTTGCACAGTATCAAATACGGCGATACCGGATTGATTGTGCAGGTGTATACTCAGGAAATGGGGCGTGAGTCGCTACTTATCCAAGGGATACGGCAGAAAAAGAGCAAGGTGAACCCCTATCTTTTTCAACCCTTCGCCCTGTTACAACTGGATATTTACCATAAGCCCTCACGAAGTATCCAGCGCATTAAGGATGTTACCTGCGATGTGCCATTGCAACGGCTGCATTTTGAAATTGTACGAAGCTCCCAGGCTACCTTCCTAAGCGAAGTGCTGTTACATGCCTTGCGGGAACACGAACCCAACCAGGCGCTGTTTGAGTTTTTGTACCATGCTGTTCAGGTGCTGGATGTGGCCAACGAACAGGTCGAAAACTACCACCTGATGTTCTTAGTACAGTTGAGTAAATTTTTGGGGATTTTCCCTGCTAATCACGATGATCTGAAGGCCTATCGGGTAGCATATACGCTTCAAATGCCCGATTTATTTCCTTATTCGCTGAGCGATTCCGTGGCACTTCAAATTTCCGAAGCTAACCGGGCTGCCTTACTGGATCAGTTGGTGGCCTATTACCGGGATCATTTGCCCGGCTTCGGGCAGCTAAAATCACTGAGTGTATTGCGTGACGTGTTTATGTAGCGGATCAACAAATACCTTTTTACGCGGACTAGCTATAATATTTATAGTGCTCCTGCGCCACCTTATTGGCAATAGTTTTAGCCGATAATAATGCCGAAGGAACTCCGGTGCCTAGGAACGAGGGATATTCAGCGTAAAACAAGTTGGGGAGTTGCTGGTTCTGCATTTTCACGTTGCGCTCGTTCAGCATGGCAAGCGTACCCGACCAGCCAAACGGGCTGCCCATGTGAGTATTGTAATCGTGCTCAAAATCGCTGCTGGCATAC
This sequence comes from Bacteroidota bacterium, assembly GCA_003252385.1. Classification (GTDB taxonomy): domain Bacteria; phylum Bacteroidota; class Bacteroidia; order Bacteroidales; family UBA10428; genus UBA10428. The sequence goes on along the minus strand of QKEH01000154.1, from coordinate 2,358 downwards.
GTTTTTTTATACACCACGTGAGAGGTAATTTTTTCGTCGCACACCGTTTCCAACATACGCAAGGCTTTCTCAAAGTAATGTTCGCGCATGCGTCCGGTATCTTCCATCCCCTGAGGAATGTTGATCCGAATAATCAACGACTCCATTCCTTGTGGTGCCAGCGAAGCATCCAGTTTGGAAGGGCAGGAAATGAAACTGGCCGTTGCACTGGAAGTCTTTTTTGAAGGGCTTGTGTGGGCAGGAAATTCGAGATGTACCGTATGCGGAAGAAGTTGAGGCAGTTTTTTATTCAGCCCAAGATAAAAGATCAGCGCCACGGGAGCTTTTGAAGGAGCCCCCCAACGTTCTTCGGGGTAGTTTCTGAATTCTTTAGGCAAAAGGTGTTCGGCATGTCGGTAATCGGTTGCGGCAATAAAATAGTCGGCATGCAGGCTTTTGCCATGGGTTATAATTCCGCTTACTTTATCATCAATTACATCAAAGCTTTCCACCGGGCTGGATACATGAATGGGAACATCCAGCTTATCGAGCAGTTGTACCAGGGCTTCGATGAGTTGGTGCATGCCTCCTTTGGGGTAATATAAACCCTGTTCGTACAACGAATAGTTCAGGGCATAGGCCACCATGGGATGACGGATGGGAACCAACCCCATGTAAGGAAGTGGAAATTCCAATAAGGTAACTAACCTGGGGTCGCGAAATAAGGAATGCACATAACGGGCATGTGCATTAAAAAGTTTCTGATACAGAAAATGGAGGAGGCTGTTGGACGTGCTGTAATAATCCACCTCCTGATGCAATTGGTGGTATTTTTGAGCGGCTTTGTTCAGGTAACGATCCAATTTGGCGCCGCTTCCCGTTTCCACCGATTCAAAAAAGGAAACCAGCTGTTTGCGATCGGCCGGGATGGATAGGGGCAACTGTGTACCAAAATCGAGTCGAAAGAGAGGATCCAAACGCTCGAGGGTAAACAGATCGGAAACCTCTTTCCCGAAATATTCGAAAAATTCCTGAATGACTTCAGGGAACCAGTACCACGAAGGCCCCATATTGAAGGTGAATCCTTCGGCCTGGAATTGTCGAAGTCGGCCTCCGGGAGCCTCGTTTTTTTCAAATATTTCTACGGTGAAGCCTTGCCGGGCCAGGTAGGCAGCAGTGGCTAATCCGGAAATTCCGGATCCGGCAATGAATACTTTCTTTTTCATGCTAGGGTTACTATTGGAATAGTATCCTCACAAGATAGCAATATTCTGCAGGATTAGCATACAGCAAGTGGCGTAAAATCGTTACCACGAGTTTTGGTTGTTAGTAGGGAACTGTTTAGTGGCAGGATAAAAAACCCGGCCAAAACCTAAGTTCAGACCGGGTTGTATCTAGAGGTTACCAGTAATTCCTATCTGGCCGTTCTTTTACCCTTGTTGCAACCGTCCTAATAAAAATAGAACAAGTCGCTTTCTGCGGAGTATTCGCGTTGGTAGCGTTCTGCGGACTGCTGTGCTTTTTCAATTTCAAAAGCAGCCTGCCAATCGGCAGTAGCTTCAAAATGATTCAGCAATACGCTTTTACACTCCTGGCAGATAATATCACCTGAAGTGGGTTGGTGGCATCTTTTGCACTTGCTGGAAAGAGAAGTTCTTGAGTTCATATGCTGAAATTTAAAGTTCACAACCAGATTTACGCTTTTTAGGTATCGGGTGTTGCATATTCTCCAAATTATCAGGATGATATGTATCATTGCCCAAGCGGTCACCCAAGCGAAGTGATTTGCGTATTAACTAAAAAATAAGCCGCCATGAACTTCACCATTTACAATACAAAAACCACCCCTTACGCCGAATTGCGAAACGGAGTGTTACAAATACGAGGGAAATCCGTGCCATTTAACGATGCGGAAATATATGCAACTATCATGGATCGAATGCGAGTGTATATGAATGAACCGGAAGACCGCACGGTGATTGACTTTAGCCTGAGTGCCATCAATGCCCGGTCTAAACGTTCGATTATAGAAGCATTTGGTTTGTTTGAACAAATGAGCCAGAAAGGCTTGTCGCTACAAGTTAATTGGAATTATCGATCCGATGATGAAGATGTATGCGAGTTGGGTGAAATATGTAAGGACAGGTTCAAACTTAACATGAACCTTAATGAAATAAGCACTACTCTGGGATAGGGAATGCGAACGTACACAAGTGACAGTTTTCTTCTTAATGATCGAGACTATAAAATATTTTGTGTAAACACGGAATAGAGCCATTATCTGAGCCTACATCGATTTTCGAAAATAGTCAAAAATTGGTGAAGTATAATGCCCCAGTTTTGGATGGGCATATCCCACTTTTTTTCGATGTTCAGAAT
>QKEH01000055.1 GCA_003252385.1 Bacteroidota bacterium | reverse complement strand
GCCAACAACTTGTTGGTAAGTTCTATACTCAGTTCATCGTGCGACAGATCGAGAATACCCATGGAGGCATCCTTAATTTCGGTAGTGATTACATGCCCAAAGAGCAGCAACTGCACAACAGGAATTCCAAAGATGATAAGCACCGTGCGAAAATCGCGCAGGAGGTGTTTGAACTCTTTTCGTACAAAAGCAATAAAACGGTTCATCTGGTCAGTTCGGATATGAAGTTGGTACAACAGTATTTTAGTAGTCACAACCGTTTTTAGATAGCAACGGTTTAGCGGACAATATGGAGAAACACATCATAAATGGTTGCTGCCTGGTAATTTTGTTTCAGCCGGGTGGGCGTATCCAGAGCTACAATTCTTCCTTCCTGCATAATACTCACCCGGTGGCAATATTCCGCCTCATCCATATAATGAGTGGTTACAAATACGGTTATTCCCTGGTTGGACGCCAGGTAAATGAGTTCCCAAAACTGACGGCGTGTAACAGGATCCACACCACTGGTGGGTTCGTCGAGAAAAACAATTTTAGGTCGATGGATCAACGCCACGGCAAATGCCAGTTTCTGAAGCCATCCCAGGGGCAATGCTCCCACCAGCTGCTTACGGAAAGCACCTAAATCGAACTGTTCGAGTATTTCCGTGGTACGCTGTCGGACTTCCGCACGGGATAGTCCATAAATGCCTCCATAAAACGAAATATTCTCCGCGAGCGTTAAATCGGGGTATAACGAAAACCTCTGGCTCATATAACCAATGCTTTTCTTGATTTCCTCAGTTTGCGTGTACACATCGTAACCCGCCACAGAAATCTCGCCGGAAGTGGGAGCTAAGAGTCCGCAAAGAATTTTAATGGCTGTGGTCTTACCTGCCCCATTAGCTCCCAGAAATCCAAAAATTTCTCCTTTTCCAACGGAGAAGTTCAAATCGTGGTTGGCTACAAAATGGCCAAAACGCTTGTACAGGTGTTTTACTTCAATTATTGTCTCCATGCGCCGGGTGCTTTAGTGGTGCGTTTCCATTAAATCCATAAATAAGTCCTCTATTCCAGGTGTAATGGTCTGAATATTTACCCCGAAGTGCCCGCGCCCGATAAGATAGGCTTGCAGATCGTTCGGGTTCAAATCGTTCGTGTCCGGGGCATAATGAACGTCAGGCCCGAACGGATAGGCACTGCGAGTGGCTGGATATTCTCGTAGATCGTGGAGCAGCTGATACAAATTTTCCGACTGAACCGAATACAAGGTGCCCCGGAAATGTTGCAGAATTCTTTCCGGTGTGTCACTGGCGAGAATCGATCCTTTCTGGATCAAAGCTACCCGGTCGCACAGTGCGGCTTCGTCCATGTAGGGCGTAGACACCAATATGGTGATCCCCTGCGATTTTAATCCCAGCAGCAAATCCCAAAATTCGCGCCGCGATACCGCATCAACACCGGTAGTAGGCTCGTCGAGCACCAACAAACGGGGCTTGTGGATCAACGCACACGAGAGTGCCAGTTTTTGCTTCATACCCCCGGAAAGACGGCCGGCCAGCCGGTCTTTGAAAGGTTCAATCTGAATATAAATATCCCGAATGAGCTCGTAATTTTCTTTGACCGTTGTACCAAACACAGTAGCAAAAAAATTCAGGTTTTCGATCACACTCAGGTCACTGTACAGCGAGAACCTTCCGGGCATATACCCTACAATCTGGCGCAGCTTTCGGTAATCGGCCACCACATCGAGCCCGTCGACCCGCACCTGTCCCTCATCGGGCAGTATGAGCGAAGTGAGAATCCGGAACAAACTGGTTTTACCGGCTCCGTCAGGGCCTATAAAACCAAACAGGCTGCCGGGTTCCACCTCAAAGCTGAGATCATTCAGCGCAGTGATTTCACCGTAGCGCTTGGTAATATTCTTTGCCGTTACCATGGCTCCCTATTTTGCAGCAGGTTCCAGCAGTACTTCGCCCGGCATATTGATCCGTAGCAACCCCAGCGGGTTTGGTACTCGAATTTCAACGGCATACACCAAAGCCACTCTTTCTTCGCGGGTTTGAATTACCTTGGGGGTAAACTCCGCCTCGGAGGCAATGCGGCTGATTCGTCCGGTATTGCTCCGCAAACCACCCAGCCCGTCGTCGGTGAGTATTTGCACCGTATCGCCCAGTGCCACTGCGGCCAGTTGGTTGGCAGATAGAAACGCTTTAAACTTCAGGGTGTCCAGTGCAGCCAGTTTAAACAACGGCCGGCCGGCAGCTACAGTTTCGCCCACCTCGGCATAGGTTTCCAGCACGGTGGCCGAAACCGGACAAACTACCCGGGCTCGTTGCAACAGGTCTCCAAAACGAAGTACGGATGCCTGCAGCGCCTCTTCTTCGGCTTGCACCGACTGATAGTTGGTCCGCACCTGAGCCTTTTGCTTTTCCAGCAAAGCCTGCTGGTTGTGTAAATCATCGAGTTGTTTTTGGGGCGAGGCTCCCTCAGCCACCAAACTCTCAAAACGACGGATGTCGCTCTCCAAAATCCGTTGCTGCTCTTCCAGCACCGCCAGTTGCGCCTGAATATTTACCCGACGTGCGCTTATCGATTTTTGGCGGGCATACGTCTCCTGAAGCGATAAAACGGTTTGAACCGTATCGATGCAATAGGCCGGCTGACCTTGCAAAACCCGCTGTCCTTCCTCAATATTTTTTTGTAGTACCTGGCCGGCTACCTGAGCCGAAACCATAATTTCGGTGGCCGAAAAATTACCGTATGCATCGGAAACCGGCTCATGACGGCCACATCCCGTTGCCAGTAAAGTTAAAACTGGTAGTAATGACAGAACTTTCATAGCGTATACTGTTTTTATTTTTTGGACTCCTAATTTACTGACACCGGCTCATGGCGGGGTTTCTTTGTCGTTTCTTTCATTCAGTTGCGATTTACAACTCTGTTTTCGATCACAAACCCGGCACAGCCACTCCTTCCAACAGTTTCATTTCCACCAGGGACTGTTGCAACTGCAATTTATGAGTTTCGGCAGTAAGGCGTGCCTGCACTTCCTGATTCAAATCTTCGAGGTAGTCGGCTGAGGTTATGGTTCCTTTATCAAGCGCTGCAGCACTCCCCCTGCTGATGGATGCATATTGTTCCACCAAACGAACATCGAGCTCGATAAGGGCTAGTAATTTCTCCTTTTCGTGGCTTTGCTCCCGAAGTGCCAGTTCCTGATTTTGCTTAAATTCGGCTGAACGGCTTCGCATTAAGTCTTCCTGTATGCGGAGGTACTGCACTTCGCGCTGGTTCTGTTTCCAATCAAAAAGGGTCCAGGAAAGTTTGGCGCCAACCAGGTAGTAAAAAGCGGGCTCGTTGGTGTAAAAGTTCAATCCAGGATAGGAATAGCCCGTTTGTCCAAAGGCATACAGCTTAGGTCGGTTTTTGGCTTGCTGCAATCCGGCCAGCGATTCCAGCTTTTGTACCTCGGCACCAAAATAATCGAGTTCGGGACGGTTCTTTGCAGGCAGGCACCATCCCGAATCGGCTACCACCAGTTGTACCTCATCGTAAAACGTTTGCCCGCAAAGCAGACTTAGTGAACCCAGAGCTTTTAAACGATTGGACTGAACTTCCAGCCGCTGCTGTTGTACACGAAAGGCCTCGGCGTATATCTTTTCCACCTGATTTCGGGCAGCTACACCCTGCCTTGAGGCTGTTTCCAAAGCCGCCACCCGCGCCTCCAGCAGCCTGGCTTTCAGCAGCCACACCGAGTCCTGTTTCTCAAGCAGAAGCACGGTAAAAAAAAGTTGGCTTACCCGACGGTTCACCTGATACAGTTCTGCATCGAGTTTATTCAGCTCCGCTTGCCGGGCAGATGCTTCCACCTTCTTCATTTTACCCGACAGACCCCCGTCGTACAATTTCTGCTGGGCTTCCAGTCCCGTATTGTACTGAAACGGATCCATTTCCAATGCCATACCTCCGGGGAGAGTTATGGCAATGGCTTCGCTTTGGTAAGTGGCCTTGCCAAAAGCACTTAGCTGGGGCATATTGCTTACCTGGTAGTTTTCCATCTTCAAACGCGCGAGCTCGTCCAGAAGTTCCGAGTTACCCTTTAGCACCGCATTCTCGCGTGCCAACTTCATACATTGTCGATAACTCAAGCTGTCGGTCTGTGCATACAGCTGACTTCCCGCCCAGAAGAGTACAGCCAGCGAGCCAGCGATTGTTAATTTATTTATCATAGCACCTAAATTTCTATGGACGTAATGCATGGGTAATAAATTGTTTAATACCAGGTTTCCGTTCATCAAGGAATGCCTCGAATACCGGCAATTCCCCGGCACCTCCTATCTTACTCAGTACCGGGTAGGCCGCCACGGGAAAAATAATCAGGCTCAACGCATTTAATAACAGATGCATGGGATGAATGGGAGCAATGAGCCCTTGTTCAACTTCCTCTCGAACCTGTTTCAGAAAGCCCGGAATATGTTTTGCAATCTTACGCTCAATGAGCGCAGTGATTTTCTCCGGATTAAGATTCATCTCATTCAGCACAAATAATGGCAGGTAACGGTTATCCCGGAGTACGTTCAGGTACACCTCCACCAATGCAAACAACTTAAGGGTTACCGACTGTTCCTCTTCCAAAGCCTTATTGAGACCATCAGCTATCTGGCCAATGGCTTCTTCCAAAATCCGGTCGAATAATTTTTCCTTACTCCGGTAATAGTAATGCAATAAGGCTTTGTTAATTCCGGCTTCGTCGGCAATTTCCTGCATACGAGCCCCGGCCATGCCCTTCTTTAAAAACACCGTTCGGGCGGCTTCCAAGATGATACTTTCAGTGGTTGTATCCTTAACCATATAGATTATCTTTTTATTTTAACCGTTTGGTCAAATGTACGAATTTTTTGATACCCTCCTACCATCCTCTAAAAAATAAAGTTTCACAACTGGCTCTTCCATCCCATTTTTGCATGAAAAACAAAGCATTACATCGACAGCCATTCTTTTTAGTTCTTTGTATCCTACCCACTTATTCTTCTCCCGTAGGTTTCTCCCCACGGTTCCCAAGAACGGGCTCACTGCGACTAAACCAGGGTACTACCGAAAAACATCCGTTCCCAACTCCAGGATAAAAAGATAACATCCCTCGCATGCAGCCCTTCGGACTAAATCATACAATATATTTTGTTCTATATATATTTATATATATGTATTTTTATATATATTTGCAATTTAGTATGAATTCTTAATACCACACAATTTGGCTAAATATATTATTGTAGGAGGAGTTGCCGGTGGCGCAACAGCAGCAGCACGCCTGAGGCGATTGGATGAACACGCAACCATAATTATGTTTGAGCGGGGGGAGCACATATCGTATGCAAACTGCGGCTTGCCCTACTATATCGGCGAAACTATCCGGGAGCGCGAGAAACTTCTGGTGCAAACCCCGGAGAGTTTCAAAGCCCGGCTAAATATCGATGTACGCACCTTACAAGAGGTGGTTCACATTCACCGTAACGATAAAACGGTAACTATAAAAAATCTGCGTACGGGCGAACACTATGTTGAATCGTATGACAAACTAGTGGTTTCGCCAGGTGCCGAACCCATAAAACCACCCATTTCGGGCATACAGAACGAAGCCATATTCACGCTGCGAAATGTTACCGACACCGATAAGATTAAAACCTTCTGCGATACCCGGAACCCGAAAAAAGCCGTTGTAGTGGGCGCCGGTTTCATCGGATTGGAAATGGCCGAAAACCTTCACCACCTGGGCATACAGGTAACCATTGTTGAAATGGCCAGCCAGGTAATGGCCCCTCTGGATTACGAGATGGCTGCCGAAGTACATCAGCACTTAAAAACCAAACAGGTGGAGTTTTACCTCAAAGACGGAGTAAGTGCCTTTACGCAAAACACAAAAGGTTTGTCCGTTTTATTGCAATCGGGCAGGTCGATTGAAACCGAGCTGGTTATTCTCTCCATTGGTGTCCGCCCCGAAACCAAACTGATTACCGATGCCGGATTGGAGCTTGCCGAAAATGGCGGAATAAAAGTAAACGAGTACCTGCAAACCAACGACGAACATATTTACGCCCTGGGCGATGCCATAGCCTTCCCCCACCCGATTACCAAAAAGTACGTCAACACCTATCTGGCCGGGCCTGCCAATAAACAGGGACGGATTGTAGCCGACAATATCGTACTGGGCAATCAACGGAAATACAAAGGGGCTATAGCTACCGCCATTGCCAAGGTGTTTGACATTACCGTGGCCTCCACCGGCTTGCCGGCCAAGGCCTTACGCGCCGAAGGCATCGAATACATTTCGAACATCATTCACGGATCGTCGCATGCCGGTTACTACCCGGGAGCCATGCCCTATACCCTGAAAATTCTTTTCCATCCGCAAAGTGGTAAATTGTACGGCGCCCAAATGATTGGTTACAAAGGCATCGACAAGCGCATTGACCTCATAGCTTCCGTGCTGTTAAATAACGGAACCATCTACGACCTGCAGGATATTGAGCACGCGTATGCCCCTCCCTACTCCTCGGCAAAAGACCCTGTGAATCAGGCGGGGTTTGCAGCCGAAAACATCATTGCCGGAAGGGTAAAAATCATCAACTGGTCGGATCTGCAGCAGTCCGATACCGAAACCATTGCCCTTATTGATGTGCGCACCCCCGAAGAACATGCCCTGGGAGCCATTGAAGGCAGTGTAAATATAGAAGTAGACAAACTACGCGAGCGCCTCAGCGAAATTCCCCGGAACAAAAAAATTATTGTGTATTGTGGTGTGGGTATACGAGGGTATTTTGCTGCCCGAATCCTCAATCAGAATGGTTTTGACCCGGTGTACAACCTGAGCGGCGGCTATAAAACTTACGAACACGTTACCTGCAAACAAAGCAACGAAGATATTTTTGAATCGAGCTACATTGCCAAGGACGACCACATTTACCGGCGCCAGCCCGAAACAAGCGTGGTGGATCGAGGCCCAATCAAGACCCTGCAGGTGGATGCCTGTGGCTTGCAGTGTCCTGGCCCCATTTTGAAACTGAAAGCAGAAATAGAAAAACTGGAACCCGGCAGCCGGTTACAGCAAACCGCCAGCGACCCGGGATTTTACAAAGACGTACAATCGTGGTGCAATGTCACGGGCAACACCTTACTGAGCGTTGAATCGAACGATGGCATTGTAACTGCACTTATTGAGAAAGCACCTTCGAAAAAAACCACCGATGCCATAAATCACCCGGTACAAAACCTGCCCCAAAACAAAACCATGGTGGTATTCAGCGACGACCTCGACCGGTCACTTGCCTCGCTGGTGATTGCCAACGGCGCTGCCGCCATGGGAAAGCAGGTTACCCTGTTCTTTACCTTCTGGGGACTCAATGTTATTAAACGAAGCAATAAGCCCCGTGTGGATAAAGATTTCATGGGAAAAATGTTTGGTAAAATGATGCCCAAACACGCCAGCAAGCTGAAGCTTTCCAAAATGAACATGATGGGCATGGGCTCCCTGATGATGAAAAAACGTATGCTTTCGAAAAACGTGGATTCCATTGAAGATATGATCCGTACCGCCCTGGACAACGGTATTAAAATGATTGCCTGCCAGATGTCGATGGACGTTATGGGGGTTTCCCAGGAAGAACTTATTGAAGGAGTGGAAATTGGAGGTGTTGCCACGTACCTGGAAGAAGCAGACAAATCGAACCTGAACCTGTTCATCTAAAAACAGGAAGCAAATCAGCAACTGCCGAATTCATCGAAAAAGGGCATTTTCATGCAGTTTTCCGGTGAGCTCCACAACAAAATACAATCCGGCACGTCAGATTCTAACACACATCTGTCGTGCCTAATTGTTTTTAAGACTATACGCTCCCGGCAATCCTGACGCCTGGCCTTTCAGCCGGGATAGGAGTAGCGTGATGATCCCTTAATTACGCATCCCTCCATTAAACCTATCCAATCCTCTGTTTATCCCGATCCGATTTGTATACAAGTTTGGCTTAAATACGCTATCTTTTCTACAGGAATGGATACCTGAAAATACTACGTAAGCTCGAATTGAACCTCTGTACCCGTTCAATGTTTGTTTATTGTTATTCCGGTATCATTAAACAAATAACATGACAGAAGCGCTTGTTATCGGGGCTGGGTTTTCAGGTTTATCGGCCGCTTGCTATCTGGCAAAAGCCGGATACCAGGTTACCGTTCTCGAAAAAAATGACACACCGGGAGGCCGTGCCCGCCAGTTGGCTCGCAACGGTTTTGTGTTCGACATGGGACCTACCTGGTACTGGATGCCCGATATTTTTGAACGCTTCTTTGCCGACTTTGGCAAAACACCTTCGGACTACTACACGCTTACCCGGCTTAACCCATCCTATCAGGTCTATTTCAGTGCTGAAGAACACTATACCCTGAGTGCGCATCGGGACGAACTGCTGGCCACCTTCGAAAAAATCGAACCCGGCAGCAGCAGATTTATTAATGACTATCTGGCTAAAGCAGACCGCTACTACCACGCTGCGGTAAACGATATCATCTACCGGCCGGGACAATCCTTCCGGGAGCTGATTACCCCCGAAACTGTGCTCAACCTGCGATCGTTTACCACCTCGCTGAGCCGGCATGTGCGGGCACATATCAAAAACGACCAACTGGCTCGTATCCTGGAATTCCCGGTTCTTTTTTTAGGTGCGCAACCTGCCGACACCCCGCTGTTTTATGCCCTGATGAACTATGCCGACATGGTACTTGGCACCTGGTATGTTTCGGGAGGCATGTACCAGGTTGTGAATGCCATGGTGCGCTTGTGCCGCGAACTGGGCGTGAAAATAAAAACCAGTACCCCGGTAGATGAGATACTAACCAACAACCACCGCACTATTGGAATTCGTTCGTTGGGAAAAACCATACCTGCCGATCTGATTATCAGCACAGCCGACTACCAGCATTCGGAAACACTGCTGGACGCCTCTGCCCGAAACTACCCATCGCGCTATTGGCACCGAAAAGTATTTGCACCATCGGCCTTACTCTATTACGTAGGCTTCTCCAAAAAACTGGAGAGGGTATCGCATCACACTCTTTTCTTCGACACCCCTTTTGAGCCCCATGCCCGAGCCATCTACAAGGAACCCGCCTGGCCCGACAACCCGCTCTTCTACGGAAGCTTCCCCAGTATAACCGACCCCGACATTGCCCCCGACGGCAAAGAGTGTGGCATTTTTCTGATTCCGGTGGCTACCGGCTTGGAAGACGACAACCGGGAACGCCGGGAGGCCTATTTCGAAACCATTCTGCAGCGCATGGAAAAACTCACCGGCCAACCGCTGCGTGCATCTGTTGAGTTTTGTCACTCCTATGGACTTTCCAATTTCCGCAACGACTACCACGCCTTTCAGGGCAATGCCTATGGCATGGCCAATACACTTAAGCAAACGGCATTTTTACGCCCTTCGGTGGAAAACAAAAAAATTCGTAACTTATTTTATGCCGGACATCTTACCGTTCCGGGGCCGGGGGTACCTCCTGCCCTGATCTCTGGTAAAATTGCCGCCCAAACCGCTATCGCAAAAACCAGCTCAACATGAAAGTACTATTCGATCAGGTGGCTGAGCAATGCAGCCAACTCGTAACACGAACCTATAGCACATCCTTCTCCTTTGGCGTGCAGCTGTTGCACCCTTCCATCCGGCAGCATATCTATAATATCTACGGCTTTGTCCGTTTGGCCGACGAAATTGTAGATTCGTTCCATGCCTACGATAAGGCCAAACTCCTGGAGGAATTGGAAACGGACTATCAACAGGCATTTCAAAACCAAATCAGTCTCAACCCAATTCTCAATGCCTTTCAGCATACCGTTCACCGCTTTTCGATCGGACAAGAGGTAATTCAGGCCTTTCTGGAAAGCATGAAAACCGACCTGCATCAAACCCGCTACACCCAACCGGAATATACCCGCTACATTTACGGTTCGGCCGATGCCGTTGGACTGATGTGCCTTACTGTTTTTGTACAGGGGAACTCAAGCTTGTATAACGAGCTCAAACCTTATGCCATGCGCCTGGGGTCGGCCTTTCAGAAGGTCAATTTTTTGCGCGACCTGAAAAACGATACGCAGGAACTTAACCGGAACTACTTCCCGATACTCCAAAGCGAAACACTCAACGAAACCAACAAAAAAAAGATTATTGCCGAGATCCACGAAGATTTTCAAATAGCCCGAATCGGCATTCGCCAATTGCCGCGCGAGGCTCAACTGGGAGTTTATATCGCCTTTATCTACTACCTTCAGTTGCTGCGGCGTTTGGAACGTGTACCTGCCCAATCCATCTTAACGCAACGCATCCGTATTTCCAACACCCGAAAAATAGCATTGGCCCTGCTCTCCGGCCTGCGCCATTGGCTACGCCTGATATAAACCTTTTCATTCCATGTCCTTTCTACAAAAAATACTTGCCCCCGACGAATTCATGGCCACCGCACGACGTTTTTATACCGTTGGTGTATTGCTGGTGCTGTTTCCGGGGACGCGAACCCTTTTTTCCTTCCTCATTGCACCGGTACTTCTGCTAAGTGGTATCGTAATGTTCCGCTTTCACCCATCCTGGAACCGAAGAACCGTGGTTATTTTCAGTAGTATTGCCCTGCTCACTTTCTTTATTGAGATGTGGGGGATACACCATGCCGGCCTTTTTGGATCGTACCGGTACCTGCATGCTCTGGGTCCAAAAATTCATTCCACCCCGGTTAGTATAGGCATCATTTGGTTGCTTACCGGATATGGTGCCAACACGCTGGCCCGGCATTGGTTCCCATCATCAGCTCTTCTTCGAGTATCCGTAGCCGTGTTTATTATGGTCGGTTTCGATGCCCTTCTGGAAGTATCGGCTCCCAAATTTTATATGTGGCAATTTGACCAACTTTACCCCCCACTTCGTAATTTTATAACCTGGGGATGGATATCTCTGATTCTGCAAATTGCACTGGAGGCCGGCAAAATTGACACTCACAACAAACACGCCCGCGTTTTGATGTTGACCCAGTTTGTTTTCTTCGCCATCACGGCGTGTATACTCTATGTGCTATGATACCTGCAAAACCAACCCTCCTGGGCGTGTGGTTTTTTCGCTGCTATGCCCGCTGGATGCTCCACAGGCATTTCAGGGAAATACGGTACAGGGGACAATTTCAGGATCGGGGCAAAGCCATTCTCCTTATTGCCAACCATTTTACCTGGTGGGATGGTTTTATACAAGGTGTGCTTAACCAGAATCGCTTCCAGAGGAACTTTTATGTTATGATGCTGGAAGAACAACTCCGCAAATTTCCAATACTTCGCACCACCGGAGCGTTTTCCATACGCAAGCATTCGCGAAGCATGCTCGAAAGCCTTTCCTACTGCCGTGAGCTGTTGCAAAACCCAAACCACCTGGTGGTTGTTTTTCCCCAAGGCGAATTGCAAAGCATGCACCTCTGCCAATTTACCTTTCAACAAGGGCTTGCCCGGATACTTAAGGAAAACTACCATCGGGTTCAGCTTATTATGAATGTGAATTTGATCGATTACCAATCGAACAAAAAACCCAGCTTAACCCTTTATTTCAAGGAGCAGGTGCTCCGCGATGAAAACGATATCCATTTCATCGAAAATCAGTTCAACGACTTTTATCAGCAATGCCGCCACACACAATGTCAATTTTGAAGCTCCTTGCCTACTCGCTGCTAGCTATAGCCTTGTTGCGCTTTGCGGTAGTGCTCATCAATTCGCTTTGGGGCAGCCGGCTGGGCAGGCAAGCGGATGGTAATTCAGGAATGGTATCCCTGCTAATTCCGGCACGCAACGAGGAAGCCAATATTGGGCAACTCCTTTCCGATATTTCGGTTCTGAAGTATCCGGAACTGGAGGTACTGGTTTACGATGACGAATCCACCGACAACACCCGGGCAATTATCGAGAGTTGGAAGAAAAAAATTCCAGGGCTGCAACTATTACAGGGCCTGACACTTCCACCGGGCTGGCTGGGAAAAAATTTTGCCTGCCATCAACTGGCTCGGCAGGCAAAAGGATCGTACCTGCTCTTTCTCGATGCCGACGTACGCCTAAAGAATGACCTGTTGGAACGAGCCCTTCATCACCTGCGCAAACACCGTCTCCACCTGCTATCCCTTTTTCCGAAGCAAGTAGTGCTTACCCCGGCCGAAAAATATTCGGTTCCGCTCATCAACTGGATTCTGCTTTCGCTGCTGCCGCTATTCCTGGTGCGCAAGTGCAAATGGAAAGTATTTTCAGCCGCCAACGGCCAGTTCATGCTTTTCCATGCTCAAAGCTACCACCGCCTACAGCCTCATGCCATGGTGCGCGACCATGTGGTGGAAGACATCGCCCTGGCACGAATGTACAAATACCTGCACCTGAAGGTAGACGTTCGGATGAGCAACAGCGACCTGAACTGCCGCATGTATCGGGATTATCCTTCGGCCTTCGAAGGTTTTTCAAAATTCATTCTGCAATTGTTCGGAAGCAATAGAATGGCAGCCCTTCTCTTTGCTCTGTATTCGAATACCGCTGCCCTCATCGTTTTTTGGACGGGAGGCTATACCCTTGGCTTTCTGTTTCTGGTTTTGGTTGTACTTTCGCGAATACTTACCGCCCTGATGAGCAAGCTGCCCTTAGGTGTATACCTTTGGTACCTAATACCTCAACAGTTGTTTTTGTTGCGCATCGTAACGCGTATGGCTCTGTTCCCTGATAAAACTCCACTCACATGGAAAGAACGACCCGTAACACCCTCCTGACCGTACTGTTTCTGCTGGCTGGCACTACTTTCCTAACCAGGGCACAAACAGCCGGATACGACACCCGATTCTACACCGGCTATATTACCAATTCCATGGGGCAATGGAAACCCCTTCTGGAAACAGCTGTTCAACCACCAGCTACCGGCTTACACGGCGAATCCCTGCTTCGGGCATACTATGGCTACACTGCCTGGTTGTTGAGTAAAAACATGGAGAAGCAAGCTGAAAGCTACATTGAAAAATCGGAACAACTCATCGATCAGCTCCTGGATAAAAACCCAAAAAATGCCTCGGCCTATGCTTTCCGTGGTGCATTCTTCGGATTCCAAATTGGCATCGCTCCTTATAAAGCACTGGTTTTGGGACCAAAGAGTACCGAAGCCATCCGCTACGCATTGCAGCTGGATCCTCAAAACATTCAGGCATGGGTAGAGAAAGGGAATGCAGCCTATTACACCCCTTCGTGGTTTGGGGGGTCAAAGGAAACTGCCGTAAAAGCCTATTCCACAGCCATACAACTAATGGAGTTTCATAACCAAACCCAACATAACTGGCTCTACATGAATGCACTCACCATGCTGGCCCAAGCCCAGCAGCGCACCAACAGAATTCAGGAAGCCAACGCCACCTACCGCAAAATTTTATCGCTCGAACCCAACTATGTATGGGTTCGCGATGAACTGTACCCGCAATTTAAAATGAAGTACCTGAGCACCAACTGACCAAAAAACACTATATTTGCATCAAATCAACTTAAAGTGAAGACCACACAAAAGCATATTCTAAACCTTACCGCACGCGGCATCCTCGTCGTGTGGGTCGTGGTATTCGAATAGCTCTTCACTTCAGGAAGTACATAAAATCATACAACATACCCCCTGAAGAGCATCTCTTCAGGGGCTTCTTTTTTTATAAAACCGAAAAGTTGGCCCTGCCAGCCTTCCTCAAAAAAAACACAATATACAAAATGCCGAAAGCAATCCTTCATAGTATGGTAGTCCTGGTCATCGTGGTGGTGCGAAATGCTCCATAGGGATTGCCATGCTTACTAATCATACAGCCCCTCTGGAAAATTTCGGAGGGGCTTTTTTTTTTGATACAAAAACAATCATGAAATGAAACTAACAGGCGCACAAATTCTGATCCGAAAACTGGAAGCTCGAAGCATACGTTATATTGCAGGGATTCCTGGAGGCAATAACCTGCCCATTTACCATGAGCTTAAGGAGAGCCGAATTGAACACGTACTGGCGAGGCACGAGCAGGGAGCTGCTTTTATAGCCCACGGAATGGCCCGCAGCACCCGACAACCCGCTATCTGCCTGGCCACCTCCGGCCCGGGTGCTGCCAATCTGGTTACGGCCATTTCCGACGCCTATTCCGACGGTGTACCTATCATTGCCATTACCGGACAGGTTCCCCGCTCCCTGAAAGGAACCAACGCCTTTCAGGAAATAGACAGCTGTGCTCTTTTTGCTACCATCACCAAAGGAACGCGATACATTACTTCGGCATCCGAACTTAGTGCCGCCATCGACTGGGCCTTCAAGCTGGCCTGCGAGGGTAAACCCGGCCCCGTTCTGCTGGATATTCCTAAAGATGTTCAAACCGAAACCACCGACCAATGGAACCTTATGCCGGCAATGGCTCCAGTCTCGCCAGCACAGCCTGCCATATCCCGGGTTCAGGAGCTGCTTAAGCGGATACAGAGCGCCCGGCGCCCGGTAATTATTGCCGGAGGTGGCATCCTGAGTTCGGGCACCGCTGGGAGCTTATTGGAAATGGCCGAAAAAAGTAACATTCCGGTTTGTACCACCCTGATGGGACTGAGTGGATTTCCCTCCCAACACCCACTCTGTTTGGGCATGCCCGGTATGCATGGACGGCAAAGCACCAACCACCTGCTCCATCAGGCCGACCTGATAATAGCATTGGGCATCCGTTTCGACGACCGGGTGACAGGAAACATGGAAAAATTCTGTCCGCAGGTCGAAATTGCCCATATCAATATTGAGGCCTGCGATCTGAGAAAAACCATACAACCCGGTTTGGCTATCCAAGCCGATTTACGACAATTTTTCCCATGTATCCTGCCTCATCTTACCAATCAGGACAGAGCTTCGTGGCATGCCACCATCCGCCAAACCCAAATCCGCTTTCAGGAACATTGTATCACCACAACCGATCCGTTTCATCCGGAACAACTTCTGCCCACACTGGCAAGCCTGGCACCGGAACATGCACTGGTAACCACCGATGTGGGCCAGCACCAAATGTGGGTTGCCCAGCACTATCCGTTTACCCGTCCCGGCACCCTGCTTACTTCCGGTGGCCAGGGCACTATGGGATTCGGACTTCCGGCGGCCATAGGTGCAGCCCTGGTACATCGCAACCGCACGGTACTGGCCTTTTGTGGCGATGGTTCGCTGCTGATGAACATTCAGGAGCTGGCCACCCTGGCAGACCTGAAATTACCGGTTAAAATACTGGTAATGAACAATGGTCTCCTGGGCATGGTACACCAGCAGCAGGATCTTTTTTACGAGAGCCACTACATGGCTTCAGAATTTCAAACCCGGGTGGACTACGTAGCAACTGCCAAAGCATTCGGCATTACAGCCTTCGAGTTATCCGGCTTTTCCAGGGCAACCGAACAACTGGAAGATTTTCTGAACTGCGAAGGACCCGGTCTGCTCAACATACCCATACACCCGAGCCATCAGGTGTATCCCATAGTTCCTCCGGGTGAGGCACTGTACCAGGCATGGAATCGACGCCCAACTTGTGATGCTACCTCTGTTTTTTAAATTTTAATACCAAAATACCGTTTAACATGAACACCCACACTTCAAATTCCGAAAAAGCGCTTTTGACCGAAGCCCTTTTTTCGAACCGCATCCAACACGTTCCCCGATCCTTTATCCGGGAAATACTCAAAGTTGCCGTAGGAAAAGACATGATCTCCTTTGCCGGAGGATTGCCCAATCCGCAATTGTTTCCGGTGGCCGAACTCCAGGAGTCGTGCAACCGGGTAATGCTCCATACGGGGCAGGATGCGCTCCAGTACAGCAATTCCGAAGGTTACCTGCCGCTCCGGGAATATATTGCTCAACGCTATTGGCAGCAACAAAAAATCCGAATTAACCCCGTGAACATACTGATCACATCGGGATCGCAACAGGGACTCGACCTGCTGGGAAAAGTATTTATCAACCCGGGCGATCGGGTGGTGATAGAAGAACCCGGCTACCTGGGAGCCATACAGGCTATGTCCATTTTTGAGCCGCAGTTTATACCCATTCCGCTGGAAGCCGACGGTATGTATCCGGAGGCCTTGAACGAAGCCTGTTCCCGACACAGTCCAAAGCTGATGTATGTGGTTCCCGATTTCCAGAATCCATCGGGGCAAAGTTATTCCGATAGCACACGAAAGCGAATTGCCGGCATCGTTGACCAGTACAACCTGCTTTTGGTGGAAGACAATCCCTATTCGGATATACGGTTTGCCGGCCAACGTAAAAAAAGTTTCTACGAATGGCTGCCGGAAAAAACCCTCTTACTGGGTACCTTCTCGAAAACGGCCGTTCCGGGTTTCCGTTTAGGCTGGATCGTGGCACCCGATGCTATTATGGAAAAGCTAATCGTTGCCAAACAGGCTGCCGATTTACATACCAACACATTTACCCAACAGGTACTTTTCGATTTCCTGACTCATAACGACCTGGAAAAGCATATTGCCCGTATTGCTCACACTTACGGCGCACAGTGCCAGGCAATGACAACCGCCATCGAAGACCATTTTCCGGCCGAAGTCACCTTCAGTCGGCCCGAAGGCGGCATGTTTCTCTGGGCACAACTGCCACCGGAATGGTCATCGAAAAAGCTCTTCGACAGAGCCATTGAACAGAAGGTTGCCTTTGTTCCCGGCGCCCCTTTTTATGTGAATAAGTTCAACGACTCCACCCTCCGCCTGAACTTTTCGTGTACCCACCCCGATACGATCCGGAAGGGAATCCAAGTTCTGGGTGAATTACTCACCCTACAGCGAAACTGACCGATCCTCGGCCGGTTCCCGTAGAAGGTGTTTTTCTTTGCGGGAGCCACCGGGGCGGACTGGCCCCCTAAAATCAGTCGCTGCATTCTCCATAATTGGATGTAGTTTCCTTCGCCCGAAATCATTATCTTCGGGCAATTTTATTCTGGCACGATTCCTGCGGAAGGCGTGCCCGATCATCCGGTTCTCAAAAACACTAATAATGAAAAACGTTGTATTGAAAAGACTTGGGGCATACACCCTTTTGTCCATCCTGCTCCTCCTGGCTACTACTTTGCAATCCTGTAAAAAGGACGAGAAATGCGATTTACCCATCATCAATTTCATTACCCGTTATTCTACCGGCGACAC
>QKEH01000173.1 GCA_003252385.1 Bacteroidota bacterium | reverse complement strand
GGCATCTTCGTAACCGAAAATAATACAATCCACAGCCACCAGCTGCCTGGCATGTTGATAGGTTTGTTCCAAGGCTATCGTATTGTTATGCAATTCACAAATATAAGAGTGTTTTTTACTTTTAAAAATTTATCGGCAGGAAAAACACTTCACACCTGCACAATACCCTCGAATGCACCACACCATTTTCGCACAGAGAAGGCTCCCCGAAACAATTGGGTGCACCCCGGCGCTTACGCCAGTTCAAACCCATTGACTCAATCAGAGCCAATACTCAATGCCCTTTGATTTATTCCGGAGGTTTTTCTCCCCGTATTTGCAGACTAATAACACCCTTCACCTCACTGGAATCGTTCTATCTTTGAGTTTTTAAAACCGAAAACCATGCGATCCTTATTCCTGATAATCAGCCTCCTTCTTTCGCCCTTGGGATGGGCCGCTACGTATTACGTTGCCAAAACAGGAAACAACCTGAATTCCGGTGGAGAAGCAGCTCCCTTCCAGACTCTTGCAGCGGCTGCTACCGCAGCCCATGCCGGCGACACCTGTTACATCGACGAGGGTACCTACCGGGAAACCTTGCGTCCCACAAACTCCGGAACTTCCGGACACCCCATTGTTTTTATGGCACTTCCCGGAAAAAAGGTGGTGATTTCGGCCATGGAAGTACTGAGTAACTGGAGCCTCGATGCAGGTTCTGTATACAAAACCCCTGTTGATTGGAGCCTGGGACAGCAGAATTTTGTGACCCACCAGAACACCACCTGCGACCTGGCCCGATGGCCCAACAATACCGATGGCGATCCGTTTACGCCCGATGCCATGATCAATACCGGAGGAACCAACTCGTCCGTAATTACCAATGCCTACCTGGAGTATTCGCCCGGCATACCGAACTACAACTGGAACCAGGGGGGCTCGCTCTATTTTTACTGCACCGCTGCAGGCTGGACAAGCTGGCGTGCCACCATTAAAAGCAGCTCCTCTACACGGGTAACTTTCAACCTGCCCTCCAGTTGGATTGGCAGTGCGCATCCCCCTGCCGACCGGGGCGAATTCTACCTTCAGGGAATCAGGGAAGTGCTCGATTACGACAACGAATGGTATCTCGATGCAACCAACCACCTGATTTACCTTCAACTACCCGGCGGTGGCATGCCTGCCGATAGTGCCGTGGAGATGCGGCGTCGCGAATACACAATCGACCTGAGCAACCGGGAATACATCGAAATACGAAACCTTGGGGTATTTGGGGGCTCCATTGACCTGACCGGGGCATCCAACTACAATACCCTGTATGGCCTTTCCAGTTTTCATGGAAACCACACCCTGGGCATTGTCGACAATTTTGTCTGCAACAGTCAAAGTATTAATGTACAAGGCAGCCACAATACCATCGAAAAATGCGAGGTCGCCTATGGTACCGGTTCAGGAATCTGGCTGGCCGGCTCCTACAATCGCATTGAGAACTGTAATATTCACGATTTTGATTTCATAGGCGATTACGATGCACCGCTGATGATCCGGAATGGCAACCACTCCACAGTGCGGAATAATACCATCTATCGCGGTGGACGCGATTGCGTGCAATGGTTTAACACCGATAGTGAGTTTGCCTACAACAAGGTATCGCAAAGCAACCTTATAGCCCAGGACTGCGCTCTATTCTACACCGTGGGCGGGCCTTTTAACGGAAATATCCATCACAACTTCTTTTACAATGCCAGTGCCCGGGGCAGTTTTTACAAGGCGGCAGGAATCTACCTCGATAACGATGCCGATGGATTTGACGTACACCACAACGTGGTATACAACACCGAATGGAGCAGCATACAAATAAATCTGAATGCCAAGAATCTGAACCTGTACAACAACACCCTGTGGCAAGGATCCAAGGCCATGGATGCCTGGCATCAAAACGGCACCTCGTTCACCAACGTAAAGGTTTGGAACAACCTGGCCGATAACAATAACTGGGAATCGCAGGCCGATAAACAGAATAACCTGATGGCAACCGAGTCGCCCTTTGTCGAGCTGGAAGCACTGAATTTTATGCTGGCGGCAAGCACTACACCAATAGACTATGGCCGGGAAATTAGCGGCATTACCGATGGCTATATGGGATCGGCTCCCGATGCGGGTGCCTACGAATTCGGAGGAGAAAGCTGGACTCCGGGAATTGACTGGGATCCCACAGTTGGCCCAGCTCAGTTGGGGTGCTACGGCTTACCGGGCGATGCTTGCGACACCACAACCCATATTACGGGAGTGGCAGCCGAACCAACCCCCGAATGGGTTCGGCTTTTTCCCAACCCGGCAACGGATGCTTTGCAACTGGTCCTCCCCGAAAGCTTTGGCCAGACCGCGCTGCGGGTATATACCCCGGCAGGTGTTCTGCTGATCAGCCAGACGGCCTGCTCGTGCCACGAAACTTTGGACATCAGCCGTTTATCAGACGGATTTTACCTGGTACAGATACAAAATGAAAAACAGATGAGCTGCCGGCGTTTCCTGAAAGCCGGAAGGTAGTATTTTTGCAGCATGGACCTACATTTGTTTGCGGCACCCTTGCAGGGGCTTACCGATTACCACTTCCGAAATGCGTATGCACGCTACTTTGGAGGTATCGAGTCGTACTTTGCCCCGTACATCCGGCTGGATAACGACCGACAGATCAATTCCTCCACCCGGCGCGACCTGCTTCCTGCCAATAACTCTTGTATACCTCTTATTCCCCAGGTGATGAGTCGCAATGCAGACGAAATGCTTTACCTGGCGAGCTTTCTGGAAGAAATGGGCTACACCACCATGGACTGGAACCTGGGCTGTCCCTACCCGATGGTAGCCAAAAGGGGACTGGGCTCGGGAATGCTGCAGGAACCCCAACGAATAGCCGAGGTGCTTCGCCAGGTGGTTCAAAACACTCCCCTGAAGGTCTCTGTTAAAATGCGACTCGGATACGAACATCCCGATGAAATCCTGTCCATTCTGCCTTTGCTTTCTAACCTACCCTTAAAGTACATCACCATTCATCCCCGAATAGGTAAACAACTCTACAAAGGCGAAGTAAACCTGGATGCCTTTGCGGCCTGTCTGGAGCTATGCCCGCACCCCATTGTATACAATGGCGATATCCATACCTACGGGCAGTTTCAGGAACTTTCGGATCGCTTTCCGTCCGTCTCCCGATGGATGCTGGGCCGGGGTCTGCTGTTCAATCCCTTCCTTCCCGAAATGATTCGACAAAAACAAGCCGGTTTACCGCCCGACTGGCTCTGCACTTTTACCACTTTCCATAACCAACTCCTTGAAAATTACACCCAAACCCTTTCCGGCGATTCCCACCTGATCCAGCGCATGCAGTCGTTCTGGGACTATTTTAGTGCCCTTTTCCCGCACAATAAAAAAGAATTGAAAAGAATAATAAAGGCTCGAAACAGAGCCGAGTACCATGCCGGTTTAGCGCTTCTATTTAAGGCACAATAACGGCAGCTCAAATGGTTCGACCTTTTTAACCCACATTATTCATCAGCCTATGAATAATGTGGGTTAATTTTAGGAACCGCCGTATACGGAACCGTACGTACGGTGGTGTGAGAGGTGTAGGGCGTGAGCCCTACTGCCTACTCGTTTCCGATAACTTACCTCAACATTCGTCATACTCCCGGCTCATAAAGAGTAAAATTAGGAGAACAATACAACCCCCATCCCGGTAATTTGCTTTCTGTAGCTCCTAAAGTCTCTTTTGGAGTTGCCAATATTCTGTCATTTGTTCCGGTACACATACTGCCCAATCTCCCGGATGCGTTGCATCTCTTCCGGGTTTAGCGGCCCAAGATCGAGGGTTTCGAGATTTTCACGCATTTGCTCTCGTGTTTTTGGAGCCGTAAGGCAAACATCGATATTTGGGTTGGAGAGGGCGAAGCGGTAGCAATCGCTCGCTTTTAATGGCGCCTGACCGGCAGGCATACGCCTGGGATCGAGCAGCTGCCCCCACGAGGTGGCGGTAAAAGCTACCATTCCCGGAGGGGTTGTTGTATTCAGATGGGGAAATAGATCGTGTTCGGCACCTGTGTGTATAGCGTTGTAACGGGTATGAAACACGCTAATGTTGCCCTCGCCGGCTAAACGGGCAATGAGTTTGCGGTTATGGCCTGTGAGTCCTATTTGTTTGACCAGTCCCTTTTCTTTGAGTTTAAGGGCACTGTGCAGGGTGGGGCTGGCAGGTTTCCAGCTGTAATACCCCAGCAGCATTACATCAATGGTTTCAACCCCCAGCATACGAAGACTCTTTTGGAGAAAAAACTTATTCAGGATCCGGTTGTGGCCATAACTATGTAAGGCAATTACCAGTTGGTCGCGTTTGCCTGCCTTTATAATGTTCCGAATGGCTGTTTGCATTTCTTTGGATCGCCCTTTCATAAAGGAGTTCCACACAAAGTAGTTGCAGCCTCTTTCAAAAGCTTCTTCAAAGGCTTGAGCCGGTGCTCCATAGCTGGATGCCAGGCCAAGGCGGCCTACCTGTAATCCGGTGTCGCCGAGAACGGTCGGGGATAAAAAGTTCATATTGGTGAATTTTTACTAAAGATAGGGAATAAATACTTCCGATAGACGTTAGGAATATCAGCTAAAGCTCTAGTTTTGTACTTGAAAACGAACGATCATGAACACACCACCTGCCACTTACCGCCATAAAACCATAGTACTGCTGCTGAGTTGT
>QKEH01000180.1 GCA_003252385.1 Bacteroidota bacterium | reverse complement strand
TAAAGCTTTCCGCTTCCAGCGAGATGGTATTGCTACCTTCGCTGAATTCTACGGTAACAGCACATGTTGCTGTAAAACTACCATCATCGGTAGTAACCTTGATGGTAGCTGCCCCTTTCTGGTTAACAGTAATTAGGCCAGTTTGGTTAACGCTCACCGCGGAACTGTTCGATGACCACGTTACATTTTTATTGGTGGCACCAGTTGGCAAAACTGTGGCATTTAGCTGGAAGGTACTACCTAAAGAGGTAAGGGTTAAACTGGCCGGTGTAAGCGTAACTCCTGTGACGGATACAGTGCCGGTTACATTGGTTACATACCTGGACCAGAACAGCGTCATAGTAGAGGCATCGCTGCCAATATCAAAAATATACCAATTCTCCACACAGTCCGACATATCAACACCTCCCCCATCAATCGTGGTATTGGTATGACAAGTGCTATTCCAGGCATCACAAATTGCATCGGCCTGGGTCCAAATTGCCCGTGCAAAAGCATTCGGGTTACTGGCCGATTTTGCGTTTGTCAACCAAGAGCTGCCCGATCCCTGGTACCCGGGAGTATTGTTCCCCGATACATTGCCATCGTCAATTTTTTTATAAGTGGTATTACTTTGCACCCAGGCAAGATCGGTGCCCGACCAGCCTTCGTTATAGATACTGTGCTGAACCACAATGACCTTACTTTTAACGGTACTGCTGGAGATGCCTTGCGATATGACTTTCTCGAGAATGTCCCGGGTAATCTGAGATTGTCCGGCTTCCTGAACAAAAACACGCCCCCCGTTATTCAGGATCGGATAAATTTTATCGGCAGCCAGGTTCACGGCATTCCACCAGTTGGCAGTTTCTAAATCGCCACTGGTATTCCCGGCATTGACCCAATCGACACCTTCAGTGCCAAACATGGCAGTATAGAAATCCGGAATAGCAGTATGTATATAATCGCGGCATTGTTGGGTACCGTAGGCTCCCGCAACGGCGAAATATTTTACTCCTGCCAAATCGGGATGTTGCAACATGCACGAAAGCGCTGCCGCAGCCATCACGTCATCTTCGTCGGGCATGAGGTCAAAGTTGGCGAGTAAAAAATCCTGATCCGGGTTAAAATTCCAGGGTTGGGCGAATAAAGGGCTTAAGCTCCATAGCAATGCAAGTAGGCCACTTGCTATTATTCTAGTCAGTTTCATAATTATCGAGTTTATTTTATACGTAGTTAAGAGAACCAGCAAGGCTCCATGTATATTGGGTTGAACACACATGGAGCCAAAGCCAGGCGTACAACCCATATATCGAATGATAGTGGTGCTCCATAGCTAATACAGCTAGCTTCATACGTTAAAATTGAATGATGGAACCTTTTGGGACGGTATGTCCCGACGTAAGATTGATGGGCTCCTCAGTTTAGATAATATTCTGACGAAAAAGGGTCCAATAAAAATGCAGAGGCGATGGGGCGAATTACCTTCAAAGAATCCGAAAGCACAAATTTCAGCTTTTCCAAAACCGTTTCATTTTTTATCATTCCTGTATTTTTTTGATCCATCCATAAGAATTACATCTACAGGGATTTACAAAATGCCCATTGCATCGGCTTCATCAACTATACAAACTTGCAATCGAGCCAATCTGATTCATCTGTTATTTTATAAATTGCTTACTTAGCTCCCTCTAATCTTCATGAGAAAAATATTCAACTTGCCCCATTTTGCAGATAATAATTGAAATTCGGGCTTCCTTAGATGAAATCACATCCTCTTTAGGTAAAACAGGGTGGTTTAATGGTAAACTAAGGGGGACTTTTTAAATAGCTGCAGTGAAGGTTTTATGCATTACGTGATAAGTAGTATTTTAAACTACCATTAAACACTGTAGACAACTTACCCTATATGTCTTTATGGATTCCAAGTTTTTTATTTTCCTTCCGTAGGAAGAACCTTTCACTGATCCCGGAGTTGGCTCGTAATAAAAGAAGAGCTATCACTTGTTCCAAATGATTCCTGACTATTCACATTTACCAATAAAACCTATATAAAATGAAAAACATCTATGAATTAACGCGTCTGTTAGCCAGATGGGCAGCACCAACATTCTCCGGGCTATTCCTGGCAGGCACCAGCTATGCCCAGGTAATCTCATCGCCAACCGTTGTACCAACCACCTCGCCGGTGACATTAAATTATGAAGTAAGTGGCAATACCCTAAAGAAAATTACCCTCAACGTGAGCATAAGTTCTAATTATGCCAATTTGAGCATGTATGCCAACAATGAAATTGTTATTGACAATATAGATATCCCCAGTTCAGGAACCTATTCTCTGAACGCCATAGGCTTGTTTAACACACCAGGCACCAATCAGCTTAAACTGGTAAGCCGGGGCGTTGATGTTACGGTAAATTCCTTAAACATTACAGATGTCAGTGGCATTGCCTTCCCCTCCTATTCGGATATCACCAGCCAATCCGGTCTGGTCAGCCAAGCGAGCATCAAGTACGGAGGCCCAACAATTGCAGATTTAGACAACGATGGGGATTATGACCTGGTTTGCAACAACCACAACGAAGAACCTACCAAATTGTACTGGAACGATGGCGATGGCACGGTCACCCAGCACAGCCAGGATTTAGCCCGCTGGTACAAACACGACCTGCACGGTTCGGCAGCGGGCGACTACGATAATGATGGCGACCTGGATATTGTAATTGCAGTGGGTGGCGGAAATGGGACCAACCCAACCCCTCCGACCTTTTACCGTAACGATAATGGTACCCTGGTTGAAGCCGGATCGAGCGTTGGATTGACCTCGGGTGCCAGAGGACGCTCGGCACGCTGGTCGGATATGGATCTTGACGGGGACCTGGATTTGATCCTGATCAACGCAGCCGGTGAAAACGGTTCGAATGGAGCACAACATATTTTCTATAAAAACAACGGCAATGGGACTTTCAGTTGGGTAAATGTGCCCAATATTGAAAACACCCCTGCCGAGCGCGTTCTTTTAACCGACCTGAACAACGATCATATTGACGACCTGGTATTGTTTTTCCCGTTAAGTATCTGGAAAGGCAATGGTAACTTTACATTCACTAATATGACCAGTACCTGGCTCCCGGCATCGGCCAGGGGTTTAAGTCCGGTAAACGCAGCGGCGGATATTGACATTGATAATGATGGCGACCTGGATTTGTATATTGCTCGCGGAAAACCCGCCTACGAGGTCGCCAACAAATCCTTAGATTTTGATCCATTAACTCACATTATGGATGTAAAGGATGAAGGCAACTCCGGAACCACCCTGATGGATTTCACCGCGAACGGATCCATAATTTTAACTGGTTATGAACACATTTACCGCAGTACTTATAATGGAGATTTTCCCGTATACCTGGGCAGCGCAAAAACATCTCATCTGATGGCCAATTTGGATGAACGCTATACCATAACTACTGCTATGGCCAATGGATGGCCATCGAGCAGGACCAATAACGGAATATATATTGGCTACCTGGGAAATGGCCAATGGAAACTTGAATCGGTTCGGAATGGTGATATTTACTGGGGAATACATTGGACCGTTGAAAATGTAAATACCGTCAGCACTGCATGGGCACCCAATAATAAAAATATTCAGGATGTGTTGTTGCGAAACGACGGCGGTACCTTTGTGGATGTTACCAGCCAATGGAACCTCCCGCTGGGCGGGAATACCTGGGGCGTTACCGTGGGCGACTTCAACAACGACAGCAAACAAGATGTGCTCGTGATCCGCTACCCTTTTATTAAACACCGGGTAGCCGATTATATGCTACTTAATACCGGTACCAAATTTGAGATTACCACAGCCCACCAAGCGCATGCGCGAGGTTGCCGTTGCCACGGCGATATGGGCGCTGCATTCGACTTTGACCTGGATGGCGATGTGGATATTTTAACCGGAGATGACGAATTCGGCAATTGGAACCTATTTGGCAATACAAAATCGGATGCATTTAAGTATGCCCTGGTACGGGTCGGATACAGTCCCCAATCCCATGTGGACCCATACGGTGCTGAAGTAGTTCTGTCCACTCCGTTGGCAAATTACAAAAGAAGAGTAGCATCCTCCGGCGAGGTATTCTCTCAAAGCCTGTTGAATATTATCCATTTTGGACTGGCGAATGAAAGTCAGGTTCAGAACATCAATGTACGTTGGCGCAATGGTGAAACCATGACCATGGCAGGAAATGGGGTCAACAAACTTTATTACACTGCAGCCAATGGCAGCAGCTCCAGTAGTTCCAGCTCAGGTGGTTCATCTAGCGGTGGAGGCACCATAGTAATTGAGGCAGAAACTTTCACGAATACGGGTGGCACGTACAACGATGCATCAGCAGGTGGCCCGGGATTAGGAGTAAACAAAGCTGGCACAATAATCAATTATGTAAATGCAGGCGATTGGGCCGAGTATACGGTCAATGTGAATCAGGCGGGAACTTACTCCATCGCCTATTTCATTTCAACACCCTCCGACAATGCCCAAATACAGTTCAAACTCGATGGTGCTGCAATAGCTGCCGATAACGTGCCCAACAACGGAGCCTGGGACAATTACTCCTCGCTGGCAGCCGTTAATAAAGTAACCCTGAACACGGGTTCCCATGTGGTCCGTTTGGTGGCATCGGGGACTAACGCATGGCAATGGAACCTCGATAAAACCACATTGACCTATACCAGTTCGAGCAGTAGTTCGAGTAGTTCCAGCAGTTCCAGCAGTTCAAGCAGTTCAAGCAGTTCCAGTAGCAGCAGTAGCTCCAGCAGTAGTGGAGGAAGTGTACTACTCACCATTCAGGCTGAAAGCTTTACATCAACCGGGGGGACCTATAACGATGCCAGTGCAGGAGGCCCGGGTTTGGGGGTTAAAAATGCCAACACGATAATCAATTTTGTAAATCAAAACGACTGGGCAGATTACCCGGTAAGCATCCCGGAAGATGGATCGTACCAGGTGGTGTACTACATCTCATCGCCCATAACCGGATCAACGATTGCCATTAGTGAGGGTGGCACCACATTAAATACAACTACAGTACCAAACAATGGAGCCTGGGATAGCTATGTAACCTTATCGGCTTCCACCACTATTAACTTACCTGCAGGCAACCATACGCTACGCTTAATGGCTGGCGCTACCACCTGGACCTGGAACCTGGACAAGTTTACATTGGAAAAAGTGGGTGCGCTGAAAAGGACAGAAAGCAGTCTGGCATCCAACGGTCTTAACGTGCGTATTTATCCGAACCCGGCACACGATTATTTGAATATTACGATTGATGGTGATTCTCCGAGTGAGCTTCAATCCATGATATACAATGCAACGGGCAATCTTTTACAAACACAAACCATGTATACGAACACCTTGCACCTACAAACCAAAGATTTATCCGATGGCCTCTA
This sequence comes from Bacteroidota bacterium, assembly GCA_003252385.1. Lineage (GTDB taxonomy): Bacteria > Bacteroidota > Bacteroidia > Bacteroidales > UBA10428 > UBA10428. The sequence continues at coordinate 12,271 of QKEH01000180.1, read as the reverse complement.
CTTTATCAGATTGCACAACGACACACAGGATGTGGTTAAATCGTTTATAATCATCAATAAGTAACGAATTTGTTCCTTGGTTTAAATAAGGGTTGCCTCATCAGCAACCCTTATTCTTTGCCTCGCAGCCTTTGGAAAATCTGCAATTCACCCCAAATTACGCATTAGATTTTTATAAAGTCGTAAACTGTAATTTTGTTGAGTTTTCGTCCGCATCTTCTAATCATTCGAAACAATCTTCTATTCAATAGAATTATTTTCTATCAAATCTCCGCTCAAAGTAAAATGCCCATTGCATCGGCTACATCAACTATACAAACTTGCATTCGAGCCAACCTGATTCATCTGTTATTGATTATTAGCAGCCTTAAAGTCACCAAACCGGACGGTAAGCCCCCTTTTATACCAACTAAAGCAAATCCAAAGCTTTCCAAAAACGTACAAACATTTCAATAAACCTATTTTAACAACATACGTTTTATACTGAATTTACTGGAATGGTATGCGATCTTTTGGGGCAACAACGACTGCTTTGAGCAAAGCGTAGAGTTTTTGCCCATACTGCACTGAGCTTGCGAGTTACAAACTACTGTTATTCAATAAAAACTACTATTTTTAGATTGCATGAACCGGTTTCAATGATTATGAACGAGCACCAACTAATTCAAACCTGCCTGCAGGAAATTGAGAAAAAATTATCCTGGGGCCACAGCGATACATGGACCAACCAGGAATTTTCGAAGCTCAGCAATACAATTCGGGATAAAACAGGAATTTCGCTCAGTATTTCGTCCCTTCGGCGCCTGTACGGAAAATCAACCGGTTATAAGAAAGTATACAAACCCCAACTGGAAACAAAAAATGCGATCAGCAGGTTACTTGGATATCGGGACTGGCATGATTTCCAGCATATCAAATTGAAGAAAACCCGGAGCCATAGCAAACTCATGCTGTGGGGCAGTTTGATCGGCCTCCTGCTTTTAGGAGGTCTTGGCTTTTGGTTTGTGCGCGGTGGGAGCACAATCTTTCTTCCCGCCCATGCTCCAAATATAGTTCTCTTTTCAGGTACGAACCTGCTCAGCAATGTGGTCCCTAATACGGTAGTCATCCACTACCACATTCCAGATTACGATGCACCCCTGTATATTGACTGGGATGATGTTCCTGCTGACCGTTCGACCCTGCCGGCTAAAACACTTCTGGAAACCGATTCCGGTTCGATAACCCATACGTACTATTCAAAAGATATCTACAAAATCCACCTCATCGATCAACAAGGCCATGTAATTGGAAAACTTAAGTCTGCCATTTTTACAAATGGATGGGAATGCTATGTTATTCAAAACGGGCTTCACCTTAAAATAGATTCCGGTTTCTTCCTTCAGGATACGGTAATGCACGCTTCGGATAGCTATATACAATCGAAAGGAATAGACTTCACCAAACCTTACCGGCTATTCTACCGAAACATTTCCAATCACCAGATCTCCGGCAAGGTCTATCAATTAACGGTTGATTTCAAACCGGAGTTTAGGGATAATTACGTGGAATGTGCCCACTTTCAAGCTGAAATTATAGGATCGCAGGGAGGTTCCTTGGTCACCTTTATGAATACCGGGTGTAGCGGTGAAATAGAAGCCATATACATCAGCGATTTGATTTTAAATTGGCATTCGGACGACCTGTCTGCCTTTTCCATATCCAATCGCCAATGGCATTCCTATACCATGGAGGTAGCGGCCGACAGCACCCACTTGTTGCTGGATCACAATCGCATCTACTCCTGTGCTTCTCCTGCCTCTATTGGGAGTATCATTGGCCTCCGGTTCGAATTCCTGGGGAATGGACAAATTCGCAATCTCCATATTCAATAGGCCCGCCAGCCAGTTACCCGTCCAATTTCGTTACCGGTCAATAATGTGCTTGCTTCCATAAAATATCAGGTACTCGTATGGCGTTATCGGGTTAAATTTATACATCGAAACCGCAATTGCCATGGTACTTGAACCATTCTATCTAAGCGCCATTCTGCTGGTGTACATCCCGGCTTTTGCACTGCCCCATGTTTACCACACGTTCAATAGCCGGTCTAAAGCCAAACGAATCGCTAAAAAACAATGGGTCTCGTTCCTGGCTTCTGTCGTTATCTATGCGGGTCTGATTGTACATACCACGAACATTAACCTTGAATGGTTGACCGAAATCCAGGTATCGAACCATCCCGCACTTCATTACACGGGTTACAGCATTGTCGTTTTAGGTATAGGTGTGGGTATCCTTAGTGTTCTGCCCAAACCATTCCGATCGCGCCTGATACTGGAACCCCCGACCCATAATGAGGGAGCGAAGCCTCTTCGTTCCAACCGGCATTGGTTAGTTTTATCCAACCAGCTATCGCTTTTGGGCTACCTTATACTTTTTCCCAGTCCAGTGCTACTGTTGATGTATCTTTTGGTATTGAAAATCTACCACCAAACCATTTTAGAAGAAAAAGCCTATATGGAAATCCGTCACGGGGCAGAATACCGTGAGTATCAAAAAGAGGTATTTCGCTATTCCAATCTTAAACAATCAGTATGCTGAGAGAATACACCGATAACTGCAAGCTGCCCATTGTATTTATTCGTTTTTCTGCAGCAAATCTTCCAGGGGTTGTACCATTGAAGGATCCTTCCAGATGACTACCAATTCGTTACAGGTTTTTTCAGTAGCGGGTTCCACGGTGAATTGTTGCATAACTGCCTGAAACAGCATCCATCCCTGAGCCGTGTTCAGGTAACCCTTGGCCCGAATCACAGAAGTAAGATCACCTAAGAGTCGCTGCACCCGCTCCATGTTAAAAATCCTATCAGCCGGCCAGGAATACGCTTGTTGGGTATAAATCTTGTTTTTATCGGCCAAGGCCAGATTGGTAAAATCGGCAGCGAAAGGCTTTCCACCGGCAGGCTTTGCAGGCAGGTTGAGCAGCTCGATACCCACATTACCCCGGGTGCATTTCCGGTAACATAACTTTTCGGCATAGGTATTTTTGATCCAGTGGATAAGTGCATCAGAAAGCTCCGTATGACTATCCGAATCGCATTTGCTGATAACAATCGCATCGGCATCATTAATCTGCTGTAAATAAATGGGATTGTTCCGAAAGTGTGAATTATCGTAACTGTTTACGTCCACCAGGCAGATAACCGGTTCCATTTGCAGGGAAGGGAAGGTTTCCAACACATTCCGTAACTCACGAACCCTTCCGAGTCCGGTGGGTTCTATGATGATACGGTCAGGAGCTTTTTGCTTAATAATCTCCTGAATATGCTCCTGGAAATAATCGCGCGAGGAACAGCAAATACAGCCACCAATCACTTCCCGGATGGTACTGGAATCGTCCATATAATCTTGAAGGATCATCCGGTCAATGGCAACTTTTCCGAATTCGTTAATGACAATCGCCCAATTTTCCTGTGCCGGCTTCTGACGGAAGAGTTGGATGATAGCCGAAGTTTTTCCGGCTCCCAGGAAACCGGTTATAATATGGGTGCGAATGGGTTTCATCTTTCCCAACCATTTTAAATTATCCTAAGCCTACTAAGTACTTCCCGTGAGGAAAGAATTTGCCTTACTAATGAAGGATTCGTTACCCCCTTAATTGAACACGTAGCACCGATCCAACAACTGTGTATTGAAGAGCAGCATTCAAAAAAAAGAAGCCACCGCTACCCGGGCAGACCAGAATATACCTGTCGCGATGTCCGTTCGAAACGGGTAACACCTGTCTTCTGCCCGATGGTATTGTGGTGGCTTCTTCGTGCGGATTGTTACAATCCGTACTCGCTAAGTATGAAGTGGCTCTGATCCAGTACAGGCAGCATCATCTCAACGAACTCGCTTTCGTTTGCCGGAATACTTTCAATATCGGCACGTAACAAGGGCAGATAAGCAGTTTCCATTTCGGGCAATTTCATTTGGCCGGAAGCCAGGGCCTCTTCAATAATATCTAAGGCTTCCAGAGCTCCGTTTTTAGCATTTTCGATATAAGTATCGCCCTGGATCAGCTTTTTCGAAATACGGATCACATTTTCGGTTGACAGAACCAAAGCTTGGGGATCGGTATATATATCAGATTGTTCCAGTAAGCGTTTTAATAAAGAAGCGCTCGCCTTTCCTTCTCTAAGTGCCACATTCATCAGGCGTACATCGTACTCCAATTGTTCCATGTAGGCAGTGGGAGCCATCCCCGAGAGCAATTTAATGTTCTGCACCGATTCGTTACTCCACAGGTCGGTACAGGCACTGGCAATGTTCCCGATGGGGCTCAGGTGGGCACAAGCTGCCGTTTTACCTTCCATGGAGATAGGGATTCCGGTTATGGCTTTCAGGAAGGGACCCTCGTAACCACAATCCTTCTCAGGCCCAATAGCACCCTCTTCCACAGCCACTATGGAACGCACCACGGAAATTACCCGTACCATGGTGGCAAATACCCGGGGAATGAATTTCTTTTCGGCCAGTACCATGGCGGTGTTGGCGAATCCACAGGCCGAGTCACCTCCGGCAATTTTGCCATTCTTTTCGGCCACTTCCACAATTTTCTTCCAGATAAACTGCATATCACGAACCCCCAGAACTATCATGGCAAAGAACATTCCCTTGATATCGCACATCATCAGGGCGCTGTCCGACACCTCTTTACCCCCGGTGCTTTCAATGGAGAGCAGATCGCCACCGGCCAGTGAACCTTTATCGAAAAGTTCGAACATGGGCTCCAGCAGTTTCGATGTACGCTGCAAAGCAGGGCGCTCAAACTCGCGCAGGTCGTTAGGGGTTAGCCGGATTTCGCAGGCCAAACCGTGCTTTTGATAGTATTTCTCGCAAATATCATTCATGATCTTTACAATGTCGATACCAATCTGCGGCGTTTTGGTCATCTCCAACAGGGTTTCAAACTCCAGTACCACACCCTTAGATTCCAGATCCAAAGCACGTTGCAAAGCACCCTCAGCGATCTCGGCATAGTGCCGGTTCACCTCCTTAATGGTGTTTTCGTTAATGCTCATGGTAGGCAGGGTGAAGTTCAGTTCCGAGTACACCTGTCCCCCACCAATTTCGAGTCCCCTTGGGGTTTTAACCGGCTTGGGGGCCAATCCAAACAGCAAATCCTGTGGATTATCTATTACGAGTTTTTTATATTTCATCTTACTTTATTTTTATGTTTAATCTTTCCGTTTAGGCAATACACACCCGGTTGCACCGTATGCAATATTTGATAAGGATATGAAAAGCAAAGTATTAGCCGCCAAGGCGGCTAACTGAAACGTGCTACGCGGCCAATTCTTTCAGATATTTTACAGCACCCTGCGGGTCGGGAGAGTAGAAGTCGGCATGGATCTGCTTGCAGAAATCGTGGGTAATAGGTGCCCCACCAATAATAATTTTTATATCCGGGAATTCTTTCCGAACATCCGCAACTATATCCTGCATGCTGGTCATGGTGGTAGTCAATAATGCCGACATGCCCACCACAGCTCCGGGATTGGCTTTAATGGTTTCAATAAATTTTGTTGAAGGCACATCCACACCCAAATCGATAACCGTCCAGCCACTACCTTCAATCATCATGGTTACCAGGTTTTTACCAATATCGTGCAAATCGCCTTTTACGGTTCCCATAATAAAAGTGCCTTTGCTTTTAATGTCGCCACTCTGAAAAAAGGGTTTCAGGTGAAACATGGCAGCTCCCATCGCCTTGGCGGCTAAAAGCATTTGGGGAACAAAAATTTTGTTTTCCGAGAATTTTTGTCCCACCTTGTCCATCGCTGGTATCAACGCATCCTGTAAAATAGCACTGGGTAGAGCGCCTTCTTCCAAAGCTTGTTGGGTAAGTTCACTCGCTCCATCTTGTCCTTTAAGCTGTGGAGGATAGGGTGCGTTCTTGTCTACCTTTCCAAATTCTACAGCTTCTGCCAGTTTAAGTAATAAATCGCTCATAGTTGTACCTGTTAAGTGTATAATGTCATTAAGTTATTAATTTTCTAAATCTCCTCCATCGGTATTTGAAGCATTCCTTTCAGATAGAGGTAGTGGCCAATTTCATGATGTAAAAATAGACCATACCGAACCCCTAAAACACATCAATATTAGCAATAAATGATGCTATTTTAACTCTAATTCATATTTTTGCATATAAAACACTAATCATGTCGGCCTCGCACGAGAAAATTGCCTTAAAAGCCAACGAATCGTTTTTTATTGGTGTGTTCCAGGATAACCTTGAAAAAAGCACCTGGCATTACCATCATAAGCTGGAGTTAACCTTTGTAACCGAAGGCAACGGAAAACGCATCGTGGGCGATTCCATCGAAGAATTCCACCCGGGCGACCTGGTTTTTGTAGGGGTGAAACTGCCCCACGTGTGGATTGCCGACAAGAATGAATTTGGTTCTCCAACGAGCCGTTCCCTGGAATCGGTTTACCTGCAATTTGGAGCGGAAATACTGCCCGAATCCTTATTAAAACTTCCCGAACTGCAAAATGTTCGCCGAGCCCTGAAACTTTCGGAACGCGGCGTACGCATTACGGAAGGCACGTTAAACGAAGCCAGTCGGTTGATGCTGGAGCTCCCATACGTAGATAGTTTTACCCGTATGGTTTACTTCTATCAGATTATGAATGCTATTGGAAAGAGCGATACCAATATTTTACTGGCCAGCGAAGAGTATGTACAAACCCAGTTCCGGTCGAATAACGAACGGGTAACCAAGATTCACGAGTACCTGATGAGTCATCACCAGGAACAGGTGAACCTGGAGCATATAGCAGCACTCATCCATCTGTCTCCAGGCTCGGTGTGTCGGTTTTTTAAAACGCAAACCGGCATGACACTCTTCGATTATCTGAATAAGATTAAGGTGGATTATGCCTGCAGCCTGCTTCTGAACCCCGACCTGAGCATTACCGATGTAGCATTCGACTGTGGTTTTAAAAACATCAGTCACTTTAACAAGCAGTTTAAGAAAGTAGCCGGCACCACCCCGTCGGAGTACCGACGGCATTTTGAGGCACTAAGCTGCCCAGCGAAACCGGTTGCTTTTTAATTTCCATCCACCATCGGATCCGAGTAGCAATGCAAAGAACACTTACTACCCTAAAAACGTTAGCTTGAACACTGACCAGCACCGACCAAGTAAGCACCGAATTTGTGCCAGCAGATCTGAATTCAGCCGCTCCGGCCGGTTCATTACCCTTGTTGAAGAACCATAAAGTCAGGTTCAGCAACATATAAGTATTCTATTCAAATATTTAAATTATATTGGGGTCGTTCAACTGGAAATTATGCAGAGGAAAAAGGGGCATAGGTTGCTCAACGCTGTTGAGTCAGGATTGTTGCTGGTCATTTGGATCGTATTGTTCTCCATACCCGTTTTTTTACAATGGCAAAACGGCACTATTAGCTGGGAAGCTATTCTACCCCTTTGGGGATTGACTGGCATCTTCTTTATGCTCAACCTATTTAACCACTTTGTACTTGTACCCTACTGTTTTTTTAAACGTACCAAACGTTTATATTCCTTAAGCGCAATAGTTACGGCTATTCTGTTTGTATGGACTTTAAACAGCGTTATTCCTGAACAACTGGCACGTATAGCCCCCCCTGGCCCTCCTCCCCATGGAATACCCCCACCCCATCATCCGTTTTGGGAAATGGATCCTCCTCCTCCTGATTTCATCCATTCCCATGGAATGGCGCCACCCGATAGGCCTCCAGATGATTTCTTCAACCCCGGCCATATTCACCCCCATAATCCGAAAGTTTTCTATGCTTTTCTGATCACCCTGCTTATTCTGGGATCGGATACTGCCTTGCGAATTATTTTCCGATGGACACGTATCGAAAAGGAACGGGAATTATTGGAGAAAGAGAAAATAAAATCAGAACTGGCCTTTCTGCGGAACCAGGTAAGCCCTCATTTCTTCATGAATACCATGAATAACATCCATGCTCTGATTGCAATAGACCCGAGAAAAGCTCAAAATTCGGTAATGCAGCTGTCGAAAATGATGAGCTACCTCTTATACAACACCAACGAAGGATATACCAAATTGTCTCAAGAAATTGAGTTTATTAAAAGCTACACCAAGCTCATGAAACTGCGCTACAGTTCCAAAGTAGCCATCAACCTGAACTTTCCCGATGAAATACCCGAGGTGAATATTCCACCACTCCTTTTTACCGCATTGGTAGAAAATGCCTTTAAACACGGAGTAAGTTATATTAGCGAATCGTTTGTTGATCTGGTTATGCAAATAGATAACCACCAGCTGTACTTCATGCTCCGCAACAGTAAAACCAGGAATATAAAAGGCACGCATCAACCAGGAGGCCTCGGCCTGGAGAATCTGAAAAAAAGACTGGAATTACTTTTCCAGGAACAATACGAACTCATCATATCAGAAGATCAGAACACTTTTGAGATTACTATAAAAATCCCACTATATGCTTAAAATGAAGTGTATTGCCATAGACGATGAACCTATTGCCCTACAACAACTGGTATCCTATTGTAAAAAAATCCCCTTTCTGGAACTCGTGGCCGAATGTTTAAGTGCCTACGAGGCTTTTCAGATACTGGATAACGAAAGCATCGACCTGATGTTTGTAGATATCAATATGCCCGACCTGAGTGGAATGGATTTTGTAAAAATGCTAGTACAAAAGCCCATGCTGATATTTACCACCGCTTACAGCAAATATGCCACCGAAGGATTTAAGGTGGATGCCCTGGATTATCTGCTTAAGCCGATATCCTTTGAGGACTTCAGCCGGTCGGCTATTAAAGCACACACACAGTTTGAATTGCTTCAGAAAAAGGACACTGTTCCGGTTACAATAGAGGATGGATCCAACTACCTGTTTATCAAGTCAGAATATAAATATATACGCATCCACCTGGACGAAATTTTATATATTGAAGGTATGAAAGAGTACATCCGCATTCATCTACGCCATAAAAATCCGGTTATGACCCTAATCAGCCTGAGTTCCCTGGAGAATACCCTTCCCCGGGATCGGTTTATGCGAGTGCACCGATCTTTTATTATTAACCTTCAGGGTTTTATCAGTGTTGAACGCTATCGCATTCTATTCGAAAACAATACACTCATTCCTGTTTCCGATTCGTATAAAGAACTGTTTCAAAGGTATTTAGACAAAAACATATTGGGCAAATAACCCATGGTTCCTATCACAAAAAGCCACACCCCCGGAATGCGAAGCTCCTCCTCCTGCAGACCAACCGTCCTGCTGTCGGTGAGCACCCGGGAGGTTGTATGGATACAGCGAAGTACCCTGAGAGCGTTATGCAGCACCAAGGCATCTGATGGATTCGTTGATTCAGGATTGAAATTCATCGAATTCGCAGCTCCATTAGTTGAATATATTTTAGTATCGACGGGCCATGCTATACCTTAGCACAAGTTACTCTCCATCACTAACAGCCTTAGTGAAAGTGTTTAGTAATTAAAGGGTTGATTGAGGTGTCCGCAGAGTACCTCAATCTTTTTTTTACCCCATTACGGAAAAGCACCTGCCACCACTTTTCAATTTGTTGAACAAAAGAAGCATTTCGTTGAATGAACTACCGAACTGGTTGATTTCACTTTTTTTCTAAAAAGTACCCGCCTAATTTAGGTAGCTGATCGGGTAAACTTCTGGTATTTCAACCTCCCATCTACCTCTGCAAATACCCTATACCAAACCAGTGGCTTAATCGATCGACATAGAACCTGTTTGGAAACAATTCCCTAAAAAAGAAATTGAATGAATCCCCTCATTCAACCCAGTATAATCCTACCCTACTATCAGCAGCATCCTGCTATGCTTGTTATTTTCATCGCTTTTACTAATCCTTAACACATTAACTTCAATTACTTATGAAACCTAAACAATTGCTAATTACGTGTCTGGTTCTGGCAGCAACCCTACTGCCCGGAAAGGCACAGGTTGACATTGATGTTAACCTCAACATGAAACACTCCGTGAACGGGGTTTCCGACTTTGGTCGGGAACGACACATGACCATCCACTCCAGTTTAACCGAAGGCGACTGGACCGGGCATGAAGATATGCTCGACTACCTGATTAATGACCTGGATGTGTATTTCGGCCGCGAAACCGGTTCTGCTACCTGGAAGATGCAATATGTCGAAGAAGATCCTAACCATTCAGGCTGGCCCTATGAAGCCCAAATGATTCAACACGGCTATGGCTTACGGCAATGGTACGAATCGGACGACTACGCCGACCGCCGCCCATACGAAAGCAAATCGAACATGATCATGGGAGTAAACGACTTCTCCCCCATGTATTCCAACCTTTCGTGGTACGAAAGTTTCGGCAAGGGCGCCGGTGGTTGGTCGGTAAAAAATACCGATGCAGCAGCCGAGTGGGTATCCCTCTACCTAAAGCACTATTTCTCGATACACGATGACAGCATTGGAGAACAGCTTCCGATGTACTGGGAATGCTACAATGAGCCGGATATGAATTTTATGAACCTGTCGTTTGGTATGATTGTATCCAGCCTGGAAAAAAACTGGGAGTATCATACACGGGTGGCTCAGGCAGTACGGGAAAAACTAGGTACTAAAGCTCCGTTAATTGGCGGTATGACCTGGGGACAACTCGACCTTTTCAAGCCCGACGGCGTTAACCGAACCGATGGTTCTTTTTGGTATACCTATTCCAGCGAAACTGCATGCGCCTTGTACGATGTGATGCTGTCCGGAGTGGGAAGTGGCGTGGCGAACCCCGGAAGAGGCCTGAGCGTGTGGCCCAAAGCCTGGGATAACCGGACCGATTCCTGGTGGCAATGGGATTATATGTACCAGGGTTTTATCGATTTTGCCGGAGCCGATATGGATTTCTACGGAGTGCACATGTACGACTGGCCCAATTCCACTGTAAGTACCACGAAAGCCAATACCCGTGCAGGTGGCCATATTGAAGCCATGCTGGATATGTTCGAATGGTACGATAACGAATTATTTGGCAAGACCAAGGACATTGTGATGTCGGAATTTGGTGCGGTAAACGATGAATACATCCTGAGTTTGGCAACCGGAGTACGCGACTGGCCGTTTCTCAAGGCATTTAACCAAATGCAGATGCAGTTCCTGGAGCGTCCTTCGCAAGTAGTATACAGTATGCCTTTTGCTCCGGTCAAAGCCACATGGGGAGCCTCATTTTCCGGCAATAACGTAATCCGCTATGGCGGTGCCACCCTAATGGATCCTCTGGGAACCTGGACCGGCGATGCCAGCACCTGGACCATGAACGAACCAACCGGAGGCTGGGGATGGAGTACCATCATCCACTTCTTTGAACTATGGAAAGATATTGAAGGTACCCGTATCGATACCAAATCGGAGGATATCGATGTTCAGGTAGATGCTTATGTTTTAAACAACCATGTGTACCTGATCCTGAACAATACCATCGACGAAGCTCAAACCCTGAACCTAAACTTCTTCAATACCAGTACTGCCAACACCATAAGCCATGTGGAGTTGCGCCACCTCTACCTGGGCGATGACAATATTCCAAAATACACCATCACCCAATATACATCAGCCCCATCGCAGGTATCGTTAAAACCCAACTCCACCATGGTATTGGATTACACCTATGCCAATACCGTAACCATTGCGAACCACTGGCCGGCAGCCTAAAAAATGAACGAGGCACCCAGCTTTGCCACACAGCATCAACCACGAATATAACCGCCACTATAACCGGGGTTCAAAAACCCTCGCACGGCGAAGCAGTAATCCGTATAGGAGGGTTCTTTCCGAATCCACTGGACGGAACTACCGGTATGAAAGTAAAAACACTTACCGTAAACAACAACCCGGTAATTGTTGCTGCAGACAGTTACATAGCTGACACCCGTGGATACGGTATGGGCAATTATCAAGGAGCCTGGTTTGGCGTGCTCGAACTGGAATGCCCAATCGAGTACCTGGTCAACGGAACGAATACGGTTTATTTCGAAAGATGGCAAGGTGCCGAATTTACCACAGCCATGATCCAGGTGTTCGACATGTCCGCCGACCCGGGACGCTCTTCAGGCAGCACCAGCAGTTCTTCCAGCAGCTCCTCATCCAGTTCCAGTTCTTCCAGCAGTTCCAGTTCGTCATCCAGCTCATCCAGCAGTTCCTCGAGTTCCAGTAGCTCCTCCAGCTCCTCCAGCTCCAGTTCATCGAGCTCATCGAGCGGTGGTGG
>QKEH01000101.1 GCA_003252385.1 Bacteroidota bacterium | reverse complement strand
GGCCGGCAAAGTGGGCCCCAGGTGAATATTTTTAACTCCCAGGTATAACAGAGCCAGCAGTACAATAACTGCCTTCTGCTCGTACCAGGCAATGTTGTAAACTATGGGCAGGTCGTTGATATCTTCCAGGGCAAAAACTTCCTTGAGTTTTAAAGCTATCACCGCCAGGGAATAAGAATCGTTACACTGACCGGCATCCAATACCCTCGGAATACCACCAATATCGCCCAGCGGCAGTTTATTGTACCGGTACTTGGCACAACCTGCGGTGAGGATTACAGAATCCTGCGGCAATTGTCCGGCAAAATCCGTGTAATAGTTTCGGTCCTTCATCCGGCCATCGCAGCCGGCCATAACCACAAACTTTCGAATAGCACCACTCTTCACAGCATCCACCACCTTATCGGCCAGCTGTAGTACCTGATGGTGCGCAAAACCACCCACAATTTCACCGGTTTCAATGGATACGGGAGCTTTGCAGCGTTTGGCATGAGCAATCAGTGCCGAGAAGTCCTTCTGTCCACCCTCCTTCCGGTCGGCAATATGCTTAACTCCGGCAAAACCCGAAGCCCCGGTAGTATAAACCCGGTCGATATAACTTTCTTTTGGGGGAACCAAACAGTTGGTGGTCAACAGCACGGGCCCGTTAAAAGATTCGAACTCCTCCTTTTGATTCCACCAGGCACTACCGTAGTTTCCTACGAAATGGGCATACTTTTTAAATGCCGGATAGTAATTGGCCGGAAGCATCTCGCTGTGGGTATAAACGTCTACTCCGGTGCCTTCCGTTTGCTTCAGGAGTTCTTCCATATCCTTCAGATCGTGTCCGCTGATAAGGATGCCGGGATTATTGCGAACGCCCAGATTTACCCGGGTGATTTCGGGATTGCCATAGCTCTCGGTATTCGCTTTATCCAATAGCGCCATAACATCTACACCGTATTTTCCACATTCCATCACCAATGCAATCAATTCATCGGCAGTGCTATTCTGATTCAGGGTAGCTGCCAGTCCTTTGTGCATGAATTCAAAAATAGAATCGTTCACATACCCCAGATTGAAGGCATGTTCGGCATAGGCTGCCATTCCTTTCAATCCATACACCAACAGTTCTTTCAACGAGCGTAAATCTTCATTGGGCTCCGACTGTAAAATACCAATCAAAGTACTTTTCGCCAGCATCTGTTCTTTGGAAGAAGCGCTCCATGTAACACAGTCGGGCAGTTGTCCTTTAATTACCCCTGCAGACTCCAGTTTACCCTTTAATGCATTTCGCACCTTAAAACCTTCCAAAATTTTAGCGCTGATCCGGGCTTCGTCGAAGTTGGCGTTGGTAATGGTAACAAACAAAGATTCAAAAACATAGCGATCGGCATGAACGTCCCCTATCTGGTTGTTTCTAGCCATATTAGCCAGATAGGACACGCCTTTAGCCGTGTAGACCAAAACATCCTGTAAATTGGACACCTCATCGGTTTTACCACACACTCCTACTCGGGTACAGCCGGTTCCTTTGGCTGCCTCCTGACATTGATAACAAAACATGCTCATAGTTCTTTTATAATTGGTTACTGTTATTGAATTTCGTTTTTACACCCACTGTTCCTGAAGAATTTCGCCTTCGATACCAACCACGGTCAGTTTTACCGGCACTTTTCGGCCTGCCTGAGCTACAGCTCGTTGAGCCAATTGCACCAATCCTCCACAGCAGGGAACCTGCATAATCATTACGTGCAGGGTATTGATCTGCGAATCGACGATAAGGCTGACCAGTTTCTGAAGGTATACCTCCTGATTGCTGTCGAGTTTTGGACAGGCAATTGCCAAACTTTTACCTTTAAGATATTTTTGATGGAAATCCCCCAAGGCAAAGGCTACACAATCGGCCGCCAACACCACATCAGCTCCCTGAAAATAGCCGGCACGCGGGCTCACCAGGTGCAACTGTACTGGCCACTGCCGCAGCTCCGACTGTCCCGAAACCATGGCTTCAGGAGCCAACTGAGCCGATTTGGGTTCAAAGCTTCTCGCCTGAGAGCCCGGGCAGCCTGCATGGGCATGGTGTTGCCCGGAATGGTGTACTTCATGCAACACCTCCTTCACGGAGAAGCCAAGCTTCCCGGAGTTTTGTTCCAGGAATTGTACTCCTTCTTTCAGATACTTGGTTTCGTTATGTTCCTTCAGGTGTTTCAAATGGGCAACAACGGTATTCTTCCCCTTCTCCACCATAATCTGCATCACTTTAAATTCATCGTAGGGTTCCGCTTCGCGTTTTTCGATGGTTATTGCTCCCATCGGACAGTGTCCCAGGCAGGCTCCCAGTCCGTCGCACATCAGGTCGCTCACCAATCGCGCCTTACCATCAATCATTTGCAGAGCCCCTTCATGACAGGCCGGCACACAGGCTCCACAGCCGTTGCATTTATCATCGTCAATGGTTACAATCTCGCGTATCATAGTTTTATATCATTTAAATTCCGAAACAAAAATAAAGCACAAATATTTGTAAGTTTGTAACAAATGTTACAGTAATGGATTTTTTTTCGGAAAAGGATGTAATTGCCCCCTGCAACTCCGGATGCAGCTTCTGTTTTTTGAACTATGCCGATGTATTGGGCAACAATTACCTTTTTAAAGAAGTGAGCAGCGAAGAAATTGGCTATATCATAAAATCGGTACACCACCAGGTGAAACAGTTTAAACCCAACGAGATTATTGCCCATGCCGATGACCCCTATAACAGCCTGTACATTATTGTTAAAGGATCGGTAGTTGGAGAAATTGTCGACTTCGAAGGCAAGGTTTTACGTATTGAAGAGCTAAGTGCGCCGGACACCATTGCCACTGCCTTCATTTTTGGCGATAACAACCAGTTACCGGTAACCGTTACTGCCTTGGAAGAAACCCGCCTGCTGGCCATTCCGCGCCAGGATTTGTTGCGCTTGTTCCGCACACATGAAAAGGTATTGCACAACTACCTCAATATTATGGCCAACCGGGCACAACACTTATCTCGAAAAATACGCATGTTGGGGTTGCAAAGTATCCGAGGCAAACTCGCACATTACCTGCTCGAACAGGTTAAAACACAGCGTTCCGATCAACTTCAACTGAAACATTCCCAGACGCAACTGGCCGAGATATTCGGCATTGCACGCCCCTCGCTGGCCAGAGTTATCCGGGAACTCAACGAAGAGGGCATCATTGATACCCGCGGTAAACAAATTACCATACGGGATTCGAATGCGCTCTCCCAATTCCTGAAGTAACTACCAACCTGATCACGGCGTATTTCTCGCAAAAAGACAGCTTTTGTTTCCGGAAAAACTTTCGTAAATTACTATAACCTATCTGTAGTAAACTAGTTTGCTGCACTCTCATTCAGCCTGTTCATCGCCCGGGATACATGCATAAAGCTCGTTTCTCGCAAGATTTGAACAGTGAAAAAGATTTAATCAACCCATTAGCTCTCTAACTGAAAACCGCTTCATACACCTACTATTCAATAAACACAGGTCTTCTGTTTTCATTCCAAATAACCAGCCCATGTGGCAACTAAAAAAGCATGTCCACAGGAATACCATATACCCAATTACCCGAAGACAGTGTGCAACCTAACCCGCTGCTTGAGCAACTATTGGACAGTTCCGTTGGCATACAACTACTTTTACAACCCGATGCTACTATCCAATTTATCAACCAGCGCAGCTGTCAGGTCTTTGGATACCAGCGCAACAAACTTCAAGGCAAAAGCTGGTATAACCTTCACAGTGACCAGGAACTGGAGCTTAATCCCCATCTAAAAGCGTTTAAATCTGCCCTGGAAAGCCACAAGCTTCCACCCAAAGACTTCGAATCGGAAATACAAACAAATGACTTGAGGTCCCGGCGTATTAAGTGGCTCTGCAAGGTTTTTCCTGCCGGCAGCAACAGCTTTACCCATATTACCCTCAGCGGCGAAGATGTTACCTCCTACCGCCACCTGATCAACCAACTTCAACAAAGCGACGAGCGACACCGCAACCTGATTGAGCATTCACTGGCCGGCATCGTTCAAATAGCGCGCGACGGAGATCTGGTTTATGTCAACCCTGCATTCGTTAAAATGTTTGGATACAGTTCCCAACAGGAAATGATGGAATTGAATATCTCCGTACTGTTTGTATCGGAGGATAAGTGGCAAACCATTCAACGCAATCTGGTCAGCGAGAACTTCATTCAGAACTTCGAAGCCGAACTTCTCCATAAGAGTGGTAAAACGCTGCATATACTGTTTAATGCGGTGCTTCGTAATGAGGTGGTAACGGCTACCCTGCTGGACTTAACTGCACAGAAACGACAGGAATGGGATTTGCAACTATTAAAATATGCGGTTAATAGCGGAGGCGATGAAGTTTATGTGATTACCCGTGACACCAAATTTGTATGGGTCAATCAGCGCGCATGCGAATTCTTAGGTTATTCTCCATACGAGATGCTCAATCTTTCTGTTTCCGATATCTCACCCCACTTTGCTCCGGATCAATGGAACACTCGTTGGTCCTATTTAAGAGAACACCACTTTGTGGTTTTTGAAAGTTCGCACCTTACCAAAGACGGCCAGGAATATCCGGTAGAAATTATGGCCAACTTTATTGAATTTGCCGACGAAGAGTTCCTTTTTGCTTTTGCCCGCAATATTTCGGATCGGAAGCAGTCCGAGACTGCACTACGGCAAAGCGAAGAACAGTTCAAACGAATTTTCAAGACCATTCAGGATGG
>QKEH01000086.1 GCA_003252385.1 Bacteroidota bacterium | reverse complement strand
AAAAAAAAAAAAATAGCATTATACTTGCTTTCGAATTCGAAACTAAAAGTTACCGGTAACGCAGCAACCAAGTAATAACCCTTAAAACCACCGTTCCAATAAGACGATACATGCCTACATCAAAATACGCATGCTCGCCCCCCATCAAAAAATCCGAAAATTTATTTTGAAAAGCGCAGCCAGGCTCCGCTCTTTTCAGGGGAGTTGTTTTGTGGCCTTTCCAGAAGCAAAACGGCAATAAAAAACCTCATCCCGTAATACGACCGCTAAATCTGTATGGGGATGAGGAAGTATAACCTTTTTATGAATTCAAAAATAATGCAATGAAATCATTAAACATAGTATAAGCTGTCCTAATTCTGCCAATAATTGGCCTATCCTTCCTAATTGCATCTTGTGAAAAAGAAACGCTAAGTGAAAACCGGGATACAAATCTTCCTAAAACCGATCCCGCAACCAATGAGCATGCTGCCAATGTGGTATTTCAGCTATCGAACGATGCCGACATTATCAATGAAATTTACAGAGCTGTTGACCGCCGTAGTTTAGGTGAAACATCAATCCTTTTTGACTCTTTACTAACACAGAAGCCTGAAAAGTCTAATCGGGATGTGAATTCATTTGCCTTAAAATTCAATTCGCTACTACGCCAACAAAATAATAATAAATCGGCAACAGACGCATCGGTCGTGCAGTTTTATACTGAACTTACGGAGAACCATGTTCAGATATACTGGCCATATCACGATGAATGGGACGGCCAAACTTGTCCTACAGTTAGTTTCTACGATGGCATTAATGAATTCGCAAAAACGGGATACCGTTTCAGAGGAACCAACATTGATACCGTGCTGGTCACAGATGATTATGCCTGGGAAAACCCGGTTTGGATCATCAATAATTACGATGGAAATCCGGCCGATTATCTGGCTCAATTGAAACAACTGGAACAAGAGCGAATAAACGACTATTATGCCCAAACCACTCTAAAAACAGGCAATAATTCCCACAACCATGTATCGGTTAAAATTACCGACATCCGGTGTAAAAACGATATAAGCGATTATGAAGGTGTCTTCGGCGGGAACCTTGAGCTACGTTGGGCACGCGGACATTTGGTCAACTGGAATAATTCGGCTACACACATGAAAATGCAAAACAATGTTGTTTCATACAACTTCGACAGAAAGCGGGCAAGAAAAGGCTGGTGGACATCGGTAAACTCACACTGGATAACAGATTGGTCGAAATCTGACCCCAGCTTTATGATGGGAGTTTTTGAGCAGGATCAGGGTAGCTGGAAAGCTGCCGGAAACGGAACCGTTAAACGCACCAAAACCGTAACCCAAAATATAACGGTTTCAGCAGATTTGAACGTGGAACTGGCAGATATTAAAATTACCCAAATGAGTAATACCCAAACCGCCTACGAAGTAAATGGGAATTTCAGCTGGTCTATTGAATCAAAAGAAGGCATATTGGGATCCATGGAATGGAGCCGTTCCTGGGTATGCCAGAATTTTATCGGAACTGAAACCACCGAATCGTATAGTGGGATTGAATGCAAATTTGTAGTAAGTAGCTGGAACTAAAAATTAAAACGACCTGTATTGTACTCTGGAAAGTGGAACACAAATGCATACCTCCAGATGACCCTACAGGTCGTTTTTTGAAACAAAACAATAATAAACCTCTATATGTGTAAACCCGGAACTTTGTTATTCGCACTGATATTACTTTTACCACTCAACCATTTATCCCAGGCATCCAGTAACGCAACCCTACCCGTTATCAACAGCATGGGTTACTCCTATAATAAGATTATCGACGACCAGTTGGCCTACCCCGATCTGCACGAAGTATGGATGCAATTGCGCCTGATAAACCATCTCAACCTGCGGATAAGTGGTATTGGCTATGGAAATGCCGTATTGGATAATATAGGCTCCGATTTTGAGAATTGTAAAGCGATAAATGGCCAGAGTCTGGCCATTACCCCTAACTTCCGCTTTGTTCAAACCCAACGCCTGCAAGCAACAATAGGTCTGGGAATTTTAGGAGGATCGAAAAAATTGCTAAGTACAGCAAGCACTTCCAGCTATCCCGATAACGAAGGGAAAAGCCATATTTCCCATGAATTAGTATTTTCAAAAGACCAAAGTTTGGGTATTCAATTCTTTTTGGAAGCCGCGTATGCCCTTTCTCCAAACTGGGCACTAGGTGCACAATTTGCCACCCATTCGCTGTTTCACGGCGGTGCGTTCGGGAAGTTCTATTACACCGGGCTTAACCTGCACTATTCAATCATTTCCGGCCATCCGCAATGAACATAGAACGAATTAGGTTTCAACCTTTTTGCCTTGCTCCCACGGGTATTTTATTAAACTTTTTAACCAATCTCTTTCCCCATGAAGATAAACACCCTGATCCTGCTGATCCTGCTCCCCATACTTTGCCAGGCACAACCGCACGAGAAGGATAACAATCCTCGTTTTATGTTTCAATACAGCGGCGGCTATTTTGCCGATGTATTTTTTAGAAATGCCTCCTACGATAACCCCGCTTTTAACCGTGTACACCACGGTAACTATCACCAGATAGAAGGCCTGATGCGCACCTCCAACACCCTGTGGGCAGGAATCATGTACCGCCAGGCTGTGCTGCAACGCCCCTTCTCCGACCCCGGAGGCTTCTTTTGGAACCAACAACAAAAAGTGGTCTACTGGCATCTGGGGCTGCTCACGCGGAAGGACTTCTTTCAAGCTTCAAAACACAGCCTGAGTATTTCGGGTGGCCCGCTAATCCGGAGTCTTGCTGCCGTACGCATCGAGTACCTCGATGAGCTGCAGTTAAACACCATAAATCCATCAGGCGACACGATCAGAATCAGAACGCTTGCTGAGCCGTATGTGAAAGAAAGCCGGGAACTGGATTTGGGTCTTACTGCCGGTGCCGAGTACCTGTACGCACTAACTCCCTGCCTCCGACTGGGGATTCAGGCACAAGCCAGTTTTATGATGTTTTATGGACTTGAAAGCCTACAAACAGGCGCAATTATCCGGACACTATTTTAACATGAAACATTTCTCCAATTTTCCAAAACTACCAGCCCTGCTATTCGGCTCAACTGTGGCTATTCTGTGTTTAGCGTGCACCCATGATACCAACCCCGCCAATATGCCGGCCATCCTGGAAAAGAGCAACAACAGCAGCCTGAAAAAAGCCTATGCAAGAATCTGTCGTAACGCCGATTCACTGTATATTGCTTCCACTCACTTTCTATTGAACAACATGGGCAATAAATACAGCTACATCAGTCTGCCGTTTTATAAGGATGGGGTTAATATAAGCCAACTGGAACAGCAAATAGGCCTAGCAGCTGCTACCACAAAACTTACGGAATATACCAAACCTCACATTCGCGATCGAAGTCTGGTGTTTATGGATATTGATTCGCTCAATGGATCGTTATTAAACGAGAACCTGAAGTGTTCATTTAGGGCATGGAACTACCCCTATGCCCGCCAAATAAGTTTCCCCGATTTCTGCGCCTATCTGCTTCCCTACCGCTACCTATCAGAACCCCTTTCGAATTTTAAAGCTGAAATACAAAAACAACTGGAACCGAAACTAGGTATTGCCTATCAGAAATATGGAGATGATGCCGTTATTGACAGCCTGATGTACTACTGTTCCCGGAATTTTCGCATCAACGCATTGTACGAGCAATTTATGGATGGCCAACAAGCCGTGCAGGAGATTATACATACCCATGAAGGCGATGCCATTGATGATGCTATATTTTGTTGTGCCGTGTTCAATTCCTGTGGTATACCTGCAAAAATAATGGAAAGCCTGACAAAAAAATGGTGTGTTATCCGGGTACATGAACATTGGGAAATACTAATTCGAAATGATTCCAATCAATTGGAAAGAAAGCAGCACCTACCGGAAAATTACCCTTACCTGGCAGTGCTGCAATTTTCAAAACCCACAGATCATATTAGCCAACATGTCCCCAATAGGTTCAATATTCCACACCGCCTATCGCGTTATTCCACCAATGTAACTGCACAATACGGCCTAACCCACAAATGCATCATTAACTTAGACACCAATCATTCCAACCAAATCATTTTCGCAGGTATTCTGATGAAGAACAAATGGGAACCAGTCGACTGGGCCCTTGTGGAGAAAAGTGGTAAAGCTACCTTTAATCAGCTATCGAGTAACTGCGTATATGCTCTTTTTAAATTCACTGATGGGGATATTGATTGGCTCGATTCGCCGTATGTATTCATCCTTAACCAGGAAGGGGGTCTGAATTGGTTGGATACCAATCCGAATCATTCTCTACAAGCCAAAATCTGCAACATTTCTCTGCCGGTCGATGATCCATTTTCAGTAAATACATACCAAACAGGGTATTGGAATGGTCAACACTGGAATTCAATTAATTCCGAATCCACAAATACTCATGGTGAACTGAAACTTCTAGTTCAGGATAAGCTTCTATACCAGGTAAACCTCATAGGTCAGAATAATAGCTATAGTGCCCTTGCATTCTCCAAATTTCCAGACACATTGTACACTTGGCGATTAGAATGAGCCTAAAAATTTATCTAGGGTATTTACATCTTGCCACTAAGTTGTATCTTTGTGTTCATGGAGTATCCGAGAGACCAAATGGAATTTGAAAAGATTTTTAGCAATGAGGAGAATTGCACAAAATACCTACTTGAAGTAAAATGGCCTTCAGGGTAT
>QKEH01000038.1 GCA_003252385.1 Bacteroidota bacterium | reverse complement strand
GACGAAGGTCTAACAGTAGAGGCTTGCTTTTTCATAGGATAATAGAACAAGCCATGAGTCGTGAACCAATTTTATCAAAGAGTGTCCTTACAAATAAGGTGTCGTAAGGGTTTTAATCATGTGGCAAGAAGTAAATACCCTAGATTAAATAATCACCGGAGGGACTAAATTGAACCACTCCAGCCAAAGGGCAGTTGTAACGGGTTTGCTGAAATGAAGGCAAGCTCCTGCCAGTGCTAACCTTATGGGCCATGTACTGGAACGGATCATCCAGAAAACTATTGATGGAGGCTTTGCCGGATTCGATCAAAACTGTACGGTAATTGATCAAAGAAAGCCAACGTTTTTTTGGGGCACTGCCCGGATTTTACTAGATTTACTCTATTGTTCATTGTTCCAATGACATGTACAAACATCTCAAAACCTCTGCAAAAGTGAACAATGCCAAAACCGGGAAAGCCACTTTACACCAAAAGCCTTTACCAACTTCGGGTAAACATCAATAAAGGGTCATTGATTTATTGGTGTTCCCGTTTGTTAGTTTCTTCTGTTCCGGGAAGTTATTCAGGAAAATCCCTTAGAATTTAAGACACATTTTAGCGCCTAAACTTGGCACAAAGCCAGTCTGTTGTGTTGGAACTAATTGTAAGACTGGCTCCAGTCGCAGCGTAGAACTCTTCGTGCGGTGTTGGCTGTACGCGTAGCTTTTCACTTTTGCTATCCGGATGGCATCGGCTGTACTCCAAACCTCGAGGCCAAGAGCAATAAAACTGCAACCCACCAACAGGGCGTTGTAGATTTCCGAATTATAACATCCTGGGCTATTATAATCAGCAGCGGCCATGTACAGCCCGGTCAGAAACAACGCTTCAGTTACCGTATTGGCACCCAGAAACAGGGCGCCTCTGAGGTACTCGTGGGTGTACATCTGCCCAACTCCGGGCACTATAAAACTCGACAGGCCGGCAATCCAGGCTTTATAGCTCGGATTCTGCTGTCGCACATGGTACTCGCTCCAGGAGTATAGCTGTTTCGCTTCCCTATAGCGCATTTCCTGACAAAATGCCGGGGACTGAAAAAGTGCAAGAAAGAGAAGGAAGCAAAAATACCACTTCATACTTTTTGAATTAAGGGTTGCTATTAATAACTTGGTAACCGATCAGTCGGTCGAAATCGCCCATAGCTTCGCGAAGGTAAATAAATATCTGGTAATCGTTTTCGGTTTCGTCGTGCGAGCCCTCAGTTAAGTCGAAGGAAAGTTCGTTTTTGTCGTAATCGCGGGTGGCATAGGCGAAATTCAATAAACCTTGTTTAAGCAGGAGGGAGGTTTCGTAACAACCGTGGCCGGGTTGATAGGTCATGTAATTATCGGTATTGGTTTTCCAATCGGTAAGTGCTCCGTAAATGTATACATCGGTACCCAGAGGTTGGGGCGCTTTCAGGTAGAAATGGACGCGCACATAGTCGGCCTCCGTGTAGCGGTCGTAGCTATCGACAACATCTATATAGCTTCGGCCGTTCAGGTCGGTACGTTGGAAATAGGCTTTGTAAGGCATCATTTCGTCGGGGGTGAGGTAGAACTGATACTCCTGGTTGCGATAGCTGATACTGTCGACATTGGGGGCTATATAACGAACGTTTTTGGCATCGAGGTTATGGAATTCGTTTGCGCCCGGAGTACTGAGCTGGAAGGGCAAGTCGTAATGCAGCACGCCATCGCGCAACAAGGGTGGGCTTTGGAGCGGAACCTGTTGGTTCCAGTCGTAATTTTTTACCACCACCAGTTTAATTTCGTTGAGAGGGTCGCGTACGGGGATATTATCCAAATGGACCAGAATGCGAAGCTCCTGATTGCTGTAATCGGGGCGTGTTACCTGCGCATCGATCTTCGCCCGGTTTTCGTTCAGGGCGAAACGTTTGGTAAAGTAGATCACTTCCGGGCGGCTTGCATCGTGAATTCTTAGCAGGTAGTTGCCGCTTGCCAGCAGTCGGGTGTCCTCGTCGGGCACCACGGCATGGTAATGGGTGTAAAACCGGGTGGTATTACGGGAGGATTCGTGTTGATACAGGCGCACCTGGTTGAAGCCATCCAGGTATTCGTTTTCCGAAAGTTCATTGAGCTCCCAGTTGTACCGGCACTTCACCATGGAGTAGGCAAAGTCCAGTTCGGGCTCGCCCAAATAGTCGAAGCGGAGTTCCAGTTTATCCTCCGGGTTGTTTAGAACAGGCATGGATAAATCGCTTCCCTCTTGATAGAGCAACCGGGTTTTAATCAGGGGATGAAGGCAGATCTCTTCCTCAATGGGTGCTATCTGTGCCGGTTCGGTTCCGTAAAGTGGTAATCCTAAAATAATTAGAAAAACCCGGAGGGTATAAAATTTATTATGTAACTTATAGTAGGTTGAAAGCATCGTAATTTTTATTGTTATTGAATAAACAATATTCCCGGTATGTAGTTATTCTACCATTGCCGCCGAAAAAACATTGCGGTTGGCAAAGTACTAAATTTGGCTAATTTTGTGCAACACTATTTAAAACTGCCTGTTGAGTATGTCAGAAATATTTAAAATAATAAAAGGCCTGAACATCAACCTGGAAGGAGGGGCGGAAAAAATTTTCGTTCAAGCTGCCAAAGCTGAAAGCTATGCAGTGAAACCAGCCGACTTCAAAGGAGTTCAGCCTAAACTGGCTGTTAAAGAAGGCGATCCTGTAAAAGCAGGGTCGGTTTTATTTTACGACAAAGCAAATCCCGAAGTAAAGTTTACCTCTCCGGTGAGCGGGACCGTACAAGTGATTAACCGTGGAGAGCGGCGCAAGGTGCTGGAAGTAGTGGTTGCAGCCGATGCCGAAATGAGCTGCGAACGCTTTGTTCAGGCCTCGCCCTCCGGCCTGTCCCGGGAAGAAATTATTGGCAACATCCAGAATAGCGGACTGTGGCCATCCATTCGGCAGCGCCCGTACAATCGGATTGCCAAATCGACAGATACACCCAAGTCGATTTTTATTTCGGCCTTCGACACGGCTCCCTTGGCTCCTGATTACAATTTTATACTGGAAGGCCTCGGCCAGGAGTTTCAGGCGGGAATCGATGCCCTTGCCAAACTTTGCGGAACCATTCATCTGAATATCAACAGCAGCGTTCCGGCATCCGCGGTATTTACTCAGGCCAAAGGCGTAACAGTAAACCGTTTTAACGGTCCGCATCCCGCAGGAAATGTGGGTACTCAGATCCATGCGATCGATCCCATCAACAAGGGCGAAGTAGTTTGGGTGGTGGCTCCACAGGATGTTGTAGCCATTGGACGCCTGTTTCTGACCGGAACCTACGATGCATCGCGCTGCGTTGCGTTGACCGGTTCGGAAGTGTCAGCCCCTCGCTATTATAAAATTATTACCGGGGCACCGCTTAAATCTATCACCGAAGGCAATCTGAAGGAGGGATCCTTGCGTTACATCAGCGGAAATGTGCTTACCGGAACACGAGTCTACAGCAATGGTTATTTGGGCTACTACGATTCGCAGGTAACAGTAATCCCCGAGGGCGATCAGTATGAATTTATGGGCTGGCTGGCACCGGGCTTGAAGAAATTCAGCACATCACGTACCTATCCAACCTGGCTAATGCCGGGCAGAAAGTTCCGCCTGGATGCCAACCTGCATGGTGGCGAGCGTGCCCTGATGATTACCGGAAACTTCGAAAAGGTTTTTCCCTTCGATATCTACCCCATGCAACTGATCAAAGCTATCATTATCGAAGATATCGACCTGATGGAACGGCTCGGCATTTACGAAGTGGTAGAGGAAGATTTTGCCCTGTGCGAATTTGTGGATACCTCAAAAAACAACATACAAGCCATTGTGGAAAAAGGACTCGATCTGTTGTATAAAGAAATGAACTAAACGACTGGGACACTTACAGATGAACTTTAAAAATTGATTTAATGAAGGGATTAAGAAAATTTCTCGACACGATAAAACCCAATTTCGCACCAGGTGGCAAGCTTCAGAAGTTGCATGCTGCTTTCGATGCAGTGGAGACCCTGTTTTTCGTACCCAATAAAACCACCCGGTCGGGGGCACATATCCGCGATGCCATGGATATGAAACGCACCATGATTACCGTAGTTCTGGCCATGGTGCCGGCACTGCTTTTTGGTATGTGGAATGTGGGGCGGTTTCATTTTATGTCCACAGGCGAGTGGGTGGATAAAACCTTTTGGGACGTATTCCTTTTTGGCTTTCTGCGCGTACTCCCCATTATCATTGTATCGTATGTAACGGGGCTGACTATCGAAATCATTTTCGCACAGATTCGGCGTCACGAGGTGCCGGAAGGCTTTTTTGTGACCGGAATGCTGATTCCGCTCATCATGCCGGTAGATGTTCCCCTGTGGATGGTGGCCGTAGCTACTGCATTTGCAGTAGTTATTGGAGTAGAGGTATTTGGCGGAGCCGGAATGAACATCCTCAATCCGGCACTAACGGCGCGGGCATTCCTCTTTTTTGCCTATCCTTCCAAAATGTCCGGAGCTACTATCTGGATTGCAGGTTTGGGTAAAGGCGAAGGCGTGGTTGATGGATTTTCCGGCGAAACCATTATGGGCTATGCCGCATCCAACCGCCTAAGCGAGATGCCCTATTCAGTTAAGGATATGTTCTTTGGAACCATTCCCGGATCCATTGGCGAAACATCCACACTGGCCATACTGATTGGAGCATTCATTTTGATTCTTACCGGCATAGGAAGCTGGAAAATTATGGCTTCCATGTTCGGAGGAGGCCTGCTGATGGGATTAATCCTGAACTTGTTCGCCGTAAACGACTATATGGCTTTGCCCGCCTACCAACACCTGTTAATCGGAGGCTTTGCCTTTGGTGCGGTATTTATGGCTACGGATCCTGTGTCGGCAGCTCAAACGGAAAGAGGCAAGTGGATCTACGGTTTGCTGGCCGGTTTGCTGGCTATTCTGATACGGGTGCTTAACCCGGCGTATCCCGAAGGCGTTATGCTGGCCATATTGCTGATGAACGTATTTGCTCCTCTGATAGACCATTTTGTGGTCGAAGGAAATATTAAACGCAGGATGAAGCGGCTGCAAAATGCAAAAGCATAATTATAACCCATGAAGCAATGAAGAATTTTAGTAATACCTACATATTTATCTTTTCGGCAGTAATGGTTGTACTGGTGGCTGCCTTACTTTCCTTTGTGGCAATGCAATTGAAACCGGTTCAGGAAATAAACATACGGGTGGAGACCATGCAAAATATTCTGCATTCGGTGCACGTGCAAAGCACCACCCGAAATGCCGAAGAACTTTTCCATCAATATGTAACGGACAGCTATGTTATTAATCCGGCCGGCGAGCGGCTGGAAGGCGAACAAGCTATAGAAGTGGATCTGAAGAAGGAGGTGGCCAAAATGGATCGTATTAAAAACCTGAAAGCTCAGGTTCAGGAACAACGCGTAAGTCCGTTTAAAGCGTTTATAGGCCGAATTTTCACTCCTAAACAAGTGGATCAGCAGGCGGTAAATGAAGACATACAACAAACGCTCTCTGACCGGAAGCTTCCGGTATACGTGGTGCAGAAGGATAATAAAAGTTACTACGTATTTCCGTTGCGAGGCAAAGGCCTTTGGGGTCCGGTCTGGGGGTTTATTTCGCTCGAAGAGGATATGAACACCGTGTACGGTGCAGTTTTCGACCATAAAACCGAAACTCCCGGGCTGGGTGCCGAAATTTCGCAGGATTGGTTCTCCGAACCCTTTCAGGGTAAAAAGATCGTTCGCGACAATACCTTTACATCCATTGAGGTGGTTAAAGGGGGTACCGATGCATCCAATCCTTACGGAGTCGATGCCATTTCAGGAGGAACCATTACCAGCAAAGGGGTACAGGCAATGCTTTACGATTGCCTGAATAGCTATCAAACATTTTTCGAACAACATAGAAATTAGGATATGAGCCATAAGGAATCTTTATTCTCGTCGAAGAACTTAAAACTGCTACGCGACCCTCTGGGAGCGAATAACCCGATTACCGTTCAGGTGTTGGGTATCTGTTCGGCACTGGCCGTTACCGTAAAGCTCGAACCTTCCATTGTGATGGCGCTTTCGGTGACTGCTGTTACGGCACTGTCCAACGTGGTCATTTCCCTGCTTCGCAGTTACATCCCTCCGCGTATTCGGATTATTGTGCAGCTTACCGTAATTGCGGCAATGGTAATTCTGGTAGACCAGGCCTTGAAAGCGTATGCATATGATGTAAGTAAACAGCTGTCGGTATTTGTGGGGTTGATTATTACCAACTGTATCATTATGGGACGCCTTGAAGCATTTGCACTGGGCAACAAACCGTGGCCGTCTTTTCTGGATGGTGTGGGCAATGGCGCCGGATACGGTATGACTCTGGTGATTGTGGCTTTCTTCCGGGAACTGTTGGGCTCCGGAACGCTGTTTGGATATCCGGTATTGGAAAAGATTGGCTTGTACAAGACCGGATACGAAAATAACGGACTTATGATCCTGCCTCCTATGGCCTTGGTTACCGTGGGCATCATCATCTGGATTCAACGGAGTAAAAACTCTGGTTTGCAGGAATCGCACTAACCACAAGTCGGACTAAGGAAACGAAAAGGATATGGAAAACTTGATCAATATATTTGTTAAGTCGGTCTTTATCGACAATATGATTTTTGCCTACTTCCTGGGTATGTGTTCGTACCTGGCGGTGTCCAAAACGGTAAAAACATCGATGGGGCTGGGTATTGCGGTGATTTTTGTTTTGGGAATCACTGTGCCGGTCGATTACGTGCTGGAGAACTATGTGCTGAAAGAAGGCGCCCTGGTATGGTTAAGCCCCTCTTTGGCCGATGTGGATCTGGGCTTTCTGTCATTCATCATGTTTATTGCTATTATTGCGTCCATGGTGCAATTGGTGGAAATGATAGTGGAAAAATTCTCGCCGGCATTGTATGCTTCTCTGGGCATCTTTCTTCCTCTTATTGCAGTGAACTGTGCCATTCTGGGAGGATCGCTTTTTATGCAGGAGCGCCAGTACAATACCATTGCCGAGGCCACTTCATTCGGTTTGGGATCGGGGCTGGGGTGGTTTCTGGCCATTGTTGGCATAGCCGCCATACGCGAAAAACTCAGGTACTCGAACGTGCCGGTACCCTTGCGCGGACTGGGTATCACCTTTATCATCACCGGTCTGATGGGAATCGCTTTCATGAGTTTCATGGGAATTAAGTTGTAATGAATTTATAGGGAAAAGAAATGATTATACTGATGAGTCAAATAGGAGTGGTTGCACTGAGTATTACAGTCTTCCTGCTGGTAATATTGCTGTTGGTGGCTTTGCTCCTGTATGCGCGGAAACAACTGTCGCCTCAAGGCGAGGTAGCCTTAAGCATTAATAACGGAGAAAAGGAACTGATTGTGAACCCCGGCAGCACGGTACTTACCACCTTGTCCAATGCGGGTATTTTTCTCCCGTCGGCTTGTGGGGGCGGAGGAACCTGTGGCATGTGCAAGTGCCAGATCCCCGATGGCGGAGGATCAATACTTCCTACCGAGACCGGTTTTTTCACTCGCAAAGAGCAAGCCGCGGATTGGCGTTTGGGATGCCAGGTAAAGGTTCGCAACGACATGAAAATTGAAGTGCCCCATGAAGTGATGGGGATCAAAAAGTGGGAATGCGAAGTGGTTTCGAACCGGAATGTGGCCACCTTTATCAAGGAATTTGTGGTTAAGCTTCCCGAAGGCGAAACCCTCGATTTTAAATCGGGAGGGTATATTCAGATCGATGTGCCGAAATACGAAGTTTCGTTTCGCGATTTCCAGATTGAAGAAAAGTTCCGTGACGAATGGGACAAATTCAAGATGTGGGATTTGAAAATAAAAAATACCGAAGAAACCTACCGGGCGTATTCCATGGCCAATCATCCGGCCGAAGGAAATATTGTGATGCTGAACATCCGCATTGCCACTCCGCCCTGGGATCGCTCCCAAGGAGGCTTCATGAATGTACCTCCCGGAATCTGTTCATCGTATATTTTCTCGTGCAAGCCGGGCGATAAGGTAACTGTTTCCGGCCCCTATGGCGAATTTTTCATTAAAGATACCCAGCGCGAAATGGTGTACATTGGCGGTGGCGCCGGTATGGCTCCCATGCGTTCGCACATTTTCCACCTGTTCCATACCCTGAGAACCGGACGCAAGGTAAGTTACTGGTACGGAGCCCGCTCCAAACGAGAGGTGTTCTACGAAGATCAATTCCGTGCCATTGAGAAGGATTTCCCAAATTTCAAATTCAATATAGCACTTTCGGAACCGCAGGCAGAGGACAACTGGAACGGTTATGTGGGCTTTATCCACAACGTACTGTACGAAAATTACCTGAAAACCCATGAGGAACCCGAAGAAATTGAATTCTACATGTGTGGGCCTCCCATGATGAACGATGCCGTTCAAAAGATGCTCTACAATTTGGGCGTTCCGGACGAAATGGTTGATTTTGACGATTTTGGAGGGTAGTGCAAAATACAAAAAGGCGGTCCGGACGGGCTGCCTTTTTTGTTATCTTTACCTCAAAAGAGAGCATACACTTTGTGGTGCTGCTTCTCGCTAATCCTGCCAATTCTTAAATTTCCGGTTAATTGTATGAATAAAAAATTTATTGCACCGTCCATAGCCATTCTGGTGGCTCTTATTGCGGTTTGGATGTTTACCTCCAACAAGCCTGAATACCATAAGATAGAGGGCAATGCCCAGGGAACCACCTACCACATTACCTACGAGTATCAGGTCGGTGCGGACTTGCAGCCTGCCATTGATGCATTGTTGCAGGAGTTCGATTCCTCTCTTTCCACGTATCATCCCACATCCTTAATTTCGCGCATCAACCGTAACGAAACCGTAGCGACCGATTCGCTATTTGAGAAAGTGTTTCAAGTGGCTCTGGCGGTGAATCGAAAAAGTCAGGGTGCTTTTGATATAACTGTGGCTCCTTTGGTAAATGCCTGGGGCTTTGGCCCGGTGGAGGGTGCCGGCGCTGATAGTTCGACAATAGACAGCTTGTTGCAGTATGTGGGCATGGACAAGATTTCCATAGAGAAGAACCGGGTGGTTAAAAAGCTGCCGGGTGTTCAGCTCGACGTAAATGCCCTGGCTCAGGGGTACTCGGTAGACCTTGTATCGAAGTGGCTCGAACAAAAAGGGATTGCCAATTATCTGGTGGAGATTGGTGGTGAGGTGCGTTGCAAGGGAGTTAGTTCCAAAGGGGAGCCCTGGACTATTGGTGTCGATGTGCCGGAGGAGGGGAATATGGAAGCCGGAAAGGAATTACAGGCCATTGTTTCCCTGGGTGCCAAGTCGTTGGCTACTTCCGGAAACTACCGTAAATTTTATGAAAAGAACGGTGTAAAATACGTGCATTCCATCAATCCCAAAACGGGATATCCGGCGCTAAGCCGTTTGTTGAGTGCCACGGTACTGGCCGATGAGTGTATTGTTGCCGATGCGTATGCCACAGCTTTTATGGTGATGGGGCTGGAAGAGAGTATGGAGTTTTTACGAAACAATTATTTCCTGGATGCCTACCTGATTTACAGCGATGAGGCAGGCAACTACTGCGTCTATACCTCTCGGAAAATGGCCGATTACCTTTTGGAAGAATAAAACATTTTCAAATTTTCGGTGGAATAACTTCCTGGTTATTGAGAAGATAACGTGAAGGGTAAAGGAGAATTCTGAGCAGCTCTGTGGAAAGTTTGTACGTCTTACTCTGAAGGCAATACTGTCGGAGTACAATGCCGAAAACAGTGTATTCCAGTGTGCTTGCCGAAAGAGCGTCGGGATTTAGGAAATTCGATCCCGTTCACGAAGCGCGTTTAGTAACGCTCCGGCTTTCGATGACCGGGCTTCCAGTCCCAATGTTGGAAACACCTGGAGGCAGGCCTGAACAACGGGAACTTTGGTATAAAGGGAGCTGTGGCAGTGATTCAGGTATTTAACCACCCGAAACCCGTCGAACCATAAATAGAAGCGCTTGATAAAGGCCTCCACATGGGAGGTGTTGGCTTTAATTTCTTGGATTTTATCGCTAAAAGAATCCTCTTGTAAAAAGTGTTGCAGGGAGACCGGTAACAGGGCTATGCTGGATTCAATCCGGTAACTTTGATAAAATTCCGGAATCAGCCCGAAGAATATTTTTAAATCGTTGAAGGCAGCCGGGTGATAGGTAAGGTACTCCGCCTGGTTCATTTGCATGAGTTCGCGAATTACCGGCCCGGTACCAAATACAACGCGACCCGAAGGGCGGGGCGAAGGAGTGACGCACGAAGTGGCCAGGTTTGCCACTTTAACATGGGGGAACAACTTGTTGAGGAAGTAAAAATCTTCGCCTGCTTTCTTTCGGTTCATGCCTCCATGCAGGGCATACACGTCGGCGCGTACCCCAAAGCCCGAGCCCAGAGTGTAGTTGGCATAGGGGAATCCGGTTTGTTGCAGAATATGTTTGTAATAGCGCAGATGGAGTTCGTATTGGATAACAGCCTGGTACACCTTTTCCGGGAATTCGTGACCACACAAGGGGTGCTCAAAATGGTAGAGACACAGTTGGGTGGAGGGGTTTTTATGCAAATGCTCATCCAGCGCGGTAAAGTAGTTGGATTCAACCCATGTGTCGGCATCCAGCGAAAGAATAAAGCCCTGAGGATTGTTTCGCAGGTTGAAACGTTGCAGAGCCAGATCCATCCCAATCTTTCGGGCCAGGCCCGGACCGGCATGTTTTTGGGGAAGGTCGCCCGCATCAATAGCTTGAAACCCGCGTTGGGGTGTACTGTGCGCACAGCACCAGGTTTTTGCCTGTTGGAACTGCCGTTCACAGAGTACCTTATTTCCGGGGCTGTCGTTCCCGGGTCGATTGAAAATTAGCAGAATTTCGACAGCCTTTCCGAAAGGAACTTCAGTTCGATGCAGGCTGTTGAGCGTGTCGGTAAGCAGCTCTTCGTTATAAACCGGAATAACTGCTATATAGCTCAAGAGCCCCGGTGGGGGCTCTTGAATTGTGGGTAATGGATAAAAAAAACGCTGAAAATAGTGGTCGATCAATGACATGTACTATTTATCCTTGGTTTTTGCATATACCTCGTTCAGTCCTTGAATCACCGAATGGGTAATATCCATGTTGTCGTGAGCATACAATACGTTGCCGCCAAAGTTGGTTCCCAGTACAAACTGGTAGTTGGTTTCTCCGGTTTCTTCCAAGCTTTTCAGATATTCCATAATGGAATTTAACACTTTGCGTTGCGCTACCTGTTCCTTCTCGGCCAGTTGCATACGCATGTCGCTTTGCAGCTGAACCAGCGCCTGCTCTTTTTGCATAAGGGCTTGTTGCTGTTCACCAGCCTCGGCACGGGTTACCAGTCCGCGATCCACTTTGTATTTAAAATCCTCGATTTCTTTGCGCAGGGCAGATTCTTTACCCATAAGCTCAGTTTCGGATTTGTGAATTGTTTCGTTGAGTTCAGTCTCAATGTCGAGGTACATGGTGTATTGGTTCAAGATGGTGTCAATATTCACATACACAATACCATCCTGGGTTACCGGGGCCAGCGTGGTGTCTTTGGCAAGACCTGTCCGGTGCGAGGCGGATTTTGTGGTAAAGAAGAGTACATACAAAACAGCCAATCCAGCCAGGGTCACCACGTTTAGAACAAGGGGTAATTTTTTCATAGTTTAATAATTTGTAAGTGACTGTTTAAGTGAACTTTCCGGCCATGGCAGGAGGCTCATCTCAACACATCTTCAACAGTCGTTTATTTTGTGTCATATAAGCGTTAGGGGGTGTTGAGGGTTACAAAAATATAATTTTCGATCAGAGTGCCGCTACGAAAGATTAAAATTGTGAGGAATTGTAATGCGAAAATCTACGGGGAGCGAAAGGATATGAGTTATACGAGGGATATTTTGATTTGAGAAACGATACGGTACTGAGTGCAAAGTACTCGGTACTCCGTACAGAGACAGAGAGTGCTTGCTCATGACCTTTTGCCTTGAAGACTGTGAGAAATGAGTCCGGATGGGATATTGGGGGCGAAGGCGTAGTCATCCTGTCATAAACAACCCCATAATTGGATAGTTTTTGGTTTGCCTACCTTCCTCTCTACGCATAAAAACGTATGCGCCCCTAAGCTTTTGTGCGGTTTTCTTTCTGGTAGAAATGAAAAACCTTTGGAGTATGAAAATGGTAGTTCAACAACTTGCCGACGATGTTCGCCTAAAGGAGGGTATGAATGCCTGCATGAATTGCGGTATCTGCACTGCCGTATGCCCGGCTGCCGAATATTTCGAATACGACCCCCGAAGCATTGTTGTTGCCGTACAATCCGGCAATGAAGAAAAAATACAGCAACTCCTTACCAGCGATACCATTTGGATGTGTGGCCAATGCATGTCGTGTAAAACCCGCTGCCCTCGTAGTAATTGTCCGGGAATTATTATCAATGTCCTTCGCAAGGTATCGCAGGCAACCGGGGCTTTTGTTCAAAGTCGACTGGGGCGTCAGCAATACCTGATTATGAAAACTATCGGGGCAAATCTGCTACGATACGGTTATTGTATTCATCCTTCCGCTGTAGATATTCAAAACCATCCCGAGCAGGGACCGGTTTGGGAATGGGTATACTCCAATCGGGAAGAGGTGTACGAAAGACTGGGGGCCAACCTCGATCGCGAAGGCCCGGGAGCCATGCGAAAGATAGCCACAAACGACCTGTTGGAACTGGCAGTTATTTTTGAACAAAGTGGCGGAACGGTACTGTGGCAATCCATTGAGACACACAGTAAAAACAAGGCCATTGAACTTGGGTTGGTCGACTCACAGGGTAATCCTTGTATGGATCTCTATACTAACTACTTACTAAATGAAGACCCTGAATTCTGATAATCAGCAGCTGTTCGATAAGGAGATTGCCGGGGACGACTATTACTACCTGCGCAGTTGTATCCGGCAGAACTTCTTTCCGGGAGCCGAAAAAGTGTTTCTGGATATTCTGACCCAAAAACTGGGAAGGAAAATTATCGACGACGAACACCACACCACCTGCTCCGGCATTGGATATCATACCGATATTGTTCCCTTCGACACTTTTCAGGCCATTATTGCCCGGCAGTTTGCGTTAATGAAAGAAAAGGGGGCTGTAAATGCCGTGGTATCGTGTATTACCTCATTTGGCGGATACCATGAGGTACTGGAAACCTGGAAAGAATTTCCGGAAGAAAAAAGAAAGGCGCAGGAAAATCTTAAAAAGGCCACCGGCAGAGACTTTGATGTTCCTAAAAATATTGCGCATGCCTGTGATATCATCTACAAGTATCGACACGAAATTGCCCGGCTGGCGCCATACAAACTGGTAAATACCCACACCGGAGAGCCCCTGAGAGTTGTTGATCATGTAGGCTGCCACTACGCCAAAATATTTCCGGACAAAGCCGTGGGAGGCGCGGAAAAAACCACCGTACTCACAGCCATGATCGAAGCCTGGGGAGGCCAGCCAGTCAACTACCCCGAACGCCGCCATTGTTGTGGTTTCGGCTTTCGGCATTACTTGGTAAAACCAAACCGTAGCTATTCCATATCGAATGCACGAAAAAAGTTTGAAAGCATGCAACCCTACCGCCCCGACTTGATTTTAACCAACTGTCCCGGCTGTAATATGTTTCTGGATCGCTGGCAATATGCCCTGGCTCAGATTGAAGGTAAAACATACAGCGACGATAAAAACGGGATACCCGTGCTTTCCTACGAAGAGCTGGCCGGCTTGCTGCTCGGTTACGACCCGTGGCACATTGGTTTGCAAATGCATCAGGTCGATCTGGAACCCCTGCTGAAAAGGATGGGCATAGCCTATTCAGCTGAAGCTAAATACCGCAACGCGAAAGGCATTCCCATGACGCCACCCAAGTTCACAGGTTGCTTAGAATAGAATTTAACGGTTACCATGACAAAAAAGAAACACATCGCTATAATTGGCGGAGGGATAGCCGGGCTGGAAGCCGGTTCGGTGCTTACCCGGCAGGGTTATAAAGTTACCATTATCGAGAAGGAGAACAAAACCGGGGGCTTACTCAACCATTGGAGCAGCCTGTTTCCCGATTTCTCGTTGCCAGGAGAGGTGCTTGCAAGGATTCAACCGGAGAATCCCGACTTAACCTTAATTCACAATACCTGTATTGAATCCATAAAAAAGGAAAACGGACGTTTTGAACTTTTCGACAAACGACACCTGAAACTCTACGCCGATGCGCTGCTTCTGGCTACCGGCCTTTCGGTGTTCGATGCCAGCCTAAAGGAGGAATATGGCTACGGGCTGTTTATCAATGTCATCACTTCATCCGATTTTGAACGAATTCACAAAGCCGGACAAAAGTTGCTTACCGCACAGGGTGATCCTCCCAAGCGGGTGGCGATTATTCATTGTGTGGGTTCGAGAGATGCCAAAGTGGGCAACGGGTATTGTTCCAAAGTATGCTGTATAACCGGAGTTAAGCAGGCCATAGCTATAAGCCGGATGCTGCCCGAATGCGAAGTGTTTAATTTTTATATGGATCTGCGTCTTTATGGGTCTAAGTACGATGCCCTTTATCTGGAAGCGCAGAAACGTCATCAGATTCAATTCATCCGGGGACGCCTGTCGGAAGTGTCGGAGAATCAGGATCAGAGTCTCCAGCTCAAAGCCGAGGATACCTTGCAGGGAAGGCCCTTGCGGATGCAGGCCGACATGATCCTGTTGTTGACCGGGTTGGAAGCCGCACGGCAAAACGAAAATTTGTGTAAAAACAACCATCTGGAGCTCGATGAAAACCGTTTTTTTAAGTCGGAGAATATGCAGTACCACCGCAACTGCTCCCGGCAGGAAGGCATTTTTATGGCTGGAAGTTGTATCTGTCCCATGTCGGTCAACGAGACCCTGGATAGTGCCCGGTCGGCAGCCATAGAGGTGGACAATTACCTAACGCAAAAGGAGCGATGAATACATTGGATTTTCTAAAACCCAGGTCGCGACAAATTGATTTTGAGAACTTCGATGACCGCATTTTGTCCTATGTACTGGAAAAAGAACAATCGTTTCTGACCTGCATTTCGTGTGGCGGATGTACCGCAACCTGCAGTGCCGGAAACCTGACCCACTTTAACATTCGCCGAATTGGGCTCTCGTTGCGAAGGGGCAATGTCAACGAGCTATCGAATGAAATTGAAAAATGTATGTTCTGCGGGAAATGCACCCTGGTATGTCCGCGCGACATCAACATCCGCAACGTAATGCTGCTCCTTAAAAAACGGGTGGCTCAACTTAAAACCGAGAAGTTATTCTAAAAAGGCCATGGAAAAATTCTTCAGTTTACCCTTCTGGATCGGCTTGGTTTACCTTCTCATTATCCTGGTATACCGTTGCATTCGATGGATCAGTGGTTTATCCAAGATGGATAAGCTTCGGCTGCTGAAACTACTTCAGGGGAAACGGCTGTTGGGGTCGTTGAAGGAAATTCTTGCAGAAGCCCTGCTCCATCATAAAATCTTTCTGAAAAATCCGGTATTGGGATACATGCATACCAGTCTTGCTTTTGGTTGGTTCCTGCTGATAACGGTAGGTCATCTGGAAGCCATGATTGCAAAGAAATCGGCCTGTGTGGCTTTTCATGAGGCGGTATTTTTCCGTTTCTACCACACCTCCGGCCATTTCCCTCTTGCCGGCATCTTTGCTTTTAGTATGGATTTTCTCCTTCTTGTTGTACTCTCCGGGCTGATGCTTGCCATTCTGAAACGATTCAGGAAGAGACTGTTTGGCCTGCGACGAACCACACGCATGAAATCCGGCGATCATATTGCACTGGCCTCGCTGTGGCTGATTTTTCCACTGCGTTTGCTGGCCGAAAGTAATGCAGCAGCTCTTTATGGAAACGGAAGTTTTTTAACCCATGCCGTGGGTCATTTCCTGGCTTCATTTCTGAATCCCGAAACGGCCAACATGCCCCTGTGGACCATGTATTCGACAGTACTGGGCTTCTTTTTCGTTGCACTGCCCAACTCAAGGTACATGCACATTCCTGCCGAAGTAGTGCTTATTTTTCTGCGTCAAACCGGTATTAAACAGAAGAAACAGAACGATACCTACACCGATGTTCAGGTGTTTTCGTGTTCGCGTTGTGGTATTTGCCTGGATAACTGCCAGCTCTCAGTGGCCGGCATCGACAATTCGCAATCGGTATACCTGCTTAAACGAATCAGAAACCGGAATTTAAACGATGAGGAGTTGTTTAACTGTCTGATGTGTGGAAAGTGTCAAATGGAATGCCCCGTAGGTATTGAAACTGTGAACTTGCGAATCACCCAGCGTATTGAATCTACACGGCAATACAATTCATCCTACAGTTATCTGGAATTTCGGGAAGCAACCGCCTCTGATGTGGTGTATTTTGCCGGATGTATGACCCACCTTACTCCGGGAATTGTCGACTCGATGAAAAAAATCTTCCGCTTATCGGGAGATAAGGTTTGGTTTATGGACGAACAAAAAGCGCCCTGCTGCGGACGCCCCTTGATCCTTGCCGGTCAGTATGAGGCTGCCCGCAAGCTCATTGAAGCGAATACCCAAATGATACTGCATTCCGGAGCGCATACCCTGGTGGTGTCCTGCCCGATATGCTACCGTGTTTTTAAAGAAGATTACTCCCTGCCGGGCGTTCAGGTTCTTTTTCATGCCGAATACCTGACCCACCTGATTGAAATCAAAAAAATACAGCTTTCCAACATCGGCCTGCGTATGGTCTACCACGATCCTTGTGAATTGGGAAGGGGTATGGGAATGTACGAGCTGCCCCGGGAAATTTTAGATCGGTTAGGAAAACTCCTTACCGTGAAACAGGAAAAAGAAAATGCCAACTGTTGCGGAGGAAGCCTGGGCAACATTAAAATAAGAGCAAACGAGCGAAACCTGTTACGCGACCAGGCATTGGAAGTCTTTATGGCCGGTCAGCCTGATGTATTGGTAACCGCCTGCCCAAAATGCAAGAAAACTTTTGCCTACGGACGAAAACTCCCGGTACTGGATATTTCGGAGATAGTTGCACAAGCGGTTCGTCCCGGATCTGCCCGGAATATGCCCGGAATACGAGAAACGATCCAGGTATGGGAAGAGGCTTAATTAGCTGTGTGAGCTGTGACCAAGCTATCAGAGGCCAAAGGGATAAGTAAAAAGGCACTGTCAGTTTCTGTACTGAGTACTGGGTACTGAGTACCGAGTACTCCCAAGACCAAAAGGGTAAAGAAAATTATCCAAGTGGGGGAATGTTGATGATTGGATGACTGCGCTTTCGCCCCCAATAACCCCATTCAAACTCATTTCTCACAGCCTTCAAGGCAAAAGGTCATGAGCAAGCACTCTCAGTCTCTGTACTCGGTACTGTGTACAGAGTATTGAGTGCCGAGTACTATATGGTTATCGAATTGGTTATCGAATTAAAAAATCCCACTCCGTCTATTGGCCTGTGAATCTTTTTGTGGTAACTTATTTAGGCAATACCTACAATCCAATTTTAATGGCCAAACCTGTGTATTGCCTTTTTGGGCTACTGCTAAATTATGGCCTGTTGGCTCAGGA
>QKEH01000012.1 GCA_003252385.1 Bacteroidota bacterium | reverse complement strand
AGCAGGCTCAGGCCCACCATAGCCCGGAAGACTTCATCGGGGCCATGCAGGGTTTTATTGATAATTCGGATTTTTTCCTGAAAAAGCGGCAAGTTCAAATGAAATTTAACGGGAAGTTTCAGGTTTTTAGCCTGTTCGCCAACAAAGGAACCATCGAAGGTTTCGATCAGATCGGTCAGGAATTTGAGCAGCGAGCCCGTAAATAATTCGACCAGTCCCGTCAGGAGGGTGGCCAGTACACCCAGCCAAATCATGCTACGCTGTTTAATCACATAGCGGTACAGTCGGGCAGCATTAGTTTTCATTCTTCAGAATAAGCTTTGCGTTCATCAATAGTTTTCCAGCTGGTGTTGCCCGTAGCGAGCAGGGGCACAATAAGCCGTTTGCCATTCAGGTGGGGGCGTAACGAGTCCTGGGTATCAATAGTATGGTTTCCCGGGATAAATTCGGCATGCCGGTTAACCGAAACCGGCGATATGCCCCGTCTGCGCAGCTCTTCGGCAGTTATCAGGGTAGGCAGTGTGCGTATGTCGCGGTATTCCACCAGCCGCCCCGATTCGCCGAAATGGGTCAATCCCACCGCTGCAGCGGCACCGATAATTCCATCGTTACTTCCTCCGTGTCCTGACAGATGGATGTGCCGGGCGGCTTCCATGGCCTCTGCCTGGGTAACCTTGGTATGTGTACATTTTATGCCGAAAGCGATCAACTCGTCCATTCCGGGATCGGTTTCGCCGGCCACGCA
This sequence comes from Bacteroidota bacterium, assembly GCA_003252385.1. Lineage (GTDB taxonomy): Bacteria > Bacteroidota > Bacteroidia > Bacteroidales > UBA10428 > UBA10428. The sequence goes on along the minus strand of QKEH01000012.1, from coordinate 4,142 downwards.
AAACCCGGGATCGCTGCCTTCGAAAAAGTGACGGGCAATGTGTTTTGGACCTTGTTCTATAAAAAGCTGACGATAGCTGGCGTCCGGAGCATCTACCACGCAGCACAGCGAACTGTTGTGCGAAGTCATGGGAATTCCCGGGGCATGCAGCAATTGCTGACGGACTACCCCCCAGGTGATACACTCCCGGGGCAATTCTTCGGTGAACCATCGTGCCAGTTTACCGGTTCCCCGGCCACAATCGAGGGTGTCCGTATCGTCGAAGGCGATGTAGAAACGCATAGTATGGTATTAGGTTAAAGTGTGAAAGCAATAGACAAAAATAGGTATTATGTGGTTCACTGGAAGCTGAGAGCAACCATCCTGCCAATAGCTTCTCCCCCTTTCGCTGCAATGCTGAGTGCCTTTTGTACCGTTAAAAAGTAACATTCATGCCCAGTATCAGGTTTCTGCCCATGGTTTCGGTTTCGTGTACGGAGCCCTGTACCAGGTTCAGCTGTTCGTCGAAAATATTGACCAGGTTCAGATAAACACTTCCCCAGTTGCCAATAAAATATTTGATCCGGGCATCCACCTGCATTACCGGATCTTCTATCAGTTTGTCCACATACACGTCTTCGGCCACGGTTTCGGCAATCGATCGTTCGCCAATGTAATTCAAGCCCATCGAGCATTGTATTTTGGCGCGGGTATTCAGGTAATCCACCGATGTGTTCACGATCCAGCGGGGTTGTTCATTTAATGGCCGCAGTTTTAGGGTGCCCGGATCACGGACTTCGGATCCCAAATGACTTACATTGCCCCATAGCTGAAGGGTGTTGTGGTGCGAATGGATGAGTTCCAGACGGGCACTCAGATCCATGCCCCAAACTTTACCGCTGTCAATGTTCACCGATTGATAGATCCGATAGCCATACAGTTCGTCGATACCAATGGCTTTGGTTTCAACCACATCGCGCATCAGGGTGTAAAAGCCCCGCACAAGTACATAGCTCTTCGCTCCGAAATAGTTTTCCAGGCTAAGGCTCATATTCCAGGCACGCGAGGGTTTTAGGTCGGGGTTGCCGCGTTCAATGAGCTCTTTTTTATTTTTTACCTTATCCACAGGTACCGTTAGGTTGAAAGGTGGACGGGAGATTTGACGGGCTGCATCGGCCTTAATAAACTGGTGGGTGCTGAGTTGGTATTTCAGGTGCAGGGAGGGATTCAGCGACAGGTAATCGCCTGCTCCTTTGCGGGTTGCCGTGGTGTAGTGGTGCACATCTTTATCCAAACGAATGGCAGGGTACATCCAAAGCTTTCCCAGCTGGCCTTCGGCACCGGCAAAGGCACTGGCCCGGTACTCCCTGAGGGTGTAGGAACCATCCTCAATAACATCCCAAAAGGTATGACTCTCCATTTTGGTGTAGGCCAGTCGGTCGTAGTCACGGTCGAGAGCCGAAAGACGAATGCCGCCATTTACCTTGTTTTTAAAGGGAAGACCCCTCAACTTACGATCTAGTTTCGATTTGAGGATCACTTCGCTGTTGATCTGGTCTTCATCTTCAAAAGTTACTTCCGGGCCGTCGCTTTTTTCCTGCATGCGCCACCGGTCTTTTTGGTCGAAGTGTTGTGCCAGGGTCAGTTCGGTTTTCCATCCGTAGGTGGCGGTTTTACGAAGGTAGCTCAGGGTATGGGTATGTAAAATCCGGTATTTAAGGTCTACGGCACTGTCGTAGGCCAGGTTGAGTCCCCCCTGGCTGCGGCGTTTGATATCGCCCAGGAAGTCGAGTTCTTCAAAATAGTGCGAGAACAACGATTGCACCTTCCAGGTTTGTGTCGTGTCGGGTTGGTAACTCAGCGTGGCAGTCAGTCCATGTATGGTAACATCCACATCTTCCACGGTCTCGCCATGGTACAGGGTGTCGTGTAGCGCCGTTACGTTTTTGCGGTCGAAGGTGTTGAAATTGTATCCGGCCAGCAAACTCAGTTTGTTCCATCGGTTTCCATAGCTAAGTCCCATTTCGGGGTGTAAACCTCCGGCAGTGGTGGTCCGATCAAGGGTGCAAAACGCGTTCATACCGCGTTCGTCGGGAGCATCTTTCAGAATAATATTCACCAGGCCTATGGCGGCATCGCCTCCTGCATCTACCGGAGGGTTATAGGTCACTTCTATCTTATCAATCATCGAAAGGGGCAGCCGATCCAGTTTGAAATCGCGGGAATCTTCTCCCCCAGCTGGCCGTTCACCGTTAATCAGTACGGCTTGGAACTCTTTCTCCAGACCTGCCATCATTATGTTTCGGTTAAACGACGGGGGGCCTTGCAAAATAATACGGGGCATGCGCCGCAATACATCACCCGCCGTTTTGTGCCCCAGGTTGTTGAGTTCCCGGGCACTGATTACCAGGCTCGACGCTCCCGATTCTTTTTGTTGTTGAAGGGCACTGGCATCTACTTTCTCCTCAATTACCACTTCTTTAATTTCATGCAGCTGCTGTGCCTGACCGTTCACGAGGCCGAGCCAGAATAGGGGTATCAAAAAAAATCGTATCGAAGTCAACGGCGTAGGTTTTATAGAATGATTGTATCAGTTGGCATCCCGGGTGTTCAATGCGTTCCCGGAACGAGGATAACCGGGGTCGATACGGGAAGTAACCGTTTTAAGACAGGAATGCTTCGCATAGGACTAGATCGACACGTCGATAATTTTAATTGCAAAGGTTCCCGCCTGGGTGTTGGGCTGTATGTGTACCTTGATATGATTGTCGGTTGGGTTTACCAATATGGCTTTGGGATTGTCGCTGTGGCTTTTGTTCTTTTTTAAAAAGTCCTTGCCATTGTCTACAATCTGATATACGGTGGTACCATCGGCACGAAAGACGGAGCCCATAATTTCGCCCGTATACCCACCTTCAGGGCTGTCAATTTCTGCCCAAATAATTTGAAGTTGCGTAGCATTGCCGGTATATACCCGGAAACCCACTGTGCTGTCCGTGGCTACTTCTGCTTCGGTCCAGGTATTGCCAATGGCCAGATCAGAATAGCGGACATTGGCCGCCTCCACTATCCCCCCGGCTCGCAGGGCATAGCTGCCTGTATGGGGAGCACTGGCATCCAGTTCCACTTTCAGCAGCACACTTTGTTCGGCCAGGTTTTGCAGGGGTATTGATTTCTTTTGGCTGCCGTATCCATTGGGCTTGGCCTCAAAAAATACCACGTTGGTATCCAGAGCATAAGCCGTAACCTGTATGTTGGCCGTGTAGTGTTGGGCGGTGTCCTGGTTGCCCAGTTCGGCCCATTCAATAAACAAGGTGGTGTAGTTGGTATCCCAGTTAACGCGGTACCAGAGCACATCCCCCTCGGTAATGGCGTCTTCAAACCAGTCGTTATCAGCCTGGAATTCCACAGGAAGCTCATTTTCGGCAGGGATGGCCTGTGGGCTGTCTTCGTCTTTGGAACAGGAGGTCAGGATATAGGACATTGCACCCAAAAGGAACAGGAGGTGAAGTAACTTATTCATACGGGCAAGTTTTATGGTTCGCATCATGGTGAATACCGCCTGCAAAAGTAAGCAAATGGCAATAAATTGCAAATCGCTAATTTGTTTCAAGAGATGGAAAAGTATGAGCCTGAAACGGCCGTTTGATCACCATGCCTTTTGAGCTAAGGTAAGGAGTGGACATCCTGCTTGTGCGAATTTTGGGATCTTTGGGTTGGATATTGTGTATTCGCAGGCTGAATTGCGAATACATCGCAACGTTCGGTAGCGGGTTCCGGCAAGCCGTTAATTGTTTATACTGCGAAAGAATTTTTTGGTGATGGAATGTATGGCCAAGTCGAACTCTTTGCGAAGTTCATCGCGGGCATCCAGGAGCTTAATGCCGTCCTCGGTAAGGGTGGTAGTGCCGCCCTGTACTCCGCCACGGTGCCGTTCCACCAGTTTGAAGCCCAGCTTATCTTCCATGTCTTCAATAGATCCCCATACTTTTCGGTAGCTGATCTCCATCTCGTCCGCAGCGGCTTTGAGCGATCCCGTATCACGAATGGCCTGTAACAATTCAAAGTAGTAGCGATCCAGTATGTTGCCCTTTTCTTTGTGATTCAACTGGATGGTATAGTCCAGAAAGATATCATAGTATTTCGATCCTTTAGGTCCGGCC
>QKEH01000152.1 GCA_003252385.1 Bacteroidota bacterium | reverse complement strand
GGCAAGATCTTCCGAACTGGCGGCATTGCTCCAGGCAAAGGTATAGGGAGCGGTACCACCGCTTACGGTCAGGTCGACGGCACCGGTAGCACCCCCAAAGCAGAGGGCATCGGTGGCCACAGTTGTGGCCGAAAGGGCGGCAGCGGGTTGCCCAACGGTTGCCGTAGCGGTAGCAGTACAAGCGTTGGCATCGGTAACGGTAACGTTATAGGTAGCCGCAGCGACGTTGGCAAGATCTTCCGAACTGGCGGCATTGCTCCAGGCAAAGGTATAGGGAGCGGTACCACCGCTTACGGTCAGGTCGACGGCTCCTGTAGCACTCCCAAAGCAGAGGGCATCGGTGGCCACAGCTGTTGCCGAAAGGGCGGCAGCAGGTTGTGTAATGGAAATCTGTCCGCTGGTGGTACATAAATTGCCATCGCGAACGTATAGCGTCTGATTGGCTCCTGCGTTCAAATTAAAGGTATTGCTGCTTTGCCAGTTGGTATTGTTGTTGGAATATTCGTAGCTGCCATTACCGCCACCCGCGGTGATCGTAACCAGGGCAGTGCCTCCAAAGCAGGCGATGGGGGTAGTAACTGAAATACCAATGGTTACAGCCGGGCTGACCGTTACGGTGACTACGTTCGAATTGGCCGTACAACCAGCGCCTTTGAGTGCTTTCCGGTAAAAATAGGTAGTTTGGGATAGGGAAGAGGGATCGTAAGTAAGCGAGGTGGCACTAACGATAGTCGTCCAGGTTCCGGATGCCGGATTGTTGCTGGTGGTGGATTGATACCATTGGTAGGTGAAACCGGTTCCCGGACTTCCTCCTGCACTGCTGGTAAAAGCAGCCGGGTCGCCGCCACTGCAAATGGTTTGCGAGCCGGCAATGGTTCCTCCCGAAATACCTCCGCCACAGAGTACGCTATTGACAAAGGCATTCAGGTCGGGGTCGTTACTGGCCAGGGTACCTTCATCACCGGTAGGGGTAAGTCCTTGGATGTTAGGTGTATCATCGAAAATATAGAAATCGCCGGTACCACTGATGGAATTCGACCAAGGGTTGGTAATATCGCCAACTACCACCACGCGACCATTGTTTTGGGTGGAGCCACTGGCACCCACGAAGTTACCCAGAACAATAAGAACTCCTGTCGATTCGATGGCCAGACTATAGCTTTGAACAGTCAGATTGCCGGTAATAACCAATGTATCGCAGAGTTTTTGGTTTCCTCCGTTGATTTGCAGATCGCCATTAACGGTAACATACCCATTTAAACACAGGGTTTGCGTATTCATGGGGGTGGTGGGTGGCGGGTTAGGAGTGCTGCCGGTACTGGCATTGCCCCAGGTGGAAGCATCTTCCCAATTGCCGGTATGGTTATCCAGACTGTAGTAAGCAAAGCCGCTGCAACAACTCGATGGCGCCGCAGTGACTTGAACGTAAGTACTACTGGATACCGAACAGCCCTGGTTGTTGGTGACCGTGGCTACATAGTTGCCGGTTTGGGTGGCAGAGGAGGCAGTGAATGAAGGATCTTCGGTGGTAGAGCTGTACCCCAGGGGGCCGGACCATACTTGTCCGGTGATGGACGTAGCCGGCCAAGCGGCATATCGGTCGAGCGACAGGTTCACGGTATTGCCGGTCTGAACCGGGCTGTTGGAGCCGATGTAACTGATCACCGGGTTCACACCGGCAGTGAGGGTTACCGGATTGGGTAGCCCGGTTCGGGTAAAGTTGGTGCCATTTACCGTATAACTTACATCGTAAGTTCCTCCTGTAACAGCGTTGTAACTGGCACTGGTTGCTCCTGCAATGGCCGTAGTACCGCGGTACCATTGGTAATTGCTTCCATCACTGCGGATGTTCAGTTGAACCGATTGCCCCGGGCAGATGAAGGTAGTAGGCGCAATAATTATGGAACTATACCCTAAAATGAGGTCGCCAAGCGCAGGATTGTTCAACAAGTCGTCCAATCCACCAACCAAATCGGATGGGAGACAGGTGGCGGTGCCACCGCAAATAGGGGTGCCGGTTATATACAATAAGGTATCGTTGGCAGGAGCTGTGACCGTGGATCCATTGCGCTGGTCGAAGTTTCCCAGCACCACAAAGTAGCTGGAAAGATCAATGTCTACATTGTTGTAGGCAATAACATTGCCAAAAACTACCACCATGCCTCCGGTGTGCACGTTAATGAATCCGTTTTGACGGATATCCAAATCTCCATAAATAAACAAGGTGTCGTACACATGCAGGTCAATGCCGTTGTTCAGTACAATGGTGGAATTTCTTTTTACCCAACCGTAAATGTTGACGACATCGTTGTTAGCCAAAGTGCCATTGCCGATAGACCAGGTTGCAGCATCTTCCCAGTTGCCGGTATGGTCATTTCGCGATTGATGATTCTGGGCATTCAGGTGGTGTAACGAGAGGAGTAGAAGAAATGTGAGTAGATATCTCATGACGATCCGCATTTTTGCAGTATATTATAATTCGAATATGCGTTTAGCATAATTTACGCTAAATATAGCAGAAATCCGAATTAGGGGCTGTGTCCGTTAACGTTGAAATATTCACCGGTGTTTTAAAAGTCTACCCGGTTCTTGAAGAAGTCCGGTTGTTTTTTGATGAAGCACACGGTTTCTTCAACGAATGATCTGTATTACCAGTTTTAGGTGATTAAAATCTTGGACAAGGTACGGCTCCCAATCTTTTTTTTCGACTGGTGGTTTGGGGGGTATTAAAACGATAAATCAGCGAAATTTCGTGGGCTCCACCGGTGTAGGATCGTATTCCCGACAGGGTGAAATCATAGTAGTATCCCAGTTGAAACGGTTGCAACATAAAGGCCATTTTAATGATCAGGGCATCGTTGTAGTCGCTGGAATGATCGAGAAAGGGTATTCCCCGGTACCACAAGCCCAGTACCATAGGATCCTGCTCCCAGTACAAACCGGTATTCAATTGCCGGAAGTTTGCCTGTTGTTCATACAGAAAGGTAATATAGTACTGGGTTTCTTCATGCAACAGGCGTCCGTGGTTATATAGAAACCGAACGCCTCCGAAAATGGAGAGCCGGTGTTGCATGCTTTCACCTGAACTGCCGAACGATTGTGTTGCAAGGGGCATGTGGTGTAAGGTGCTTCCCATCCAAATGAACTGGTTGTGAAGCAGTAAGGAAAAGTCGGAATCAAAAAACGTAATCTGGTTATTTTCCAGTTCTTCGCCAGTTATTGGAGTATTGTTCTCGTATCCCAGCTGATCGCCAAAGAGCAGCCGGTTGTAATGGATGGAACGATTGCTGATTCCAATCTTTAAGCCCGGGCGCAAGGTGAGTTGTTTTCCCAGGGCAATCCGATAATTGTATGTCAAGTTGAACGTGGTCAGGTCAAGTTTACCGCTTCCGGCTCTGTCGGTCAGCAGGTAAGTACCAAAGCCGCTTTGATAGCGTTGCGAGAAAAAGTCGTAGCTGACCATGGAAGTGATAAAGTCGTTATTCAACTGGGGCCATTGATCACGAATGCCTAAATAGAGGCGCGAATCTTCGCCAATACCCGCCAGCGAAGGCGACAGGAACGAACCCGTGGCGTAGTAGCCCGAAAAGAGAGGATCCTGCGAGTAACCTGCCCAAAAAAACAGCAGGCAAAAGACATTACTGGCAAACGCGCGTTTTTTTTTCACCAGATGAGGGTTAGGGTTCCGTTACGAGAAATGCGTTCACCATTTTTACAGGTGGCGATGGCTTTATAAACATACACGCCCTCGGGTGCCGGCTCGTTGTGGTAGTAACCTGTCCAGCCGTACTCCGGGTCTTCGCTGATGAAAATTCGTTCGCCCCAACGGTTGTAAATTTCCAGTGTATACTGATCGATATTTCGAAACAAGGGGTGGAAAATGTTGTTGTCGCGCTCTATTTTGTCCTGAGGGAAATACCCGTCGGCAGCCGGATCGCGAATGGGGGTAAACGCATTCGGGAAACGCATGATACAGCCGGGAGTAACCAGAAGCGCATCCTGAATACGGAACGTGTCCAGACATCCCTGGTCGGATTGGGCAATGAGGGAGAGTTCGTAAGTGCCGGGTTGGTTGTAGGTATGCACCGGTTCAAATTCCCGGGTACTTTGAGAGTCGCCAAATTCCCAGAGAAACGATTCGGCATTGTCAGAATAGTTGTAAAAAGTAACCTCTTCGCCGGCATTAATTTCGTGGGGGGCATACTGGAAGAAGCTTTTGGGAAGCGGATATACCTCTACCCGGTGATCCGAAGCTACATCTTCACCGTTCCTGCTTCGGGCAATGAGTTCTACGGTAAAGGTTCCAGGGAACAGATAGGTGTAGGTCGGATTTTCATTGTCCGATGAGCCCCCATCGCCAAAATACCACTGGTAGTATTCCGCATTGATGGAACGGTTGATGAAGGTAACCGTGAGCGGGGCGCAACCTGCAAAAGAGGAGTCGTAATCGGCCGATGGCATACCTAGAACAATCCGGATAGGATGGGATATGGTGTCGGAGCAGTTGGCATTGAAAGCGGTTAAGAGAATAATATATTCACCCTGTCGGGCATAGGTATGACTGCCCGGCTGCAGATCGGTTGAAGAGGTCTGATCGCCAAAATTCCATTGGTAGTTCCAGGAGCCTAATGTAGTGTTGTTTAAGTGCACCGTGGCATCTGGGAATACCTGATACGATGGTTCAACCTCGAAGTCGGGATCCGGTGTGGCAAATAAAGTAATTGAGGATAAGCTGGTGTCCCTGCACCCAAAATGAGAGGTTACAATGAGTTGCACCGGCAGGGTAAGGTCGAATCCGGTTTCGTTCAGATAGGCATGTACCGGGTTTCGAAGTCCGGAAACCGAGCCATCGCCAAAAAACCAGTCGTATTGGAGTACCTGATCGGAGGTATTGGTAAAAGTCACTTCGAGTGGACTGCAACCCGAAGGCGTATGTTGAAAACCGGCCGATACGCCCGGATAGATGATCATATTCTGCGTTACCGTGTCGGTACAGTGGTGAGATGAATAAACCGTTAGTCGTAAATTGAAGCTGGCAGCGGTTTGTCCGGAAATGTTATATTCGATTTGTCCAGGCAGGGTGGGTTCATCTAAAATACGACCATCACCGGTTTCCAGGTAGTAACGCTGGGCACCCAAGGATGAATCGCTCAGGTGGAAACGCGCCGGTGAACATCCCGATGAACGATCGGAGGAAAAACCGGCCTGAGGAGAGGGATATACCCAAATGTTCTGCCAGGTGGTATCGGAGCAAAGCTGGGGCGAATAGGCAATCTGGCGGAGCCGGAAAAGCCGGTCGGTGTTCCCCAAATTGTAGTAGGTATGGCCGGGAGCCTGCTGGGTAGACGTATTGCCATCGCCAAAATCCCACGAATAGCTGGCGGAGTCGGAAGTGCTGTTGGTAACTCCGATGGTTAATGGATTACATCCTGCAGTATCCGAAAGTACAAAATGGCTTTGAATGGCCGGATACACTTCAATCATTTCGTAGGTACTATCGGTGCATTGGTAGGCATTGGTGACCACCAGCCACAACTGGTCGCTTTGAAGAGTGTTGGCCGTATTGCTGTAGGTGTGGGTCATTTGTCTGGTATTGGATACTTGCCGGGTCGAGTACAGGGAAGGCTTCCAAATCCACTGGTCAGATGGCAACTGGTTTTGAATGGTGGCGCGAATGGCAATTGGAGTGCACCCTCCGGTGTGACTTACCTGGAAATATGCGGTGGGAGGTGGCAGTATTTGCAGGGTGGCCGATGCCGAAGTATCCCTGCACCCGAAGGCCGATTGCGTGATTACCCGTGCTTCGTAGCGCAGGATGGTATCGCCGAAATTAAGGTAACTATGGGTCGGGTTGCGTTGCGTTGAAATGTTGCCATCGCCAAAATACCAGGTTTGCCGAACCGATCCGGTACTCTGATTTCGAAATACAACATTCAGCGGCGAGCATCCTACGGTATCGCAGGTAAATTGCGCTTCGGGTTGATTGAAAACATACAGGGCTTCCTCGGCTTGGGCGGAACAGCCAAACGTATTGGTGACCGTCTCGGTAACCAGATAGCTGCCAAGGCTGGTAGTGGTATTCCAATAGGTATGAGATACCGAGTTTCCGGATTGCGGTGGAGAGGCATCGCCGAACTCCCAGCTTACCCGGTTGGAATTGGGAGATGTTGCATTCAGGGTAGGGGTAAACGGGCTGCAACCTTGCAGGGCACTGATCGTAAATCCCGGGATGGGAGCCGGAATAATTGCCAGCGTTGTAGAGGCCTCCTGGTTACAGCTGTTACCATCGGTGAATTGTACATGGACATGGAGGGAGGTATCGGAAGCTGCTGCTACCTGATAGAAGTGCGATGTTGTTTGGCCGGCAGGTTCCACAATGCCATCGCCGTAATCCCAGATATAGGATATTCCGGCTCTGGAGGCTGAATAACGCACGCTTTGCTCATTGCAAATGGAGTCGTGGGTGGCGCTTATGGTGAACGTTGGATTGGGGTATACGGCGGCTGAGAGTTGACTGCTGTCCCTGCAGTTCCATGCATTACTGGTTATGAGTTTGAGATTGTAATTTCTTAGGGAAGTTCCGGGGTTGTCCAAAATCAGGTACCACGAACTATCCGTTGAGGATAGCCAATTATTGTCAAGTTTCCATCGGTGTTGTGCTACCCGACTGAGCAGGGTAAGTTGAATGGAATCGCCCGGACAAATTACTGGGGGAGAAAGGCTAAAATCCGCATCCGGGATGGGATAGACAAACAGGTCGAGCGTGTCGCAGAAGGTACATCCCGCAGGATTGGTTACCCGAACCGTGGCTGGGTAAGTAAGCACTTCGGATGTGGGATTCAAATAACTGATCTGGGGACTGGCAACAGACGAATGGTTGCCGTTACCTAAATCCCAGTCAAATAGCGAATGAGTATCCTGGTTGGTGGACAGTTGTACTGTCAAAGGGGCACATCCCTGGGTGTCCGTTGCGGATAGCAGTATGGCCGGGGTTAGTGGTATCCATTCGGTATGTTCGTTCTGGCAGTGGTCGGTAGCTACTTGCAGCGATACGGTCACAGCAGCATCCGTTTCATAACGGTGAAGCGGATTCGGGTCGGAACTGTTGCTGCCGTCTCCAAAATCCCACCACCAGCTGCGGAGGGTATCATTTCCTGCAGCAGAGGTGTCGGTGAACAACATATCGGTCTGCTGACAGGCTCGGGTATAGGAGAAACCACATTTCGGGGTAGGGTATACGGTATGGTTGAACATGGAGGTATCGGTACAACCCAGGGTGTTGCTAACCACCAGCCTGACAGGATATATTCCGGCTGTATCCATTACGATGGGGTCAGGGAGTTCCCGGGTAATTACCGCATGGTTGGGGATAAACCATTGCCAACCCACATCGGATGCGGACAGGTTGAGGAACGATAAGGTATCGCCGGAACAGTTGTTGGATACCTCAAATTGGCTGTGCGGTCCGGCACTTACGTAGACGGGGCGAACGACGGTATCGCTGCAGCCCAGACTATTGGTTGTAACCAAGGTTAAACTGTTCCATCCCGGCACCGAAAAGATATGCTGAACGGAAGAATCGGTATAGCTACGCGTATCCACGTACCATAAATAACCCAGCGGCCCATCGGAACCGGTGGAAAGGGAACTCAGGCTGACCGGCACGTTTGGGCACACGGAGTCCGGCGAGGACAGAACTGCATTTGGTTTACTGCTGAAACGAACGATCATGCTATCCGTCTCCGGAAGACAATTTCCGTGGTCGGTGGTGGTCAGAAACAGTTGTACCCGCCGGTTGCCAACATCACCCGAACCGGGATGGTACAGGGTGTTCAACGAAGCAGGGTCATCAAAAACACCATCGCCGGTGGTAGTCCATATTCCCCGGCTGGCACCTCCCGAAATGGAGGAATGCAGAGGTATCCAGGGGGTGTTCTCACAGAAGTTTAGGGTGTCTGCCAGACTGATTACCGGGGCAGGTGTGATTCGTAAATGTAAGGTATCCCGTATGGGCAGACAGGAATGGGTTGCTGAGAGGATGAGATGGGCTTGGCCGCTGGCAATGTCCATATTACCGGGAAGGAAGGAAGTTTGTATCGAATCGGCTGAAGGAAGGAAAGTACCGTCCCCCTGAAGGGTGCTCCAGGAAATCCGGGTAGTAGCAGGGTGAACAGTACCCCGGATAGATAGGGCGGCTTGATTGGCACACAGCGTATCATCCATCCCTGCGGATAATGTGGGAATTTCGGTCAGGTAGATCATTACGGTATCCTGTACCTGGTTGCACACCAGTGGCGGATCAGAATGCAGGATAAGGCGTACTTCTCCCGCTGCGGTGTCGGCACTGCTCAGGTTGTACACGGTCTGGAGTTGGGCGCTGTCCGGAATAAAAGATCCGCTTCCGCTGGTGGACCAGTACCCGCCGGTTACCGTTCCACTCACCCAACCCTGTAACGAAGTTTGAAGAGTTCCTTTACAGAGATACAAGTCTTCTCCGGCATCGATTGCAGGTAGTTTTTCGATGGCGATTGTCAAGGTATCCCGGTCGGGTGTGCAGCCATCGTTACTGGTGGTTTTCAGTATGATACGTGCGCTTCCGAGCAAACGTTCCGTCGCCGTAGGGGTGTAGGTAACTTCTGTTGCAGTTGATGAAGGGGTAAAACTGCCGGATCCGATCCAGAGAACTCCGGTGGCATTCAGCTGGTTACCCGATAACCCAATGCCTGTTTCGGAATTGCACATGGCTGTGTCGCTTCCGGCCAGTGCAACATGAGCGGGTTTAAAACTGATGCGTACGGAGTCGGTAACCGAACTGCAATAGGAGCTCCAGGCTTTGAGTAGTAGTTTTACCGAACCGTTTGTCTGGTCGGCCATGCCGGGAATATACGTATTTAGAAGCTGGCTCGTAGGGAAAAGAAATCGGCCATCGCCAAGGGTCGACCAGGTGGTGTTACCATTTCCGCCGCTGCTGGTTCCGGTCAGGAAGGCAGAATCGCCCCGGCAGATGATGGTGTTACTGCCTGCGTCCGGCGTAGGGGGATGTTCGATGTAAATCCAGCAGGTATCGCGGGCAGGTGGACAGCTGCCGTTGTTAGTGGTTTGCATTTCGAGAAACAGCGAGTCCCGCAACCGATCGGCAGCCGATAGATGGTAAGCAGTGGAAAGGAGGTTTGAAGCAGGTAAAAAGCTGCCACTGCCATTGGTATGCCAGGCTACCGGAAGTGCCCAGGCCGAGGCGGTTCCATGCAGAGTAATGGAAACCGTGGTGATGCAATGGGACTGATCCCAGCCCGCATATGCAACGGGAGCCGGCAATACCACGAGCTGTATCGAATCGCTAACCGTTACACACGATTCGGTGGTAGTAAATACCAACCAAACCGATCCCGACAATTCATCGTTATGTCCGGGACGATAATCAGCTAGTACTGCAGAAGGGACGGGAATAAAGGTTCCATCGCCGCGGGTGAACCATTGGCCTGCCGGAGTGCCGTTACTAATTGTTACCCGAAGGTGAGCGGTATCGTTGGCACAAACCGGAATGGCCGGATCAATGCTCACCGAAGGAATGCTGGTTTTTACAACATAGACAGAATCGCGCACGGGGTTGCATAATCCATTGCCAGTGGTGGTTAGCCGCAAGAGCAGGGTGTCTCGCAACCTGTCGGCCGGACCCAGTAGGTATTCGGTTTGGAGTTGAGACGGATGGGTAAATACCCCGTCGCCATCCGAACTCCACAGCCCACCGCTTACATTGGAACTTACCTCGCCCGCCACCGATGTGGTGGTGGCTCCGGAACAAATGTACAGGGTGTTTCCCGCTTCGGACCTGGGGGCGGGCAGAAGGGTGAGTGAAAGGCTGTCGCTGATGGGGCGGCAGCCATCCAGTGCGGTCAGTTTCAAGGAGACCTGTCCGGCGGCTGTATCGGCATTCGATGGGTTATAGGTAGTGGTCAGTCGGTTTGCATCGGGTACAAAATTGCCACTTCCTGAAGAGATCCAGCGGAATGCCGTGGCAAGGGTCGCCGATCCACTCAGGTTGAGTTGTGCATTGTTGGAACAAAGAATTCTGTTGCTGCCGGCATCTACTGTTGGAATGTTCTTCAACTGCACTTCATGAAGTGCACTGGCCGGGGCACAATTCCCGGTTTCGATACTAGTGTACTGAATACGTATTTGACCCAGTAGCGCATCGTTAGGGTGAGTAAGGTAGGTGACCGGATTGGCTGTGTTATTCGGAGAGAACGACCCGTTGCCCTGCGATAGGGTCCATAGGCCGGAGCCGCTACCCCCCTGTATGGATGCCTCAGCAACAATAGGGGATCCAAAACAAGCCAGCGTATCCCCGGAAATACTTACCAGTGCAGCCTGCAGAAATCGGATGCTCAGGGTGTCGGTTACGGCAAGGCAATTGCCATTCAGAGTGGATCGCAGCACCAGTTGGATTTGCCCCTGTGCTGTATCGGTAGCAGAAGGGGTATATCGTGCAGTAAGTGTCGACGGATTGGGTGAAAAGCTGCCCGATCCGGTGGTGTTCCAGGTACCCCCACCGGCAGCAGCGGATACAAAGCCGTGGAGTGCGAGCGGGGTGCCATCGTAACAGATCGCCAGGTCACTACCAGCATGAACTACCGGTGCCGGTGTGAAATGGAGTATCAGAGTATCGGTCGAGGTGGCGCAGTTGTTCCGGGCTGAAAGTACCAGATTCACATAGCCTCTGGCTGTGTCAGCAGACGATGGATAATATAATGGATTCAGGGTAAAGGCGTCCGGAGCGAACACTCCGGTTCCATTACCCACCCACTGGAGAAGGCTGGTTCCGGTAACAGTAGCGGACAGAGCCGTAGTAGCATTATTGGCGCATACCGTGCGGTCGGACGGAACACTTACCGCCGGGGGTTGCTGGATACGCATAAGGAAGGAAGAAAAAGTTTCCTGGCAACTGCCATTACCCGCAGTGCTCAATCGCAGAATGACCTGGCCATTGCTTAGGTCGTTGGGGCCGGGGGTATAATCCGGGCTCACCACGCCGGCATTGCTGAAGGATCCATCGCCGTTCGATGACCATGAGAAGGAGTTGGAATTCGCTACCACACCGTTCAGCTGAATGGCAGCCCCTGATTGGATGCAATAGGCGGTATCTTCGCCGGCGAAGGCATAGGGATTGTCGGTGAGCGTGAGCACCAGAGAATCGGCACTTACCGGGCAGGCTCCGGTTGCTGTGGCAGTAAGTTTAAGAGTTACTGTACGAATCGAGGTATCGGTGCTTCCGGGCAGGTAGCTGGCTAACAATTGGGTGGGATCCGGGGAAAAAGACCCGTCGCCGCTGCTCGACCAGATTCCGGTGGTGGTTCCCCCGGAAATCGCGCCCGGCAGGTTCACCGAAGGGATGCTTACACAGGAAGAAATATCGTTACCGGCTGTTACCGTAGTTTGTTTCTGAAAGGTAAGTTCCAGGCTATCGGTTGCCGGAGAGCAGCCACCTTCCCCAAAGGCATGAAGAACCAGTTGTACACTACCGGCCGCCACATCGGCAACCGATGGGAGGTATTCCGGTGAGGTGGTTTCGGCTCCGTTAAAGCTTCCACTTCCATTTGTGGTCCAAAGTAAAGCCGTATAATTGGACACCATAACATTGCCTGCCGGAACCTGTAGGGTTGTGTTTTCGCAAAGTTCATAGTTGCCGGAAATGCTTACCGAAGGAGGAGGCACATAGGTGAGGGTTATACTGTCGGTCTGAGCCAGACAACTTCCGTTACCTGTTGTGGTTAACTTCAGCGTAACCTTGCCGGTAATGAGTTCCGAAGCAGATGGGGTATATACCGCATTCAGGTTCGCACTATCGGGGGTGAAGATTCCTTGGCCATTCCACCAGTAGGCTCCTGAGGCTTCTTCAATACTGCCTTGCAGGCTGAATGCCGGAGAGGAGGAGCACAGCGTGGTATCGCTGCCTGCTTGGGCTGCAATCAGTGAGTGGAATTGGGTAACCAGAACCGTATCGTAAACCGGGGGACAAGCCGTAGAGTCGGTCACTTCAACCGTGTAAGTACCAGGTGTGCTAACTGTTATTGAAGGGGTGGTGGCAGAGGTATTCCACCTGTAGGAATATGGCGCAGCACCCCCGTTGACATTCGCAAGAAGGGTGACATTGGTTTCATCAAAACAGATGGACGGATCCGCAGGTGTGATCTGCACCGTGCGTGTATCGACAAAATACACTCGTACCGTATCGTGGGTATTTAGAGTATTGCAAATGGATTCCTGCGTTCCGGTTACTTCAATATCGATATAGGGTGGATACCCGGTTTGGGGGGTGATGTGAATGGTATCGCAGGCTGTCGTGCAATCTAGGTAGCTGTTAAAGTCGCCCGGAGATCCCGGAAAAACACTGTTCCAAACAATACTGGATTCGTTGAGGCCGCTTACCGAAATTTCGGCACTGCAGCCACTGGCCACAGTTAAATCCTGCGAGGCCTGCACCTGATAACTACCTTTGATCTTGTAATCGCCCACATTACCTCCGGGTTTGCAGTAGGTAATGCAGAAGGTGTCGAGTCCTTCGACACATACCGGATCCCGAATGGGGTGCGGTTCCGTACAATTAATCATGTAGTTACTTGCCGGAGCTCCAAGATAATCGAATTCCAAAATACTGGTATTGGGATGGAGTATAACTATAAACCGAATGCATTTGGTGGCTCCAGTTAAGCCACAGCACAATCCGTTACGGGATAAATTGGTAAAAATAACGGAATCCACAGGGGATCCGCTCAGGTCGACCGTGTAGGTGGGAACGGTAGCCCCGCACGGACAGTTTTGGGCAGGTAGCACGTTCAATGGCAGGATGAGGAAAAGAAACCATCCTGCCCATCTGAAATAGGGAATATGTGCCAAGCTATGTGGAGAGTGAGCTTCCATACCATCTGAATTCTACTAAAGTTACAAGAAAAAGGCGGAAGTTTAGAGGTATAGGGAGTCTTATACGAACGGAGTTGTAATGTATTATAGTTTAATTATCAGGTAAATATAGACTATGAGGTGATAAAAATCATCGGATGGCTTCCCCGGAAAGGAGATTGGGGCCTATGGAGCCTGGAGAAAGTACCCGAATGATTTCCAAAAAGAAATGTGTATTTTTCGAATATATTCAAGCTTTCAGCCGGGTGTGCTTGCTCATACAAGGCTCCATTGCTAGTAAAATTAATTATCATGATAGTGCAAAACTTAAGTTTTGTACATTTACTCAAATTTAGCGGTACAGTGGTAATAACAGCTCACCGAAACCGGAAACCGATCTTCCTTGTGGAACGTTATGCCATTGGGAAAAATTCACACCATGCTTAATTGATATGCCAATAATAAATATAAAAATTGCCCGAGGTCGTTCGATAGAACTAAAGCAAAAACTTGTTGAAAAAATAACTACAGACATTTCAGAAATGCTAGATGTAAAAAAGGAATGGGTAACTGTTCTTATAGATGAATATGAACGTGAGAATTGGGCAACGGATGGAATGTTGCATTCGATAAAATTGGGAGAAGGTTTTGGGAAAAACGGTATATCGGAATAAAACTATAAAATCTATTATTTATGGTTTCCTGTAATACTATACGCCCAAAATAAGGAGGTAGGATGGCAATGTGACAAATTGAAAACTCCATGTGATATAATTACAGTGAAAGTAGATGTTGATCGAACAGAATCTAAAACCTCATTTGACTGTTCTGTCAGATTTGCTAAGGAAATTTCGGAAAGATGTGATTTTAGAAACACTTGAAAGATGTCCTGTAAGAAAGGCTGTTTCTAAGCCGATCGGACTTAGCTCGTTACTAATGAAGGATTTGATAAAAACTACACTCTTCATAAATTTGCAAATAGGTGCAAGGATTTTGTTGTCAAGTTAATGGCATGGCTGCGAAACCGCAAGATTGTACAATTTTATAATATGAATTGCATTTACTATTGTTTTCATAATTAAAACAATAAATGTTATGGATTCAAATGCTTTTATTAAAGGGAAATTGTACATCAATGGCAAATGCGTTGAAATTGAAAATCTGGAATGGACTGAGCATTCAGTTTTTAAAGGGGTGTTTCTAAAACATGTCATTAAAGGTGAAAGTACTAACGATAGCCTGAGCTGTCATCTGGTAAAAATCAATCCTCGTTGTGAAATTGGAATTCATAATCATACAGGTAAAACGGAGTTGCATGAAATACTTAGCGGATCTGGTCAGTGCAGTATCGGACAAACCAACATGGATTATATTAATGGAGTTGTTGGATTTATTCCTGCTAATATAGATCACTCAATAAAGGCTGACAACGATGGCTTATTATTGTTGGCTAAATTTTTTCCAGCATTAGTTTAAATTTGAGGTATGAAAAATGAACAGGAAAAATTAGTGCACTTTGACGTAAATGGTTTACAAGGAATATCTGTAACTCATGGATATAATATTTCAAACGTTTTTCCTGTTCATTTTCACACAACCTATAACCTTGGGATTATTGAACAAGGGGAGAGAGAATTTACGTATCGAGGGGAAAAAACAAACTTAAAGAAAAACGATACTTTCATCATTCAACCTTTTGAACCACATCGTTGCAAATCTTTAAATAATACAAAACACTGTTATAAGATAATTTCGCTGAACCTGAACACTTTATTTTATTTTCCTCAACTAGTTATTCAACACCATGACTTACTAAATTACATTAAAGAATTTCATGCATTGGCTGAATATGAAAAATCAACTAAGCGGGTGAATAAACTTTATGAGGAGATTATTTGGCTTTTGAGAACATTCGCATTGGAATGTAGTGCTGAAAGTCTGGATATTGAACTTTCATCAAAGATCAATCGAGCTAAAAAGTTTATTGAAAAAAACTGTCATCTTGATATTTCATTGAAAGATATGGCAGGGATGGCTTATTTAAGCGAATTTCATTTCAACCGGTATTTTCATAAACAGTTTGGTTTATCGCCTTATGCGTATTATTTAGTTTGTAAATTAAAAATGTCACAAAAGATTTTAATGAAACAAAAATCAGTGACAAGTACTGTATATGATATTGGCTTTTTTGACCAAAGTCATTTTACCAAGCTATTTAAGAAACATATTGGTGTAACACCTGGTAAATATTTAAGAGATAATAGAATATATGAATAACTAATGCCCTGCACCTAACGTTGTGTAAAAATAGTAGAATTAATAGTAGTTGGTTAACCGGTTGTAGCCTGCTTTAACTTCACAACAGTTTTATAGTTTTGAATCCCGCAATCGCCTACTAGGCATCTACTTATCGATTTAAGAAATATTTAATAGACGACCCTTGCGAACTCCATTTTTAAATTCAGTATGAGTGTAAATGCCAGTTATCTTCGTGCGGGGGGCTGGAAAAAATGCGGACTGCGCGGTAGATAATCCTCGGTTCATGCCGCCGAACCTATGGGCCGCGTATTCAGGATAGGGCTTTGGGCAATTGCCCAGCCTCCCGGTCTGCCCCGGCACGCAATTTATCGATCGGAGTGCGACTTTTACTAAAAAAGCCATTACCTTCCCCGATGCTATTGGCATGCTCAATAAACCTTTTCGCAGATAAACAATGAGCACAAAATGGAAAATATCATAGAAAAAATTCGAATTGAATTAAAACATAGTATTGACTCGAAAACTCAGGCGACCAGTCAAAATTTATTTAAAGAAAAGATAAAGTTTTATGGTGTCAAGGTTCCAACGGTGAACAAGATTAGTAAGGAGTATTTTAAATGGATTGATTTTAAGCAAAAATCAGAACTATTTGATCTCTGCGAGATGTTATGGCAATCCGGATTTATTGAAGAATCATTAATTGCCTGCAATTGGTCCTATTATGTACATGAAAAATACGAACCTGTAGATTTTCAAATATTTGTGAAATGGATAAATGATTATGTAAATAATTGGGCTTCGTGTGATACATTATGTAATCATACCATAGGTGAATTTATTGAGATGTATCCGGAGTATGTAGTGAGGTTAAAAGACTTGGCTAAATCAGATAACAGATGGCTACGCCGAGCTTCATCAGTATCGTTAATTATACCAGCCAGAAAGGGAAAATTTCTCAACGACATACTGGATATTGCCGATGTTTTGCTATCGGATAAAGACGATCTGGTTCAAAAAGGGTATGGCTGGATGTTAAAAGCTGCCAGTGAAGCGAACCAGCGAGAAATATTTGATTATGTAATAAAAAATAAATCTGATATGCCACGAACTGCATTACGATATGCAATTGAAAAAATGCCTAAAAACTTGAAACATGAAGCCATGGAGAGATAACTTTAACCCCTATGAATGGCTAAATAGCCTCACAACGGCTCAAGTGGATGTCTCGAACGGCACTATCTCTTCTCCAGAGTCCAAGGAACCGGCTACATTTCGGGCCGGAAACGATGTGATTCCGGCAGCTATTGACTCCCTTCGTTTTTCTTAAGTGCTGCCCGAATCCGTTACGGTTGAATGGCAACTTTTTACTTTACATGGAATGGCCAGGACTTGATCGGACAGCCAGTACCATCGCCCCAGGCAATCCCCGGGTGTACCGGCCATTTTCTCGAAAGCATTGGAGGCACTCCTTCATTGATATTCGGAATGCCCTTGATCACCAGTCGCTTGCCCGGTCTCATAAGTTTCGTGCCCGGAAGCATTTGCAAGCCGCCTTTGCCCGTTATCTGCCGCCCGGAAGCAAAAACCGGTAAGGGGGAGCCTAGCCCTCCATACAGCCCAAAGAGCCCTGCCCCGGGGTCATTCATGCATAGAGCAGGGGTGTAAACAATTGCAAATTGCTCAGCACGGATGGTTTTCGAATTGCAGAGCTTGATGGGTTCAAGAAGGTTCCGATTTTGGTTCAAGAATAGGTTTGCCGGAAGTAACAATCAAACTGCAAGTAGGCGTATGTGATCTGATAATTATTTTTGCGGCTTGATCCCATGTTTCTTTTGGGTTTCTCGAAATAACGTCTATATTTGAGCTGCTTAAAAAAAGTGTATTAGAACCTCATTTTTTAAGGTCTCCAAAGTCTACCGGTACCGCTATCAATCTGTCAATAGTGCTAATTGACCAAGCGAAGCTGTATCTGCTAATCCAACTAAAACCAAATCAAAATGTGCCTTAAAAGCATTGAAGAGCAAGGGCATGAAGCCTCTCTTACCAAGCATGCCGAAAAGCAGTGGTATGTGTTCTATACTGCGCCCCGGGCCGAGAAAGTAGCTTGTAAAGAATTGGAAAACAGAGGTTATGAGGTTTTTTTACCTATAATGAAAACACTGCGTGTTTGGAAAAACCGACAAAAAAAGATGGTAGATATGGTTTTATTTCCAAGCTATTTGTTTGTCAATACCGAAAGGCACAATCTGTATGAGGTTTGCCAGGTTCCAAAGGTGGTCACTTATATTCGTTGCGGGAATAAACCTTCACTTATTACCGAGAAGGAAATGGAAGGAATTCGGTTGATGCTGGGTTTGGGTGCGAATTTGACGATTGAAAATAACCTTCAGGTGGGCGATTTGGTTGAAGTAGTATTGGGGCCTCTGGCTGGTCATAGTGGAATATTGGTCAATCAGAAAGGTAAAACAAAATTTGGCCTGCAGTTGCAAGCTATTAATCATACCATGCTTATAGATATTAACGTGGCATCGCTTAAAAGAAGGGTGGAGGAAGTGGCTGTTTAAAAAACAGGATATCTATTTTGTAATAATTATCTTCCATATAGATAAAATTTTCTTGCACGATGCAGGGTTAAACATAAAATAGATCTACTTTGTGCTACGGCATTTACCATGAGGTAGTTATTGAATATTTAATTCAGAATTAAGATCCAGGAAATATTTTGTTGGTTTCTAATCCGGAAATTTGTATTTCATACAAATGTTTATTCGTAAGTTACTGAATTGAAAATATTATAAGTC
>QKEH01000049.1 GCA_003252385.1 Bacteroidota bacterium | reverse complement strand
GACTGGGAATGGCTGAACCATCACAACGAAAGGTTTGGAGCGGTGCTCGAAGATGCATCGGATCGTATGGCGCTGATTGCCTTACAGGGACCCAAAGCCTTGCAAATACTTCAAAAACTGGTGCATTTTCCGTTAGATCAGATGAAGTCTTTTACCTGCATTAGTGAAATGATTGAAGGGGTGGGAGAGGTACTAATTTCGGCAACAGGTTACACCGGAGCCGGAGGATTCGAATTGTATGCCTATAATGAGGGTGCCCCGGAATTGTGGAAACAACTGTTGGAAAAGGGATCTCCACTCGGGCTTAAACCTGCCGGTTTGGCTGCGCGCGATACGCTCCGGCTCGAAATGGGCTATGCGCTGTATGGTAACGATATCGATGATACAACTTCGCCGGTTGAAGCCGGATTGGGGTGGATTATCAAGGCAGAAAAGAAGGGAGACTACATCGACCGGGAAATTCATGTTCAGCAATTGAAATCTGGGGTGAAGCAAAGGTTGGTGGGTGTTGAACTCATTGAGCGAGGAATACCCCGAAAAGAGTATCCAATTTTGAATGCTTCCGGTGAAGTGATTGGACGGATTACATCGGGAACCATGTCGCCCAGTCTGAAAAAAGGAATTGGGATGGGGTATGTAGTGTCCTCTTGCGCCAAATCCGGAACCGAGGTCTATATTGGGATTCGTAATAAGCAAATAAAAGCAGTGGTGGTTCCGCTGCCTTTCAAATAAAAGCATCCGATGTCGAAGAGAAACGTAGAGGTTTGTTTTACCCCGGCGGTATACGATACCTTTAAAAAAGATGAGGCCATAGTGGTGGCGGTTGATATTTTAAGGGCTACCTCGGCTATATGTACAGCCTTTATGAATGGCGTGGAACGGATTATACCAGTGGCCACGCTGGAAGAGGCCAAAGCCTACAAGCAGAAAGGCTTTATGGTTGCTGCGGAACGCGATGGCATTGTGCGCGATTTTGCCGATTTTGGGAATTCGCCTTTTAATTTCACTCCGGAGCGGGTAGCGCATAAACAAATTGTTTACAGTACTACCAACGGAACCCATACCATTATGATGGCGAGCCATAGCCATCAGGTGCTGATTGGGGCTTATCTGAACCATCAGGCTCTGGTCGACCACATTTTGAAGGAACAACGCGACCTAATTATTCTTTGTGCCGGTTGGAAGCGAAAGTTTAATCTGGAGGATACGCTGTTTGCCGGTTCACTGGCTCAGGCAGTGCTTCGCGATAACCGGTTTGAGTCCATCTGTGACTCGACCTATGCCGCTATGGATTTATGGGATGTAGCCCGGGTAGATCTGATGGCTTATCTGGATAAGGTGGCACAACGGCACCGCCTGGCTCGAAATGGCTTGGACGATGTGCTGGAGTATTGCCATACTTTCGACCAAACCGATAAAATTCCATATCTGAAGGACGATTATCTGATCACTTTGTAGGAGGCAGATAAAGGTAATTCAGTAAAGAAAAAATACTTTTATAATTTTAAACGGCTAAGCACAAATACTATAATATTTTGTACTTTTACCCTTCCAAAATTCAGTTGTGAATTGAATAACAATTCTTAAAAGTTTATACAACACACGTATCACGAAACTATTTACACATAAAGAAAATCTAGGTATATGAAGAAGCATAATTTTGCCGCAGGCCCCTCTATTATTTCAGAATTTGCCAAACGCGAAACCGCAGCAGGCATCCTTAATTTAAATAAAACCGGGCTATCCATTCTGGAAGTGTCACACCGTTCGCCGGAGTTTATGGAAATTATGGAAGATGCCTGCAACCTGATGCGCGATTTATTAAATGTGCCTTTGAACTACCATATTCTATTTCTGCAGGGTGGCGCCAGCACGCAGTTTGCCATGGTTCCCATGAACCTGTTGCATACCAAGGCGGCGTATTTGGAAACCGGATCGTGGGCAAAAAAAGCAGCTAAAGAAGCGAAACTTTTTGGTGATGTGGAAACGGTAGCTTCTTCGGCCGATAAGAACTACTCATACATTCCAAAAGATTTCACCATACCTGAAGATGCCGATTACTTCCACATTACTACCAATAATACGATTTTCGGAACCGAAATAAAAACTGATTTCGATTCGCCCATACCCTTGGTAGCCGATGCTTCTTCCGACATTCTGAGCCGTCCGATGGATGTGTCCAAATACGGACTGATATACGGTGGGGCACAAAAGAATCTGGGGCCTGCCGGAGTAACTTTTGTTATTATCCGTGAAGATATTTTGGGTAAAGTTGAACGTGCCATTCCTACCATGTTGGATTACAACACCCACATCCCTAAAAATTCGTTGTATAACACACCTCCTTGCGTGGCCATTTATGCCAGCTTGCAGAACATGATCTGGATGAAACAATGCGGTGGAGTGGAAGCCATCTATAAGATGAACATGGAAAAAGCCGATATGCTTTACTCAGAGCTGGATCGCAGCAAATTATTTCATCCAACGGTAACCGTTGAAGAGGATCGTTCCATCATGAATGTGACCTTTGTAATGGCTCCCGAATACCAGGATAAAGAGGTGGATTTCCGGGATTTTGCCAGCGCGCGCGGCATGGTAGGCATTAAAGGACACCGTTCAGTTGGCGGTTTCCGTGCCTCAATCTACAATGCCATGCCCAAAGATAGCGTTCAGGCTTTGATTGATACCATGCGGGAATTCGAATCTAAATTATAATTTTAAAATCGTTCTCTGGTTATGACAAAAGTACTTTTGGCAACCGACAAGCCCTTTGCTTCTGTTGCTGTTCAAGGCATTCAGAAAATTTGCGATGAGGCAGGTTTTGAATTGGTAAAGTTGGAAAGCTATACCAAAAAAGAAGAGTTGCTGCAGGCTGTGAGTCATGTGGATGCTATTATTATTCGCAGTGACATTATTGATAATGAGGTTATTGAGGCAGCCAAAGATTTGAAAATTGTGGTTCGGGCGGGTGCCGGATACGACAATGTGGATCTGGCAGCAGCCTCGGCACGCAACGTTTGCGTAATGAATACTCCCGGTCAGAATTCGAACGCTGTGGCTGAATTGGGTATGGGTATGATGGTGTATCTGAACCGGAACGGCTTTAATGGCACATCGGGTTCCGAGTTAAGAGGTAAAACGCTGGGCTTGCATGCCTACGGAAATATTGGCAAAATTATGGGAACCATTGCCAAAGGTTTTGGTATGGAAGTTCGCGCCCACGATCCGTTTGTAGAACGTGCACGTATTGAAAACGACGGGGTACTTTGCGACGATACTGTTACAGCGCTGTATTCATCGTGCCAATATGTAGCGGTAAACCTGCCCGCCACCGAAAAGACCAAAGGCAGTATCAATTACGAACTGCTGTCCAAAATGCCTTCAGGAGCTACCCTGGTCAATACAGCCCGGAAAGAGATTATTGACGAAGCCGGTTTGCTAAAAATGTTTGAAGCTCGGAAAGATTTCCGATACATTACCGATGTGGCACCTGGCTGCAAGGACGAACTACAGGAAAAATATTCGGGTCGTTTCTTTGCCACCCCTAAGAAGATGGGTGCTCAAACCTCCGAGGCCAATATTAACGCCGGTTTGGCAGCTGCCCGCCAAATTGTGGGCTTTATCAAAAATGGCGACAGTACCTTTAAGGTAAACTAATTGAATGAAGAACATAGTACTGCAC
This sequence comes from Bacteroidota bacterium, assembly GCA_003252385.1. Taxonomy (GTDB): domain Bacteria; phylum Bacteroidota; class Bacteroidia; order Bacteroidales; family UBA10428; genus UBA10428. The sequence continues at coordinate 14,306 of QKEH01000049.1, read as the reverse complement.
TGCTGCCGGGCTTCAATTTTGATCCCGGCCAGTGCATTTGTTTTACCATCAAAAATATAATTCTATGGCACAAGTAAAACCCTTCCGCGGTTACCGTCCGGTTAAGGAGTTGGCTCATCGAATAGCCTCGCGGCCCTACGATGTATTAAATTCAGAGGAAGCTCGTGTTGAAGCAGAGGGCAATCCGCATTCGTTTCTGCATGTTGTGAAACCAGAAATTGATCTCCCAGAGGACACGGATCATTATGCCGATATTGTTTATCAAACCGGCAAGAGCAATTTACAAAAGCTGATTGATGAACGTATTTTCATTCAGGACAATACCGCCGTATATTATGTGTATGCTCAAACCATGTGGGCGAATACCCAGTACGGATTGGTGGGCTGTGCCAGTGTACAGGATTACCTGAATAACGTGATACGCAAACATGAGCTTACTCGTCCCGATAAGGAAGAGGATCGGAAAAAGCATGTTAGGGTGACAAATTTTAACGCAGAACCGGTGTTTTTTGCCTACCCCGACAATGCCACCATTGATGCAGTTGTGGCTGCTACCGTAAAGTATGCTCCCGAATATTCCTTCGTAACCAGCGATGGGGTGAAACACGAGTTCTGGGTGATTCATGCTGAAGAAGATATTCTGGCCATTGACCAGGCGTTTAGCAACGAGGTGCCCTTTACCTATGTGGCCGATGGACACCATCGCACTGCGGCTGCGGCGCTGGTGGGAGAAGAATTAAAGAAGGCAAATCCCAACCATACCGGTGCTGAAGATTACAACTATTTTCTGGCAGTCCATTTTCCGGCCAGCCAGTTAACCATTATCGATTACAATCGGTTGGTAACCGACTTGAATGGTTTGTCCGAGGATGAATTCCTGGAAAAGATAGCCCGCCACTTTACGGTAACCAAAGTAGGGCCACAAATTGTTAAACCGTCCAAACTACACGAATTTACCATGTATTTAAGTGGATACTGGTATGTTCTGGCAGCAAATTCCGCAACCTATAACGATAACGATCCCATTGGCAGTTTGGATGTTACTGTGCTCTCAAAGACTATTTTGGATCCTGTGCTGGGTATTACCGATCTGCGTAATTCCAAGCGCATTGATTTTGTGGGTGGAATTCGTGGTTTGGAAGAACTTCAAAAGCGGGTAGATAGTGGTGAAATGGCTGCAGCCTTCGCGTTGTACCCGGTTACCATGAATCAACTGATTAATATTGCTGATACGGGTAATATTATGCCTCCCAAAACAACCTGGTTTGAACCCAAGTTGCGCAGCGGGCTGGTTATCCATGAATTGTAACTTACAGATGTTAAGTTATCTTAAACTTTTTTGCAGGGTTCGTTATAATATGTTATAGAACATATATTTTGTTATATTTACGCACATTCTAACGAACAAATATTAATTCATAAACCTTAAACTTACATAACCATGCTAAAACCACAAGACCTGGAGAAATATGGAATACTAAAAGTCAGCGAAGTTGTATACAACCCTTCTTACGATTTACTTTACAAGGAAGAGTTGAAACCGGAACTCGAAGGTTACGAGAAAGGTCAGCTTACCGAATTGGGTGCAGTTAATGTGATGACAGGTGTTTTTACAGGCCGTTCTCCCAAAGATAAGTTCATTGTTGAAAACGAAGCTTCAAAAGACACCATTTGGTGGACTTCGCCAGCTTCCAAGAATGATAACAAGAAAGTTTCGGAGGAAGCTTGGTCGTATCTGAAGCAGATTACCACCAAACAATTGTCGGGCAAACGTTTGTTTGTGGTGGATGCCTTTTTAGGAGCTAATGAAGATTCCCGGTTAAAAGTACGGTTTATTATGGAAGTGGCCTGGCAGGCTCATTTCGTTAAAAACATGTTTATCCGTCCGAGCGAACAAGAACTGAAAAATTTTGGTGAACCGGATTTTGTGGTCATGAATGCTTCCAAAACTACCAACGACCGCTGGAAGGAATTTGGAATGAATTCCGAAGTGTATACTGTATTCAACCTTCGTGAGAAAATGCAGGTTATTGGTGGTACCTGGTATGGTGGCGAGATGAAAAAAGGAATGTTTGCCATGATGAATTACTACTTACCTTTGAACGGAATGGCATCAATGCATTGCTCGGCTAATAAAGGAAAAGATGGCGATGTAGCGGTATTCTTTGGCCTTTCCGGTACCGGAAAAACGACCCTTTCCACCGATCCGAAACGGGAGTTGATCGGCGATGATGAGCACGGTTGGGATGATGATGGTATTTTTAACTTCGAAGGCGGTTGTTACGCAAAAACGATCGATCTGGATCCTGAGTCGGAGCCGGATATTTATCATGCGATTAAGCGCGATGCGCTTTTGGAGAATGTTACGGTAGATAAGAATGGTAAAATTGATTTTACCGATGGTTCCGTAACCCAAAACACTCGTGTTTCCTATCCTATCTATCATATCGACAACATTGTTAAGCCGGTTTCCAAAGCCGGACATGCAACAAAAGTTATATTTCTTACGGCCGATGCGTATGGGGTAATGCCTCCTGTATCGAAATTGAGTCCTGATCAAACAAAATATCATTTTCTTTCCGGGTTTACCGCTAAACTGGCAGGTACCGAACGGGGAGTAACCTCGCCTCAGCCTACTTTCTCAGCCTGTTTCGGAGCCGCTTTCCTGTCGTTGCACCCTACAAAATATGGCGAAGAGCTGGTGAAAAAAATGAAGGAACATGGTGCCGAGGCCTACCTGGTGAATACCGGATGGAACGGAACCGGTAAACGGATTTCCATTAAAGATACCCGTGGTATTATTGATGCCATTCTGGATGGATCCATTGAAAAAGCGAAAACCAAATTGGTTCCGGTTTTTAACCTTGAAGTTCCTACCGCTCTTCCCGGGGTAAACCCGCAAATTCTGGATCCGCGCAACACCTATGCCGATCCGGCAGAGTGGGAAAAGAAAGCCAAAGAACTGGGACAACTCTTCATTAAAAACTTCGAAAAATATACCGACAACGAAGAGGGTAAAGCCCTGATAGCGGCAGGACCTCAGTTGGAACTTGCATTATAAATTCTTAATACGCCTCTAATTATCTCAATTAGAGGCGTATAGTTTTTAGGGTTGCGATTTTGGCGCCATTTTCTTTTTTATAATGAATATTTTCATATAAATTTGTACCGCTTCAAAAAATCTGTTCTTTGATTATGTCGTTGATAATCAAGTCTCTTCTTATCCTTGTAGCCTATTTGTTAGGCTCTATCCCTTCATCAGTTTGGATTGGTACCCGTTTTTACGGTGTAGACGTTCGTGAACATGGCAGTGGTAACGCCGGGTTCACCAATACGGTTCGCGTATTAGGCTGGAAGGCTGGTTTACCCGTTTTCTTAATGGATATTCTAAAAGGCTATATGGCCGTATCCATCTTACGGTTGACCAATGTGTATATTCAAGGATCTACCGATTATATAAATTTTCAGTTGATATTAGGAGCAGCCGCTGTATTGGGACATATTTTCCCGGTATACGTGGGCTTTAAAGGGGGTAAGGGAGTGGCAACATTATTAGGTCTGCTACTGGCCATACAGCCTCAACCTACGTTAACTTGTTTGGGTATATTCGTTGTGGTTTTTCTCACCACGCGATACGTATCCTTAAGTTCGATGATAGCTGGTTTTTCCTACCCTATTCTAACCATTTTTGTATTTAAAACCACCATCTCGTCGCTGATTATATTTTCCCTTATCGTATCCATTCTTCTGCTCATGACCCATCAAAAGAATATTGAGCGTTTGTTAAAGAAGGAAGAATCGAGAGCAAAAATCATTCGCCGGAAACACCGGTAATGGTAGTAACTTTTTAGGGAGCATTTACATTCTGAACCATAGCAGATTTCCGGAATTGGAGTGAAATGGTGCTGTCACCATTTCTTTTCAAAGCAGATGCTTTCCCGAAAATCGGTATAGGGTGGGTAGTTCGGTATCCGATAAAAACCATTGCTTTCATACAGTCGGATAGCATTGGTTAAGTGGATGCTGGTTTCTAATACCAAACGTGAGTAGCCCATTTCCCTTGACCATTTCTCTATTTCGCACAACAGGCTCCGGGCCACACCTTTCCCGCGAAATTCATCGCGCACAAACATTCTTTTTACCTCTGCAGTAAGGGTGTTGTGGGTTTTGAAACATCCACAACCCACCGGAATTGAGTCGATACTGGCAACCAGTACCGATGCTTGGGAGTCGATTTGGTTAAGGGGGTTGTAAACCGTTTGCTGCTGATCGTGTTTCTGGTTCAAAAAGGCATCCAACAACTGGGTGAGATACTTAAAATCAGGGTCGTTGCTCTGGGTTCGAACAAGCCTTATTGTTTTCATGTCAGGGGTATTGTAATGTTGGAGGAGTGGGTGGCCGTTGCATAAAGTACAGGGTGTAATCGTGTTGGCCGGATGTCCAGGTATGGTATACCTGAAAGCCGTAGCGTTCATAAACACGTTTGTTTTTTTCCACGGAGGTTTCCAGACAAATGGGAAGTTGTTCGTTGTCGGCCCAACGAAAAATGTGGTTTTTAAGTTCCACAGCATCGCCAGAGCCATGTTGCCCTGGTGTTACGCCAAAAAACCAGAAATACAGGTAATTACCTTGTGGTCGCCGGCTTTTTATATAGGCTTCGCGTTGCAAAACCTGTCTGAATCGGCTTATGCCAATGGCTTTAACAAGCAAAACTGCCTGATTCCAAAAGTCGATAATTCCCTCTTTTTTTGCCTGTATCGGATAGCATAGGGCAATGCCGTTCCTGCCCGATGAGATGAAGGCACCTTTTCTTGCGAATGAGGTCTTGATGGAATAGCGGGCTAACTCGCGGATGCGTTGGGGGCGTTTGCGATCGTTTTTGACCACCGAATTAACACTAGGATTGTTCAGGAAAGCCTGGGCAAGTAGCTCTAAACAGGGCTTGTATTCATGGCGTTGAATTTGCCGAATGGACATGTTCAGGTTGTGGTTTTGGGTGGAACAATGTGAATATCGTGTTGCGGAAATGGAATATGAATTTGATGTTTGCGGAAAGCCGCGTCAATCGCAAAACGCAGATCCGATTTAACATCTTCCACCCGGAAGGTTTGATTGGTATAGAACAGTAGTTCCATATCGAGCGAAGAATTGCCAAAGTTGATAAAGCGAACAATTGGGGCGGGTGACGCGAAAATAGAAGGGTGTTTCGCGGCACATTCCAACAGTGCCGATTTTACCTGCTTCATGTCCGATCCGTAGGCTACGCCTACTTCCACGCTAAAGCGCGTTTTTTTTTCGTGGTGGCTCCAGTTAATTACTACATCGTTAATCAGTTTGGAATTGGGGACAATTAAACTGATATTATCGCGGGTTTCAATCTTTGAGGTGCGCAAATTAATCTCCTTTACCCGACCTACCTTGCCTTGTTCGGTTTGGATAATATCGCCCACTTTAAGACTGCCCTCAATAATCAGCGTAATACCGGAGGTGAAATCCTGAAATATTTGCTGTAAGCCCAGCCCCAAACCCACCATCAGTGCAGCCGAACTGGCCAACAGGAAGGTCAGGTGTATGCCGACTGTGTCCAAAGAAAACACGATGGCCATGGTCCATAACAGGTACTTTACTATTTGATAGATGGCCCGGCTGGTACCCAGTTCTAAACGGCCTTTCTGTTCCTGTTTAAGGAACAAACGTTGAATGAGACGGCTAATGATCCATACCGAAACCAAGATGATTACCACGGTAAACAAATGATAAACCGTGAGCGAGAAGCTCCCGGTTTCAATAAGTTTGTAGCCGAGGATATCTTTTAATTTCATGACTTATCATCCTTTTCTTCAAAGTTCTTCCGAAGGATCTGCCAAAGCTCCTGTTCGCCCACTTCCGGAACCAAAACCCCGTGTTCGGCAATGGAAATGTCGCCACGTTCTTCGGAAACAATAATCACAAACGCATCGGAGTTTTCGCTAATGCCCAAGCCGGCGCGGTGGCGCATGCCGTAGTAGGGGGGGAGTTCGGTTTTGGTGGTGAACGGAAGAACACAACGGGCAGCTACTATTTGATCCCGCTCGATAATTACCGCACCATCGTGTAAGGGGCCGTTTTTTATAAAGATAGTTTCCAGCAGACGACTTGAGGTGAGTGCATGCAGGTAGTCGCCAGTTTCGGCATATACCTCGACAGAGGCATTGCGGGAAATTACAATCAGTGCCCCGGTATAGGTTTTCGACAGATTGATACAGGCTTTATGAATGGATGCAATACGTACCTGGCGTTGGTTGGGGTCGTTTCGTTTCAGGAGGTTGAGCAGCGAAAAACTTTTGTTGGGAAAGTACTTGGTGCCCAATAAAATGAGAAAACGACGGATTTCCTGCTGAAAAAGAATGATTAAAGCAATGGCTCCACCACCAATGATGGTTCCCAGGATGGAGGAGAGCAGTTTCATTTTTAACATATTCACCACTACGTAGAGCAGCCAGATTCCGATGATGGCTAAAAAAATATTGAAGGCAACCGTGCCTCGTATCAGCCGGTAAACCTGGTACATGATTATGGCAACCAGTAAAATGTCAATAATATCGATGGTTCTTACCTGAATGAAAGCGGTGAGCATGTGGTGTATTTTTCAATAAAGATACATATTACCCGGTACAGATCATGCATTTTGAACACTATCGCGGAGCAGGGTGAACAGTTTAACGGTTTGGATCGCTTCTTTTACATCGTGAACCCTGAGGATGTTGGCACCACGTTCCAAAGCTGCCATGTGAAGTGCGGTAGTGCCGTTAAGTGCCTCGTCGGGGGTGATATTCAGTGTAGAATAGATCATGGATTTTCGGCTGATTCCTACCAGAAGCGGAAAGTCCAAAATCCGGAAGGCTTCCAGTTGTTGCAACAGTTCAAAATTTTGTTCCCGTGTTTTACCGAAACCAAAGCCAGGATCGATGATAATGTCATTAATTCCAAGGCTTTTCAACTGATTTATCCGACCCGACAGGTAGTGAATAATATCGGGCACCAGTTGCTTATACCCGGTTTGGTATTGCATGGTTTGGGGCGAGCCTGGCATGTGCATGGCAATGTAGGGTACTTGCAGGCTGGCTATCGTTTCGGCCATTGAATAATCCAGAGTACCGCCCGAAATATCGTTAATAATATCGACCTGAAATTCCTGAACCACCCTTCGGGCTATATCGGCGCGAAAGGTGTCAACCGAAAGGATGGCATCGGGGAAGTCACGGCGGATGAGTTGCAGTCCGGAAGCCAGTCGTTGGAATTCTTCTTCGGGGGTGATATGGACGGCTCCGGGGCGCGAGGAATAACCTCCCAGATCGATAATGTCGGCGCCTTCAGCGAGGAGTTGGGATACCTTCCGGAGCATCAACTCTGGCTGGGTATACCGGCCTCCATCGTAAAAGGAATCGGGGGTGAGGTTTACAATTCCCATTACTAGCGGCTGGGCTATAGGTACAATGGCTCCCCGAAGGTTGATTAATTGTTTCTTGCTAAAAAGTGTATCTTTAAGCATTCTTTTTGTCGCTGATCCTGCGTAAAGTTAGGCATATGCCGGCAATAATGAATTCAAATTTAATGGTATTCTAAATGGGTTTCATAGTTATTGAAGGACTGGACGGAGCAGGAAAGTCGACGCAAATTAAACTTATAGAACGTTACCTGGAATCGAAGCAGGTGAAGAGCAAGTTTATTCATTTTCCGCGTACCGACAGTCCTATGTGGGGCGAACTCATCAGTCGTTTTCTGCGGGGCGAGCTGGGTGCCATTGATGCGGTGGACCCGTACCTGGTAGCGCTAATATACGGGGGAGATCGTAAGGACGCTGCCCAACAGCTGCTTGCTTGGATGAATGAAGGGTACATGGTTATTGCCGACCGGTATCTTTATTCCAACGTAGCTTTTCAGTGTGCCAAATGTGCATCGCGGGAACAACAGGAGAAACTGGCCCATTGGATCAAAGCCTATGAATATGGTTATAACGGCATTCCGGTTCCCGATCTGAATGTATTTCTAAACGTACCTTTTTCGTTCACTCAGAAGAGTTTGGCAGAGCAGCGCACGGGAACCGACCGCGATTACCTGGCCGGAGCCAGCGACATTCACGAGGAAGATCTGTCGTTTCAGCAGCGGGTAAGGGAAATCTACCTTTGGCAGGTGGAGGCCAATGCCGATTTTGAGCGGGTGGAATGCAGCGATGATCAGGGTAATATGCATGCTCCTGACGTTATTTCAGCGCGACTCATTGAATTGATTAATCAACGAATTTTCAAGTAAGCCTATGATGCCTTATCTCCGACACATTGCCCGACTCATAATGGGCGCCGTATTTGTTTTTTCAGGCTTTGTGAAAGTGATTGATCCCTTGGGGTTCACCTATAAAATTACTGATTACTTTGAGGCCTGGGGTGTGTCCGGTTTGGATCGGGTTGCTTTGGTGCTGGCAGTGCTTGTTTGTAGTGGGGAGTTGTTGATAGGACTGTCACTGTCGCTTCGTATTCGGATGCGCACAGCCGCCTGGGCATTGATGACCTTCATGAGTTTTTTTACGGCGCTCACCTTGCTGGTTGCGCTTACCAATCCGGTTACCGATTGCGGCTGTTTTGGCGATGCCATTATTCTCACCAACTGGCAAACCTTCTTTAAGAACATCATTTTCCTGGTGCCCACTGTGCTGGTATTTGTGGAACGAAATCGGTACGATCGTCCCTTCACGGCAAAAGCCGATTGGATAATTGTTGCCACTTTGTTTATGGGGTCGGTGATGTTGTCGTTGTATTGTTTTCGAAATTTGCCTTTAATTGATTTCAGACCCTACCACCGAGGGGCAAATATTGAAGAAGGCATGGCGATACCTGAAGGAATGCCTGTGGATCGCTACGAAACTGTTATGATCTATAAAAAGAATGGGGTGGAGGCCGAATATACGCTGAAATCGCCCGAGCAACCCTGGGCCGATACCACTTACACCTGGGTGGCAACTAATAATATATTGGTAGAGAAAGGCTACGAACCACCCATTCATGATTTTACCTTGGTGGATAGTACCGGGGAGGACGTTACCGCACAAGTTCTGGCTGATCCGGGGTATTCGCTCCTGGTGGTGAATTACGATCTGACCAGGGCGAGCCGGGATGGCATGGAACGCGTTAGCCGATTTGCCGCTCAGGCTCAGCAAAATGGACTTAAGGTATATGGGATGACTTCTTCGTTACACGAGGTGGTGGAACAAGTACAAACCCAATTTGATTTAACTTACGCGTATTATACCACCGATGAGATAACCTTAAAAACGATGGTTCGGAGTAATCCGGGGGTTATATTACTCAAGCAGGGAACGGTATTGGATAAGTGGCATTATCGCAACCTGCCGGATTCAGCTTATTTTGAAACACAACTCAACGCCAATGCGTTGAGCCAATTGGAAAAAGCCCGAAACCGAAATTTAAGCTTTACCTGGGTGATGATCCTTTTGTTTATCGGTTTTGTAGTTCTTTATTTTCGCCCGGGGCGAGGACTCCTGGCGGGTTAACCAGCTTTTGGCCTTATCCAGCGTGTCGAAGGGTATAACCTTATTCGCGCCCAGCATGAGGTTGTAGATGTGAAGTAATACCCGTCTTCCGGGACTATCTACCCCCACAATGGCTCTTTTTTTGGCTAGTTTTGGCGTTTCGTAGGCTACCCGTTTGGCTTCGCTCATAAAACCCGGGGTAGCATAAACTCCACTCACATCAACCAGTTGCAGGTAAGCGCGATTATCAGCCTGTACAATATTCTGCGCCTGATGCAAAATATCGATCATCTCCTTTTCGACTGTACACCCCTTGTAGTCGACGAACAGGATTTCCTGATTGTTATGCACTATTTTATATACTCCGGCCATTGCAATGGATCAAGTAAACAAAATTACAATATGACCTAGCCTACGCAAGTCTATTTTGTTTGATGGGAGCCAACTGTCCACGAATGCCCTGTTTTTAGTGTTAAAGGGATAGCAACAAGACCGAAGTGATGGATGGGGTACCTGTTGCTGCACAAGAACTCACATCTGCCGAACAGACCACCCCCTGTCATTGGTGGACTTTTCTTTGTCGTTGGCTGCGTTTGCCCAATGAGCCTCGAAGCCACCGGATCAGGGTTTTACCGGCCTGTTTGTACAAATCAAGAAGGTTATGATTCAGGTTGTTGATGTTGTATTGTTGCGATTCCATAGCAGAGGAGGTTTTAAAATTCAATTTTGATATCTGGCATCGGTCCGGGGGAGCAAAAAAAACCCGGACACTTTTCTAAGGGCCCGGGTCTATCAAACAATTGCCTGACAGGGTAGTGGTTTTATTCGTCTTAACCGGGCTTTGAGTTGGCTTGGCTTATTTGCGAGCGTGTTTGTGATGGTATGAATCCTACGCATGGCGGCACACGTTGTACATGCGCACAACCGGTTGGCCATGGCGGTTACCGGGTGCTTTTTTTCGTTGAGTAGCAGAACAGATGACAGTTTCATACCGATGATAGTTTTAAATGAGGTGAATAAAAAAGGCCCGAATCCAATGGTTCCGGGCCTTATGAATAACCAATTTGATATATTTTTACCGACCCGGAATGCTTTTTGTTCTGGTTTTAATTGTTTTCGCACAAATGAGTCGATGCATTTTCATTGCTGTGTGTTTTAGAATTCCAAAAGTACACGATAATTTTCGGAATCAAACTGCGAATGTCTGTTAATTGTATACAGCAGAGTAATTTAGAATTCATAAAAATAGCGAAAGGTTGCTTGGAAACCTTTCGGAATCCATTGCTTTATGGAGGTAAGCGCTGCTGTTTTAGCTATTATTTGTTAATTTCGCGCTGGAAATTGCATATATTAATATTAAATAGTTTACGATGAGAAAAAATATTGTAGCGGGTAACTGGAAAATGAATACCACCGTTCAGGAAGGCGTGGAACTTGCCAAAGCAGTTAATGCACGAGTGAAAGGTACCGCCACCCAGGTGGTGTTGTGCACTCCAGCAACCCACCTGACTGAAGTGTCAAAAGTGATTAATCAACCCGCGTTGGCATTGGGAGCTCAAAACTGTGCCGATCAGGTAAGTGGTGCCTATACCGGCGAGGTTTCGGTAAGTATGATCAAATCGACTGGTGCCAGCCATGTAATACTGGGACACTCCGAGCGTAGAGCCTACTATGGCGAAACCAATGCCATACTTGCTGCTAAAACCAAGCTGGCCTTAGCCGAAGGACTTACTCCTATCTTTTGCATTGGCGAAGTTTTAGAAGAACGGGAAGCCGGTAAACACTTTGAGGTGGTGAAACAACAACTAAATGAAGGTTTATTTGACCTGTCGGCTGCTGATTTCGGTAAGGTGGTACTGGCTTACGAGCCTGTATGGGCTATTGGAACCGGTAAAACGGCAACGCCGGAACAGGCACAGGAAATTCATAAAGTGATTCGCGACCACATTGCTGCTAAATATGGCCAACCAGCTGCTAACGACTGTTCTATTCTTTACGGAGGCAGTTGCAAACCATCGAATGCCAAAGAACTGTTTGCCAACCCCGATGTGGATGGTGGTTTGATTGGTGGCGCTGCTTTGAATGCCGATGATTTTATGGGCATTGTAAACGCCTTTTAATTAACAAAATACTTTAGTATGAAGCGATTTGCACCCGGTGTAGATCGCTTTTTTATTGGTAGCAGCGGCAAGTTAACAAGAACCCTTGCGTTGCTATTACCAATAACAATATGTAACTTGAGTGATCATTTAAAAAGCTGGTAATATGTTGTATAAATCGGTGGTTTTTCAACTCTATCCGTTGAATGAAGAGTTGTCGGAGTTGCTGGTGGCCTTATTGGACGGTAAAGGTTTTGAGGGCGTGTTTATGGAAGAGGAACGGGTTACCGGGTATATTTCGGAGGAATATTTTATGGAGGATGCCCTGCAGGAAATCGCTTCGACGTTTAAAACCCTTAACTGCGCACTTACCTGGCAGGTGGAAGATATTCCGGAGCAAAACTGGAACGCCTTGTGGGAAAGTAATTTTGAACCAGTAGTGGTGGATGACCGCTGTGTGGTACGGGCTCCTTTTCACGATGAGTTTTCGCAGGTGGCCCATCGCATTACTATTGAACCTAAAATGTCGTTCGGAACAGGACACCATCATACCACACGTATGATCTTGAAGTACATGCTGGATATGGATTTCGCCGGTAAATCGGTACTGGATATGGGGTGTGGGACCGGAGTATTGGCCATTCTGGCTGCGCACCTGGGAGCAAAGCCGGTAACCGCCATCGATTACGATAACTGGGCTTACGAAAATGCATTGGAAAACTGCCAACGTAACCAGTGTGGTTTTATTCGGGTAATCCGTGGTTCGTCCGATGTAATCCCCAACGAGCAATTCCACGTAATACTGGCAAACATCAACCGGAATATTCTTATTGAACAAATGCCCGATTATGCCCGCCATTCTAAAGGAGGAGCCAAATTACTTCTGAGTGGTTTAATGGTTCAGGATAAAGAATTGGTTCGGGAGGCCGCAGAACGGGAAGGTTTTGTTTTTGAAACGGAACAGCTCCAGGATCAATGGGCTCTTCTGGTGTTTAATCGGAATTAGTTATTTTTATACACAGTAATCATCAATCGAAGCCATTATGTTTTCTTTTCTCCGGAGCAAATACCTTCCTTTCGTTACAGCCGGTATATTGTTCATTGCCCTGATGTGCCTGAAAAACACCCAAGCTGCCAGAGAGAAGGAATCAGGGACTTTTTCCGGCGAAACAGGACTTTATATTGAAGAGCTTTATCAATTTATGGCCAACCTGCCTGAGCAGCACGAGGAGGTGTTGGATAATTTTATAAAAGCCTGGGAAGTAGACAGTTTGTTCGATGCTCAGGAGCAACGGAATATTGTGGACATCAGTAAGGCTCTGTTCGATCGAAAGGCGCGACCGTACCCGCACTTTTACAATTTTATGGATTGTATGTTAGCCTTTGAGACGAACAACCCAGGTACAGATAATTACAACCACTGGGTAGAAGGTTTTAAAAGCCTCCTGGATCAACGAAAAGTAAAAACCACCGAATATAACAATGTACTTGAGGTTACCACCGGGTTACTACGGAACAGGGATATGTATTCGTCGAGTTCCACCACCTGGAGAGTAAGCCCGGGCGACTACCAGATTACGCCGGATAAGGATCTGAAAATTACGTTTAACAAAGTGGATCTGACCTGTTATTCCAAACGCGACAGTTTGCAACTTTTTGAAACACAGGGGGTGCTGTATCCGGTTCATAATCGCTGGGAAGGTGAGGGCGGATTGGTAACCTGGGAGCGGGGAGGATACAGTCGCGAGGAGGTATTTGCCCACTTGCAGAAATATCAGATTGACTTGACCCGATCGGACTATACGGCCGAACAGGTGAGCTTTACCAATAAACTCTATTTCGATGAACCGTTAATGGGAGCCTTGGAAGATAAAGTTAAGCTGAACGCCCGTGAAGAGGATGCTACCTATCCGAAATTTACCTCTTACACCCGAAAATTCGTTATCGAAGACTTGTATGAGAATATCGATTTCGAAGGAGGGCTTTCCATGCAGGGGGCCAAATTGGTAGGCACCGGAACACAGGAAGACAATGCCCGTTTGAAGATTTACCGTAACGACACCTTGGTACTTACCGCCTCATCGGTATTCTTTGGTTTTCGAGCCGGCCGGGTTTCCAGTGAGCGCACTGCAATTACCATTCGTCTTAAAAGCGACTCCATTTACCATCCCGATTTGTTCTTTACCTACCGGGTTAAAAATCAGGAACTAACCCTGTTAAAGACTGACAATTTCACCTCGCAGGGGCCCTATTATAATTCATATCATAAAATTGATATGAATTTAGAACAGCTCTCCTGGAATATGCAGGAAGACTTTATGCGTTTTACTGCCCCCCGGGGTGCCGCTATAGGCGATGCCTATTTTGAGTCGGTGAATTATTTTAATTACGACCGCTACCTGGGCATGATGATGATGGATCAGGCACACCCCTTATTTGTATTGAAGAAATTTGCACAACATTATGGAAGCGAGGAATTTCCGGTTGACGCCTTTGCCGATTATCTGAAGCAACCCTTGCACGAGGTGCAACAGCATGTAATGCGTATGGCGTATGGCGGCTTCGTTTTTTACGACATGAATACCGGTATGGTCACTCTGAAGCAACGTCTCTATAATTATTTGGCTGCCAGTATCAATAAAATCGATTATGATGTTATCAACTTTAACTCACGGGTGGAA
>QKEH01000022.1 GCA_003252385.1 Bacteroidota bacterium | reverse complement strand
GGGATCATACACTCGATATCGAAACCCGTTTGGATATGGTAATTTCCAAACTCACCCTCGAAGAGAAGTGCAGTCAGCTGATGCACGATGCACCGGGGATTGAACGTTTGGGCATTCACCCATACAACTGGTGGAACGAAGCACTGCACGGAGTGGCGCGCATGGGACGGGCAACGGTATTCCCTCAGCCCATTGGTATGGCGGCCACCTTCGATCCGCAATTGATAGAGCAGGTGGCTTCTGCCATATCCGACGAAGGCCGTGCCAAATTCAATGTAGCCCAGAAAAACGAAAATTATACCCAGTATGCCGGGTTGACTTACTGGTCGCCCAACGTAAATATTTTTCGCGATCCCCGTTGGGGGCGCGGTATGGAAACCTGGGGCGAAGATCCGTACCTGACCGGTAAAATGGCCGGGGCGTTTGTGAACGGTATGCAGGGTAACGATCCCAAATACCTAAAGGCCGCAGCCTGTGCCAAGCACTATGCTGTTCACAGCGGCCCCGAGGGCGAGCGCCACTATTTTAATGCCTTGCCGTCGGCCAAGGATTTCAACGAAACCTACCTGCCGGCATTCGAGTCGTTGGTAACCGAAAACCATGTGGAGGCCGTAATGTGCGCTTACAGCCGAACCTACAACGAGCCTTGCTGTGGAAGTACCCTCTTGCTGGTGGATATTCTGCGCGATCGCTGGGGTTTTAAAGGTCATGTGATGTCCGATTGTGGAGCCATCGACAATTTTCATACGTTCCAGAAGGTGACCTCCACCCCGGAGGAGTCGGTGGCTAAAGCCATTAAAGTGAATGTTAACCTGAATTGCGGCACATCCTACGAGAAGCTGAAAAGTGCCATCGATTCCGGGCTGATCACCGAGGCCGATATCGACCGCAACCTGAAAGCGCTTTGGCGTACCCGTTTCAAACTGGGGCTTTTCGACCCCTATGGCGATAATCCTTACAATCAGCTGGGCGAAGAGGTGGTTAACTCACCGGAGCATATTCAACTGGCCCGGAAGGCCGCACAGGAGTCGATAGTGCTGTTGAAGAACAACGGGGTATTACCGCTCAAAAAAGACCTTAAGCGCTTGTTTACCCTGGGTTCCCTGGCCGCTGATGTGGATGTGATGTTGGGCAACTACAACGGCCAGTCGGGCAATGTGGTTACGGTGGTCGAGGGGCTGACACAGGCGGTGAGCCTGGGTACCCGCTTTGAATACCGGCATGGTTTCCGGCTCGATGTGTCCAATAAAAATACTATAGGCTGGGCCATTGGCGAAGCTCAACAGGCCGATTATTGTATTGTGGTGTTGGGAATCAATACCCTGTTGGAAGGCGAAGAGGGCGAGGCCATTGCTTCGGAACATAAAAGCGACCGGGTTGACATTCAACTGCCTGGCGACCAGTTAAAATACCTGCGCGAAATTCGAAAGAACGAAGGCAAACCGCTTATTGTGGTGGTTATGGGAGGAAGCCCCATTGCCCTGGAGGAAGTACACGAACTGGCCGATGCAGTGATTATGGCCTGGTATCCCGGAGAACAGGGCGGGAATGCGATTGCCGATGTTATTTTTGGCGACGTTTCCCCATCGGGTAAGCTGCCGGTAACCTTCCCCAAATCTATCGATCAGCTGCCTCCCTACAACGATTATTCCATGCAGGGGCGCACTTACAAGTACATGAAGAACGAACCGCAATACCCCTTTGGATTTGGGTTGAGTTATGCACAGTTCAGCTACGAAAACCTAAAGGTGGATAAACCGGAGTTCCGTGTAGGCGATGAGCTCACCGCAACGGTTACCATCAAAAACAACAGTTCGATCCCGGCCAGCGAAACGGTACAGTTGTACCTATCGGCCAAAGCGGCCGAATTTCCGGTGCCGGCTTACGACCTTAAAGCCTTTCAGCACGTGGATCTTGCCGCAGGCGAAAGTAAGGAACTCACCTTTGTGCTGCCCGGTAAAACTTTCCGGAACTTTAACGAGCAGGGTGAAGAAGTATACCTGAGTGGTGCTTACGAGATTCATGTGGGCAGTTCCCTGCCCGATACACGTTCGGCTCAGCTGGGAGCTCCGGCCTGTGCAAGTACATCAGTAACCATGCAATAAGGTACGAATCAGTCATTGTACCCCACTACTAACGACATATATAGAAACCATAAAAAATACGAACAATGAACAAATACTTCAAAGGAATCAACAAAATTCAATTCGAAGGTACCGAATCAAAGAACCCCATGGCATTTCGCTACTACGACGAAAACCGGGTAGTGGGTGGGAAAACCCTCAAGGAGCATCTGCGCTTTGCTGTTGCTTACTGGCACACCTTCTGTGGCGAGGGCGGCGACCCCTTTGGTCCCGGAACCAAAGTGTTCGACTGGGCAAAGGGTGCCGATGCCATGGATATTGCCAAAAACAAACTGGAGGCAGCATTCGAGTTTATTTCCAAACTGGGTGTACCCTACTATTGTTTCCACGATACCGATGTGGTAGGCGATGGCTCGGTATTCGAAATTGAGGCTCGTCTGCAAAAAATTATCCCCCTGATGAAGCAAATGCAGCAGGATACCGGCATCAAGCTGCTTTGGGGTACTGCCAATGTATTTTCCAACCCCCGGTATATGAACGGTGCATCAACCAACCCCGATTTTCTGGCTTTAGCGCATGCCGGTACCCAAGTAAAAAATGCCATTGATACCACCATTGCCCTGGGAGGAGAGAACTACGTTTTCTGGGGCGGCCGCGAAGGATACATGTCGCTGCTGAATACCAACATGAAACTCGAAAAAGAGAATCTGGGGCGCTTCCTGAGCATGGCTCGTGATTACGGTCGTAAGCAGGGTTTCAAAGGAAACTTTTTTATTGAACCCAAACCCATGGAGCCCTCCAAACATCAGTACGATGTGGATGCTGAAACTGTTATTGGCTTCCTGCGTCACTACGGTTTGGATAAAGATTTTAAACTGAATATTGAAGTGAACCATGCCACCCTGGCACAGCATACCTTTGAGCACGAACTGCAATGTGCCGCCGATGCCGGTATGCTTGGAAGTATTGATGCCAATAAGGGCGACTACCAGAATGGCTGGGATACCGACGAATTCCCGACCAATATCTACGAAACCACACAGGCCATGATGGTAATTCTTGAGGCTGGTGGCTTGCAGGGTGGTGGGGTAAATTTCGATGCCAAAGCTCGCCGCAACTCTACCGATCTGGAAGATATTTTCATCGGCCACATCTCGGGCATGGATACTTTTGCCCGTTCGCTGCTTATTGCCGATGCCATCCTGAACCACAGCTCCTACAAAAAGATGAAAGCCGAACGCTACGCTTCCTATGCTACCGGAAAGGGGGGCGATTTTGTAGCCGGCAAACTTAAATTTGAGGATCTGCGCGAGATTGCTGCCAACCTGGGCGAGCCCAAACAAATCAGTGGCAAGCAAGAGCTGTATGAGGCTTTAATTAATATGTATATTTAGTGTGAAATCAAACAACAACACTTGATTTCCATTCCAGCACCCCTGGCTCCCCATGGAGCTTGCCCACCTGTTTACGGGCGGGTTGGTCTCCTGAAGGATGCCGAAGGGGGGCAACGGGAGCTTGTGGGTTCAAATCAGGGTACTGGTTCTTGGACAGCCCACATACCGTATGAAAAGTGTGTACCTTAAATATTCAATTCAGATGAAATATTTCATGCTTATTTGGTTTGCCGGCTGTATCCTGATTTCGTGCAAGCCCACACTGGATGCCGGAGTCCAATCCACTGCCATTAAGGTAGATGTAATAGTTCCGGAGCATGGCATGGCCGACCCGCATGCCTGGGTGCAGCACGATACGGTGTTTGTTATTTGCGGGCACGACCAGTCCTGGGATGCCGTGGGCTCTTTTCCCATGGATCGTTGGGAAATATGGTCGTCGGTAAATTTAACCGACTGGAACTACCATCGAAGCATACTCCCTACCGATACCTACATTGGCGACCAGCCCAATTGCTGGGCCGGGGACATCTGTGAACGCAACGGCAGGTATTACTGGTTTTTTTCGAACCGAAATATAAATTCCGGTGTGATGGTTGCCGACCGGATCGACGGAGCTTATCACGACCTGCTGGGGCAGCCTTTATTGCCGGAAGGCCTTGTGCCGGTGCATCCCTATGACCCCGAAATTTATATAGAGAACGGTGTGTACACCATCTGCTTTGGACAAGGGACCTACTATATGGCTACCCTGGCCGAGGACATGAAATCGCTGACCAGCGATCCGCAACCGGTATGGGTATTGGATAATAAAGGCGACACGGTTTTTACCGACGATAAATCCACCCTTTTCAAACGAGGAGACTGGTACTACCTGGTATTTGGTGACCGGTATGCCATGTCGAAGGAATTATACGGGCCTTATCGGTTTAAAGGGGCATTTCTGGCGGGGGGGCATACCAGTTTCTTCGAATGGGCCGACGGGCAGCTTTATGTGCTGCAGGAGAACCACGATATTAGTGCGTTTTTTAGGGGCGCAAGTTTGAAACCGGTGTTTTTTAATGCGGATGCCTCCATATTCATTCCCGATGACGACCGCATGTACCCTGGTCCCGGCAGGTCATGGGACTTTCAGAAGAGCACCATGGGCTGGAAAGCCTTGAACGGTACCACCGTTTCGCTTAAAACCACTGGTGTGCTAAGCGGAACCATTAATGAAGAACAAGCCATAATGGTGAGTGCGCCCTGGCTTTATACCGATACCCGGGTTTGTAGTGATGCCACCCAATTGAAACTGGCCTTGTATACCCGCGATGAAAATATGCCAAATTTCTGGTCTTCGGATAACGACCCGGTGAACTGGATGGAGCAGGAGTGGGTAACGGTACCAATTGGAGCGCAGAGCGATTCTTTTAAAACGTATACCCTGGCTCTTTCAGAATTCAGCCGGGTGAACAACCGCCTTATGCGGGTGGGGTTGCA
>QKEH01000004.1 GCA_003252385.1 Bacteroidota bacterium | reverse complement strand
TAAAGGCTTCGAGTTTGGTGCGGCTCCGGTCATCGCGCAATACGGCGTCCTGCATTCTGTAATTCACCTGGTAGTAAGGCGATTCGGAACCTTTACCCGTGAGTTGAAAATCAATATCGAGATTACCTTTCTGGGGCGTCAGCGAAACATACTCACTATAAAAGGAATTGATCGAGGCATCGAGTTTGCGCAGGGAAGCATTACGGGTGCTCAGTTTGAACTGATAGGCTTCGGTATTGTATTCATAGGCTCCGGTTCCGGATATGGGAATTCCATACAGTACCAATTGAATGGCATTAAACTGCAGATGGTCGCCCTTTTCGCTCAAATGGGTCTCGAAATAATCGGAGCCGTTGTGTTGTAGCAGGTAATCGTCCTGTTGGTACTTCACCTTTTGGGTATAGGCCTTGGCGTGCAGATTAAAGCCCTTGTCGGTGAAAACTCCGGTTAGGAACGACTTATTTACCCTGGCGCAGACGCGAACGTTATTGGCTCCATAAATATACACCAGCCGGATGGTATTGAGGGATACCTTTTGAAGGTTCATCTCAAAAGCATCGTTCAATGTGTCGCTGGCTGTGGTGCGTAGTATGGAATAGTTGTCTTTTCCCATGCGGTCGGTAAGCACGTACAGGCAGCCTTCCTGAATTTTTACTTCGCGTAGCACGTAGCGTTCCGACAGCAGGCTTCTCAGGTCAAAAACCAGCACCACCCGGTGGGCGTATAGCAGGGTGTCGGCGCCGGAAAAACACAGACTCCTTTGATCCATTGCCGGAGCGGAGCGAATTAACAGGCTGTCAAGTTCCAATTCGGCATGCGGGAAGGATTTTATAAAAGACAGATGGATGTTGCTTTTTCGGATACGAACTTCGGTGGTCAGCCGGTTGGTTAATTCGGACTGCAATGCTTTTAGTACCAAATTGAGGTACCTGCCACTCGAAAAATAAAGTACTCCCAGCAGTACCAACCAAACTCCTGCCAGGATCCAAACCATTCGTATAACTATTTTGCGCTTCATGGGGGTATTACTTGTGGCGGGTTAAAGATAGGATTTCCTGATACAAAGCAATTAGCAACCGATAAAGTGCAGCGTGCTATTGGGGGCTATTTCCCGTATGGGTTCCTGGTAATGGAAAAGTTTGCTGATGGCATGTCCGTGTACGGTATAGCGTTCCTGTTCAACCTGAATCCAGTTACCTTCCGGTAAGCCCAGTACATACATTTCCCGGTTGGCCAAGGTGAATTCATGAATGCGCATCTCGCGGGTTTCGCCTGCATGGCCTTCCTGTTTAAAATCGGTGTAGTGCGGATTAATCTGGAAGGGGATCAGGTTGAGTGCATTGAAGTTAACCGGCTCCACAATGGGCATGTCGTTGGTGGTTTTCAGGGTTGGGCAGGCCAGGTTCGATCCGGCGCTCCACCCAATGTAGGGCACTCCGCGTAAAACCCGCTCGCGTAGAGTCGGCAGCAGATTTTCATCCTGCAGGTATTTCAGCAGGTGAAAGGTATTTCCGCCGCCAACTACTATCAGTTCCGCCGATTCAACCATACGGTGCGTGTCCGTTACGGTGTGGAGCGATACAATTTCAATTTTCGCCGTTTGAAAGGCTTCGGTTACCCGTTTTGCATAGGCATCGAAGCCTATGGATAGGCCGGCATAGGGAATAAAAACTGCTTTGGTGATGGTCTGGGGTACAAAAGCCCGAATCACAGGCAGGGTGTATACCAAATAGTCTTCGCCCACATTGGTGGAGTTGCTGAATAGAAGAAGGCGCATGTTTCCGCTTAGTTTAATCTGGAATTTCCGGTGTGAAAAGAGGATGATTCTTGGGCTTTGTTGGACAGGGCACTTCCTGATGAGGCATTGGTTTTGGCAGCAGAGGGAATAAACTGGCTCATTTTAGCCAGCAGGTTTTCCGGGTGAATGGGTTTGGTCAGATAATCGTCGCATCCGGCCAGTATGCATTTTTCCTTATCGCCATCCATAGCCGAGGCGGTTTGGGCAATAACCGGCAGGGTGGGGCGAAGTTTTTTAATTTCGCGGGTGGCATCTATCCCGTTGATAAATGGCATTTGGATATCCATCAATATCAGGTCAATGGCGTCCGTTATTTTTACGGCCTCAATGGCCTCACGTCCGTTAACCGCCCGTAAAATCCTGGCTTGGGTGGGAGTGAGTATACTTTTGAGTAGTGTGTAGCTGTTATCATCGTCCTCGGCCACCAGAATGGTTTTACGATTCCAGTTGAATTGCGGATAATCCTGTGCGAATTCCGTGGGTGTCCATTTGTGACCCGATCCGGCAACCGGGGCATAGGGAAGGTGGAACCAAAAGCGGGTTCCCTGATTCGGAACCGAGCTTACCCACATCTGGCCACCCAAAAGTTCTACAAGGTTTTTTGATATGGCGAGCCCAAGTCCGGTACCGCTGATGTTTTTTTCTTCGGAACGGGCAGTACGTTGAAAGCGGGTGAACACCTTGCGAAGTTCCTCCTGGGTTAGCCCCATGCCGGTATCCTCCACTGAAAATTCAATCCATTGCTCATTTTTTACAACAAAGGAAATGGTTACAGTTCCTTCATCGGTGAATTTTATGGCGTTGCTGGTAAGGTTGGAAAGAATTTGGCGCAGCCGGTAGGGGTCGGTTCGTATCTCCATGGGGTCGGAGGGAATCTTGCTGATGAGGTCGATATGTCCTTTGCCCACGCCAGCTTTGTAGCCTTCAAAGGTGTTTAGCAGTTCTTCAATAACCCGGGCTGGTTGGCAAACATCCGGTTTTATTTTGATTTCGCCGGCTTCAATCTTTGCAATGTCAATAATATCGTCAATCAGGTTCAGCAGTATTTTCCCGCTGGACTGAATGTGTTCCACAAATTCCCCTTTCTGTTCTTCGGGCATATTGGCCATGGCCAGCAGGTTGGCAAAGCCCAGGATGGAGTTCATGGGCGTACGGATCTCATGCGACATGTTGGCCAGAAATGACGATTTCTGCTTATCGGAATTAATGGCACGAACCGTTTCGCGTTGCAGGCTTTCGATGTATTTATTGCGCAGGGTGGCATCGATAATGATGCCGCGTCTTCCGGTAATGCTGTTGCCGGTATATATATTGTCGGCATATACGAGTGCGGCAAAACGTTCGCCGTCCTTTCGAATGGCTACATAGTCCGAATTCTCCACTTTATCGATACCAAAGAGGTTATTCTGGGTATGCGATTGCAGAATTTCAATCAGGTTCAAACCCTGCTTAACATCTTCGCGATGGTAACCAAACGCCTTATACCAGGCGTTATTTGCATATTCGATATTTCCCAGGCGGTCAGTTTCAAAAACACTTTGCGGCAGCAGGTCGGTCAGTTCGCGATATCGATGTTCGCTTTCAAGAGCGTTCTGCAAGGCCTGGTCGCGTTGCTTCTCACGAAGTCGCAATTGGGCAACAAGGTTTCTGAATTCCAAATAGATTTGGCGTATTTCGGTAGTGGATCGGTGCATGCTTAGCCGGGAATGTACCGCATGAAAGTCGTTGGTGGCCAGTTCGGAAATATAACCCGTAAGTTTTTCCAGATGAAGCGCCAGAAAACGAGACAGGAACACACTTAATCCGAGCGTGGCCATAAACAGTAGGGCAGCCAGTATTCCGAATAAGGCATTCAAGCGGGCTTCTTGTATTCTTCCGGCTTCCCGGGCGCAAATCAGCAAGGTGTCAATGTCGTTTTCAATGCGATATTCCAACAGGTTCAGCTGGCTTAAAAGGCCCTGAGATCCGTTAAATCCAATCTTTTCATTAAGGCGTATCAATTGATCAAGTTGATTCTTGTAATCGATTAACAGCATGGATACCGCATCTTGACCCGATGTTCTCGATTGAAGTTGGACAATATGGGAAAGAAGCTTTGTGGACAAGGAATCATCGCCGGAATACTGATAATTTCGGCGAAGTTGGATCAGTTCAAGTGCTTGGTGTTGGAGGGATGAGCCGTGCAACATTCGATCTTCGATATGCTGCAGCGTCCCAAGCAACCCGGTATTGCCGGCTCCTCTCTGCTGGAGCAACAGGGTGAGGCTGTCGATGGTAGTGCAAAATAGGGAATAACTGGCTGTAATGGTTCTGATTAGTGAATCGTTCCAGACATACCGGGGTTGGCCATTGTACTTTTGCGCCTCCATAATTCCTTCCATGGTGCTGCGGTATACGTGATGTTCTTCCAGGCTGGGACATATTCCGGTTTGGAAAAAATAGCCTTCGGTGGCTTCGTGGGAAAGAAATCGGTGGGTGCTGTTTTGATCCTGCAAGAACGAAGTTTTCAACTCGTACAGATTGGTCACTCTTTTTTGAACGCTCCGCAGCTTGAGGTGGTAAGTGTAATTTAATGGAAATACCGTAAAACCTATGGTGATTGCCAACAGGATAAAAAAGGCTAATATTCTGTTTTTAAGCGATTTCAGCATTCGCTCCGGAGGTTTTTTATTCCGGCTTAAAGTAAGTTTATTCAGGAGCAAATTCCGAGTGTACGGAAGGAAAGTTATACACAAATTGTAGTACACAGAGCGAGTGAATACGTACCCGAAGGAAGGTTCAGGGTTCGGTAAACTTTAAATAGCACGATGGCTTAAACCGCCCTGGGAAAGATCGTATTTCAGTAGTGTATTTTGAGCAACTGATTCCAGACCACACAAAAGATGCACCACTTCGTTGGTTACCAATGCGGCCGAGAGGGTATTGAGGCTG
Source organism: Bacteroidota bacterium (assembly GCA_003252385.1). Taxonomy (GTDB): domain Bacteria; phylum Bacteroidota; class Bacteroidia; order Bacteroidales; family UBA10428; genus UBA10428. Next base: position 215 of record QKEH01000004.1, on the reverse strand, counting down.
ATTCGGCAGGCAAACCCGGCAGCTGCTCCGGAAGGCATATTGGCTTTCAGAACAGTTTCCAACTCGGTAAAAGTTTTACCCTTTCCGGCTGGGGATACAAACACAAAAGCACTCGATCCGAAAGTATTGCAGTAGATGTAATGCTGCTGTCCCTGACCGGATTCGGCACTCAGCAGACGGTTGGTTTCGGGTTTTCCGGTTGTGTCAATAATCAA
>QKEH01000144.1 GCA_003252385.1 Bacteroidota bacterium | reverse complement strand
AGAATAATGGTATCGCCTGCCCGCATCCGGTTGTAACCGTAGTTTTTCACCCAAAGCTCCATTTGGTCGAAGTAACCGTACTGGCAGGTGTCTGTGGGAGTACTAATGGTACTGATACCAACATCAGGAGGAGCTGGGTAAACATTGAAATTATTAAAAGCGAAGCCTTGCGGGACTGAGATTGTATCGTTGGATGCCCAAAAGATACGGAATTTTACTTTTTCAGAACCCACAGTGGCCAATGGATTTAGCGTCTTCGCTCTTGTCCAATCGGAAGTACCAGTCCAGCCTTCACTTCCCAGAGCTGTAACAGACCCCTTATACCAATTCCAGTCCGAAGGGGAAAAAGCCTCGTCAATATTGATCCAAGTAATGCCATTATCCGTTGAATATTCCAATCGAGCCCCATCAGCACCATTTTCCGATGCAATCCAGTATTCAAAATCAATGATGTACCGATTATGCTCAAGTAACTGATAACAACTGCTGACGATGTACGTGGAATCATTGTTAAAATAGTCCCCGGAAGTTGCCAGGACCCAAATGTGAGGTGATTCCGGATCTGTTGGAATTGTAAGCCGAAAATCCTCACACTCCCATCGGGAGTTTTTTTCCTTTTGCCATACGCCTCCATTATACTCAAAATCAACCAAGTGTGGAGGAATAATATTTTCCTGGATAGTTAAAGATTTAATCATTAGATCATTATCTGCATCCTGATCAGAAGGCAAATCAATACCTACTACAAAATCGGGGTATAAATCACCTTTGGGGAATGGAGCGAGGGTGCTGAACTTAAAAATCACACTATCGTCCTGAGCAATTCCGCCGCGTATTGTGTCTCGTATGACAATTGAGTCTGCGCCCCATAGTCCATAATATACAGGGATTTCGGCGGGCGCTGCCCCTTCCGCATAATTGCGAAATACTGCTATTACCGTGTCATTTCCACATTCTATGCAATCATCGTAAGGTGAAATAATCTCGGTAATACCCACATCGGTATGCAAGTGTTCAGCAGTAATGGCAAAGTTATCGATATTAAACCCAGGAGCCAGTCCATAACTACTTTCCTTTATGCCAAAACGCAGCACCACACTATCCTTCCTGTTTAACAATGAATCAATAACCAAATTATGATATTCACTCCATGCCGGATCAGAGCCCTGGTCGAATTTATTGGACCAGGCAACAGTCCATGTTCTTCCACCATTTGTAGACACATCAATTTCCGCCCGCGTATTGTTTGCAAAACTGAAGAATCTATAGAAGTATAACCCTATGTTGATGTAATAGGTCAAATTCATTTCGGGTGATACTGCGAAATAAGCCGATGAGGAGTCAATGTAGGTCGTGTAAGCGCCATCCTGGTTCAAATCGGTGCCCATGCACATAGTACCACTGTAGGGCGAATCCGGGTCGTAGTTTGTGCCTGACTTAAACCCTTCAGGATAGGCAATTTGAAAATCCGGTTGTAATGCCCAGGAGGTGGCAATATCTTCGAAGCCATCAAAATACACACTTTCAAAAATGCTTTGATTGTATATCGAAGTATGAGGTGCAACAGGTAAAAGGGTGTCACCAATGGATATACTTTCGGCATCATAATTAATTTTTACATGGCTTCGCCCTATTGCATCAGCCTTAACACAGGTAGTTACCCAAATATAATTGTAGCCAATATTTAAACCTAGGTTCAGCCCGGTAAAAGTAATTTCGCCATTTATCAATACCCCATGTCCTCTACAAGTAGAGATATCATTTTCGTAAGGCTTGAATAACTCATCTTTGGTAACAAACAGTTTAAAACTATCCGGTTCCAGAAAGGAAATTCCGTCGCCAGAAGGCCTTGCCCGGAGTGAATGTAGAATCGCATCTCCGGTATTTCCAAGCACCTTTATTTTTACCATCGACACAGGAATATCCTGAATCCCCCCGGGCAATGCTTTGTGTGGAATATACTGTATTTCAGTACTTTTTACATACATCGGGATGGTATCGGTTTCCTCAACAATAACACTATCAATACACACGCCCCAGCCATTGCCAACGGTACCTTCAAAACCTAATTGAAACCCATCACTTAAAAATCCTGCCCCTTTTTGTTTAATATCATAAATCCGCTCTGTCCATTGATTGACCCGAGATAAAAATGAATCAATTTTCACCCATTCCGACTGCGCATCTTTCCTAAAATAAAGTCGTAATTCATCTACGCCAAACGGACTGGCTACTTGCGCATGGTAAAAACGAAGAATGGGATGTTGAGCACGACCAAGATCAAGTGGCTCACTTGCCAACATGGCTATACGTTGTGGGGTAGTTAGTATATGCAGCGTTGCATTCAGCTTCCCCTGAGCGGCTAACGAAGGATACTGCAATCCACTGCTACCTCCTTTCTGATATTTCCAAATTACATTATCCTCCGAAAATGATGTCCAAACCTGTTGTTCATCTACTGTCTCAAAACCCGAATTGAGGTAATAAAGTGTTTGGACCTGTGCATGGATTCCGGTAGCTGCAAAAATTTCTAATAGAATCAGGATACAATACCAACAGATTTTCATGTTCGTGTATTTTAATTTCGGGTAAACTGTTAGCCAATCTTACGAAATTTGAATAAATAGGTTTACTATCTATTGGCCTTTTATCAACCTTCCAATAACTTTGCCCCTGGTTGATCGTATAAATTCAGTAATTCATCAAAAAAACAGAACGCATGTACCGGTCCAGGCTTATTCTCCCCTTGCTCATTCTTATACATGTGGCCACTTACAGCCAATCGAGTAAAGTATTTTGGTTTGCTGCTCCCACTATATCTACTTCACACGGCTTACCAAATTGGCCTAACGGAAGTCCGATAAAATTTCACCTTACTACCGAATATCCAACTCAAGTAACCATAAGCCGCCCTGCTGACCCCACTTTTACCCCTTTGTTAATTAACCTGGCCGCCAATGAAACTGAAGTGGTGACTCTGTTCAAAAACGGAGACCCGAATTCCCTGATGAATGTGGGAGATATTCAGGTGGTGCCCTCAGATCCGGCATTGCCGGGTTACCAACAAAACAAAGGTTTCCTGATTGAATCATCCAATTTTCCCATAACTGCTTATTACGAATGGGATAGCAATTTAAATAGAGACATTGTACCCCTGAAAGGAGAAAATGGTTTAGGAACGGATTTCTGGGTCAGTACCCAAAACCAATGGCCTAACGGCGCCGGCTATGGCGATGCCTACAACGGTTTTGTAATAGTGGCTACGGAAGACAACACCACCGTACATATCAATCCCGGCACAACCAACCTGAACTATTTTGGCACTGCCCCTTTTAGCGTTACCTTAAATAAAGGACAGGCTGTTGCATACCGTTCCACCGGGATTGCTGCCGGTACGCACATTCAGGGTATTCATGTTACCACGGACGATAATAAGAAAATTTCCATCACTATCTACGATGATTCGGTTAGAAAAAGAAATAATTTGACCACCGGCATTTCCTATGACCTCTGTGCCGATCAAATTGTTCCGGTTGAGCTTGTCGGCCAAGATTACATCATTATGAAAGGCGATATACTAGACTCACCCGTTGATGGCGATGAACGGGTATTTATCACCACCACCCAGCCCAATACAACCATTTCGGTAGACGGAACCCCTGTTCAAACCATTGCAAACGCTGGAGGATACTTTTCGTATGAACTTGTCAATTACTATACTTATCTCAGTGCGAATAAGCCAATATATGTTTTCCATATTACTGGCTCAGGTGGCGGTGGCGAAATTGGTGGCGCGCTGCTTCCTACCATTGATGGATGTACGGGTTCAAACCGGGTTACAATCAAACGAAACAACAATTCAACGGACGATTTTTTACTCAATATAATGGTACGGAATGACCCCGCAAACTACGATGCCATAAATAGTTTCACCTATACGGTTACCCAGTCAAACGGTGTCCAAAATACGTATTCATTAGTCCCAAGCCAGTTCGAATTATTGCCAGGACACCACTTTGCCGTTCTCAGCAAAGTTGCCCGTAACACAATTATGGCAACCATCCCGTTAAACTCAGTAGTGCAGGTTGTGAATGACAATGCCCGTTTTCATTTGGGCATTTTGAATGGCGGTCGGTCAAACGGCAATAAGTACGGCTATTTCTCCGATTATTCGGATATTCATATTGATGCTGCCATACAAGGATCAAAGCCTTCCTTTGTAACCATGGGGATATATTGCAACTTAGACCCTATTCAGCTTGTTGCCCGTGGGGGACGGAGCTACGAATGGCATGCAATAACCGGCAATAGTTATGATCCGTCAATCACAGCCTTGCTTAACCATGCCAATATTGCCGATCCGATATTTGATCCAGACGCTCAAGGCACATATGTTTTTCGGGTAATCGCCGCTGGAGAATGCTACTCCAAAGACAGTATTGACATAACTCTTCAAGTTAACGAAAGCTTTGAAGCCAATTTTTCCATCGATCCGGATGTGGGTTGCTCACCCCATTCAATCAATATTACCACGCTTTGCAAATCTTTCGAAGGCACACAATATAGAAGCCATGAATGGATCTACGAAGATGAATTGGGCAATACGATTTATCATGAGCTACAAAGTAACGATGCAGGACTACCCTATAATTTTCAACGCAGCTATACGTTCCCGCCAAATACCTCAAATGCTGTTCAAAAGTATCGGATACGATTATTGGTTGATACAGATGGTGTTGGAGGTGGATGTGGCGTTGAGAAAGATAAAACCGTCCAGGTTAAACCCGAAATACACGCCCACTTCAATGTGTTGAACAACGACACCATAGGTTGTCAGCCACTTTTGGTCAATTTTGCAGACAGCTCGTATGGCGACACTTCTAATTTCACCTGGGATTTCGGTGACCACTCCCAGTCCTTCGACCGGAATACTTCGCATACCTACTACAATTTCGACTCGGTGAACGCC
>QKEH01000133.1 GCA_003252385.1 Bacteroidota bacterium | reverse complement strand
TTCCACCGGTTTTTCGTCGTAAAATTTAATTCGTACGGGGGAGTTCACCTGTAAATTCAGCAAATCGGCTGCGTTTCCGTGGTTAATGGCAATTTCGAGCAACTGAGCCGAATTAAATAACGCCAGCAGATCGCCCGAACCCGAATCGGCATAGGTGGTGTTGATGCGGTCAATTTTATAATGGTTGCTCTGAACAAAGATTTCAAACGGTTTCTGTTGTCCCACCTTCAGGAAAGTGTCGTACGAGATGTTGGTGATGGCATTGGAGAACGAATCAATATAGATCACCGTGCCGTTGATCAGGTTTTTGTCGATTACCGGACGGTAGGGTATCTGGCTGTTGTATTCGGTGGTGAGTTCCGCAAACTGTTCGAAGGGAACCTTGTTGATGATTTTAAAAGCCACATCGACAAACACGCTCAGACTGGCAAAATTGGCTATTTCGCCCTCCATCGGAACCCGATAGACGGCATCGGGCTTGTTCCCCGACAGCAGCCCCGCAATCCCGTTATCGCTCGACAGGAAATAGTGCCCATCGATTTCGATAACCAGCAGCCCCGCCTGGCGGCCTAGTGCGGCATTCACCCCGATAATATGTACCGTTCCGACCGGAAACGTAAAACAGCAATTCCGAAGAACAAATGCCGCCTGCATCAGGTTAAACTGTTGAATCTGATGGCTGATATCGACAATCTGAGCCGTGGCGTCGATCGATAGAATTTTGCCCTTTACGGCACCCAGATAGTAATCGCTTTTATTCCAATCGGTGGTTAAGGTTATGATAGCCATTGAGCGGGTTGTAGTGCTTCGATTTAATTGAATTTCTTGAAAAAATAAGTTTACTTTGCAGGGGCTAAAAATACACAATCTTGATTTATTTCTATGATCGAAAAGTCGATATATTTAGAAGGCATTGATCCGGTGAACCTGTATGGAGCCAACAACGTTTTGCTCAACCGGATTACCGCCCACTTTTCGCGAATCAGGATTGTTGCCCGGGGTCACGAAGTAATTGCCATTGGCGAAGAAGAACAGATACTGGCCTTTGAAGACAAGTTGGAAACGCTCATTGCCTTTTTTCACCGATACAACAAACTGACCCTTGCGGATATTGACGAAATACTGCACGCCGATTCCCCGCTACAAAACCACCATAAGGACAGCAATGTGCTGATTTACGGCAACCACGGCCGGGAGATTAAAGCCAACTCGGTAAATCAGCAGAAACTGGTGGATGAGTTCGAGAAAAACGATTTACTTTTTGCCCTGGGCCCGGCGGGAACCGGTAAAACCTATACCGCCATTGCGCTGGCCGTACGTGCCCTCAAAGAGAAGCAGGTACGCCGTATTGTATTGTGCCGCCCGGCTGTTGAAGCGGGCGAGAGCCTTGGTTTTTTACCAGGTGATATGAAGGATAAGCTCGATCCCTACCTCCAACCCCTGTACGATGCACTGCGCGACATGATTCCCCCGAAACGCCTGCAAACCTATCTGGAAGAGGGGGTTATTGAAATAGCCCCACTGGCCTATATGCGCGGTCGCACGCTCGATCATGCGTTTGTGATACTCGATGAAGGCCAGAACACCACCATCAATCAGCTGAAGATGTTCCTGACCCGTATGGGAAAGAATGCAAAGTTTATTATAACCGGCGACACCACTCAAATTGACCTTCCCAAGAAACAGCATTCGGGATTGCTCAAAGCCATGGACCTGCTTCGGAACATTAAAGGCATCAGCATGGTGGAATTCGACCTGCGCGATGTAGTGCGGCACAAACTGGTGAAACGCATTATAGAAGCCTACAACAACGACCGGCAGGAGAACCACACGAACGAATAAAATATAACTGAATACTATGAACGCCTTAACAAGAACAGATTTCAATTTTAAGGGACAAAAGAGTGTTTACCACGGAAAAGTACGCGACGTATATAATATCAACGACGAATACCTGGTAATGGTGGTTTCGGACCGGATATCGGCTTTCGATGTAGTGCTACCCAAAGGAATCCCCTATAAAGGACAGGTGCTGAACCAGATTGCAGAAAAATTTCTGGATGCCACCACCGACATTGTTCCCAACTGGAAGATCGCCTCGCCCGACCCCATGGTAACCGTAGGCCATTTTGCCGAACCCTATAAAGTGGAAATGGTGATCAGGGGCTATCTGACCGGCCATGCCTGGCGCGAATACCGCGCAGGCAAACGTAGCCTTTGCGGCGTTCCCCTGCCTGAAGGAATGGTGGAAAACCAAAAGTTCGACCACCCCATTATTACCCCTACTACCAAAGCAGACCAAGGGCACGATGAAGACATATCGCGGGAAGAAATTATCCGGCAGGGCCTGGTGAGTGAACAAGAATACATCCAACTGGAACAGTATACGCAGCAGCTTTTTTCCCGTGGCACCGAGATAGCAGCCAGCATGGGGCTGATCCTGGTGGATACCAAATACGAGTTTGGGAAGAAAAACGGACAGATCTACCTCATTGACGAAATTCACACCCCTGACTCCTCGCGCTACTTCTATATGAACGGTTACGAACAACGGCTCAAAAACGGAGAAGACCAAAAACAGCTTTCGAAGGAATTTGTTCGGCAATGGCTGATTGCAAATGGTTTCCAGGGAAAAGAAGGCCAAACGGTACCGGAAATGACCCCGGAATTTATTACCGAGGTGAGCGAACGCTATATTGAACTTTTCGAGAACATAACCGGCGACCCCTTTGTGAAGGCCAACATAAATGACCTGACCCGGCGCATCGAAACTAACGTAAACCAGTTCCTGGCGCAGCAATAGCTGCCCGGGAATTTCCTTACCCCTGCCCCGTCAACCTGATAACTCCTGATTTCACCTTGCCAATGTTACCTCGTTTTCTCCTAGTCTCCATCATCAGTTTGCATACCCTTTGCTGCCTGCACGGCCAGACCCCGTTTGTGCCCAGCCAGGTAGAACGTTCGCAAGAGATTATTCTTTACCAGGGAAAGAAATTCTACCTGCATTCCGTACAAAGCGGGCATACGTTGTACTCTATCTGCAAAGCGTACAACACTACCCAAAACGAGCTTATGGCAGCCAATCCGGGGATCGATCTGCAGACTCTGTCCATTGGGCAGGCACTGAAAATACCTGTTGCCTCACCAGCTTCGCTTGCCGCACCGGCACCTGCCCCGGCTTACGAAGCTCAGAACGGCATGATCCAGCATGTGGTAAAAGCTAAGGAAACCCCCTACTCCCTTTCCAAATTGTACCAGGTACCGGTAGATCATATCTACCAATTCAATCCGGAAGCCCGCCAGGGAATACGCATCGGACAAATTGTACTGATTCCTTCGTCCGGCGCCTCTGCAACCTCAGCCGGCAGCGTACAGGAACCGGTTGGCTCTCCCATGTACGAAGTAAAACAGGGCGACACCCTGTACCAGATAGCACTCAGCCAGGGAGTTAGTATCAACCAACTCTTTCAAGCAAACCCGGATTTACGCTGGGGCTTAAAAACCGGACAGCGACTGGTGATACCCTCCCATGACCCCACCACCTGGATCGCCCATCCCTCCAGGCCGGACAGCATCTATTCCGTTTTTGCGCACAACGGACTGACCCGTTACCAGTGCGATTCCATTGCCGCGCTCAAGCACATGCGCCCACCGGTTAAAGTGGCTCTGCTGCTTCCCTTTTTCACCCAGGAAAGCCTTCACCCCGACACCACCAGCGTTTCCGTTGATTCGACCGACCTTCGTTCGCACCAAAAAGGGCGTGGCCTTAAAGGGCGGGTTGCCGCCGAATTTTACGAAGGCGTTTTGCTGGCTCTGGACAGCCTGAGCCAACAAGGCATGGATATCAGCTTGTTTGTTTTCGATACCCAGGCCGATACCAACCAGGTTAAAGCCATCCTGAAGAAACTGGAAATCGTGGAACCTCACCTGATTATAGGGCCGCTGGCCGCCAACAACATCAAACTGGTTTCGCGCTTCTCTTTCGAACATAAAATACCCTTTATACCCCCGTTGGCCGAAAGCGAAGCGCCCCTTAAAGACAACCCCAACCTGTTTCGTATTATCCCCACCGACCGGGCTGCATATTCGGCCTATACCCAGTATATTGCATCCCGGCTCGACTCCAGCGGAATCGTGCTGGTGTATCAGGACAATGAGCAAAACCGAGACCTGGCAGACTCGATTAAAACCCTGTTAATCAACCAGGCAGACCAACGTTTTGCCCACCGACCGAAATTTATTCGCACCGTAACCATTACCGACCGTTTGCAACGTGCCCTCGACACCAGCCTGACCAACGGTGCAGCCAACAAGGTGCTGGTGCTTTCGGACTACGAACCCGACGTGATCAATGTGATGTCGCAACTTCACTTTCTGCTGCGCGACCATAAAATTGAAGTGTTTGGTTTCTCATCCTGGCAGAAGTTCGACAATGTACGTATTGATGTGATGCACGAGTTGCAAACCACCTTGTACAGCCCGTTCTATATCGACTACCAAAACAAAGCCGTGGAACGGTTTGTTGCCCACTGCCGAACCCAACTTAAAACCGAACCCTATCAAACATCCGGCAAAGGAACCGGCATCAATTACACCTACCTGGGTTACGATATGGCCATGTATTTTATACCCGCCGTTAACCGTTACGAAAGCAATGCATGCAAGTGCATTCGGCAGTACAAGAACCCCCAGTTACTGTCGCCGTATCAGTTTAACCGCAACCCGGAATCCGGCATACTCGAAAACGAAAGTATCAGCATTCTGAAATACACCAAGGAATACGAGGTGGTTAAGGTGAACTAATTGTAATGCCAACGTACGGTAGGGCTCTATCGCAATTGCCCGGCCACGAGCTTCAAGAAGCCCATGTGTTACAACCCCGTGTCCGGTGGCCTGCCGAACGGTTCACAAAGTTTCCGGGAAGATTTGATAACCATACCATGTAGTCCGGCTTCTGCTTTCTTTTCCTAAGCTCTGGCTTCGATAACCTAAGAGAATGGTGCTTTGACATGGTGAAACGAGGGAAAGATGAGTCTGCCGACAGGATTAGATTCCCTGGATTAAAGAAGTAGCTTTCTGTTTGATGGAATGAGGTGCCGGAAGAACGGAATGAGCTCGCGGAGGCCTGAAATTACTTCCGTATTAAAAGGAATCGGTATCCGGGAGGGAGGAATCAGTTGACTTCTTATAGGAATCGGGTACAGTAACGAGAAAGAGGTACCGGGTCGCACGGCTTCCTTACATTCCAAAAGGCTTCATAGGTATTCCGGACTATTCAAGGATGGATTCTAAATTTTTTGCATATGAGGGTATCCGTTCGGTCGTGTGCGCTATTGATACCAAATCATGGAAGGATACATGGATCGGCTGGAATCCCGTGAACAGGAAACTTCATACTGTAACAGCCTACCTGCACTTGCGCACTACTTCCAGTACTGTATCAGTTCTTTTACAAAATAGATACTGATAACCAGAGAACTGGCTAACTTCATAAAGGTGCCGGCCATAAAACCAATAAACGATCCCAACGCTGCCCGAGTGGCTTCATGGCGTTCGCGTCCAGCCATTCTCTCGGCAATGAAGGCTCCCAGAAACGGCCCGGCGAGCAGGGTGATAATTCCAAAAGGGCCTATAGCCGGCAGAAAGAACATACCGGCAATAAGGCCAATTATACTGCCCCAGGTACCGTATTTAGTACCCCCGAACTTACGTGTTCCCCATACGGGTACCATATAATCCAGAATTTGCACGAGTACCGCCAGCAGCCCCAGAAATACCAGCGTATTGGTACCAAAGGTTGCAAATCGGGTAAAATGCAGGAGCAGCAGCCCCACATAGCTTAAAGGCGGACCGGGCAGTATGGGCAGAATGCAGCCCGCGATGCCCATAAGAAGCAGGATACCGGCCAGGGAGAGTAAGAAATAGTCCATGATCTAAAAAATAAAATCCTTCTAAAAATAAAACATTCTTAGAAGGATTTATAGCATGTTAGTTGAATATGATGCAAAAAGGCTGCGAGAGGATGGCTTAAGCGGTTAGATTACCGTTAATCAGAATAACCACCAAAAGGCCCAAAATCGCATACAATTCGGGAAATACACCCAAAATCATTGTGTTACCAAAAACTTTGTATCCCGAACCTATAGCTGCAATACCATTGGCACAAACCTGTCCCTGGCGAATTCCGGAAAACAAACCGGCAAGACCCATGGCCAGTCCGGCACCAAATATTCCGGCTGCAATTGTCCAGTTCATAGTGCCTGTCATAAGCCCGCTCATTACAAAGTATCCCACAAAACCATACAGCCCCTGGGTACTGGGCAATGCCGACAATACCATGTAGTTACCGAAAGAATCGGGATCTTTTTTCATTGCTCCGATAGCGGCATTACCGCTGATAGATACTCCATAAACACTTCCAATACCTGAAAGTCCTACCATTAGGCCCAGTCCGATATACGCTAAAACAATTGGTTCCATAATTATGTATTAAATTTTAGTTGATTATTACTTTTTGAAGGGTTCGTATTTTTTGCCACCACCCATAAATCCGGCATTTTTATAGAATTCGACAAAGGTAAGCCGCAAGGGGTGAACAAACGATCCTAAGGCAGCCATAAAGAAGTTGAGGCTGTGTCCAAAGGCCAAAATCAGAATCATTACCGCAATTCCGGCAATACCTCCACCCAGACCCTGGCTCGATTGCAGCGCCAATTGGTTAAAAACATTCCCCAGAATGGCACTGGACAACCCTAAGGCAAAAAGCCGGATGTACGACAACACGTCGCCCAGTAGACCTGAGGCCACGCCATAGGCATTCCAAAGACCGGCACCGAAGTTCAGCAGCGGATTTTTACCCGGCGTATTGTAGAAGAAGGCCGGCAAGCCTCCGAGTACTCCCGATACAATAATTACCGTCCGCATCCACGGGGCCGCCATGGCTCCCGACTTGTACAAGCCAATGGCCGGAATGGTAACCAGAACGATAAGGTTCCAGCCCAACTGCGCAAGCGCATACCTGAAACCCTGCATCTTGATCCGGTTCGCTGCATTGAGGAACATTCCAAAAAGCACCTGAAAGTATCCTATCCCCAGGGCCACCACCATCAGGTTGTCGCTGCTGAGAATGTATTTCTGGTAGGTGGTAATCCAGGGAGCAAAGGTTTGTCCGTCTTTAAAATTTTCGGGATGTAGCATATAGCCGAAGTAGGTTCCTCCAATTATACCCATGAGTATGGTGGAAAGACCCAGGTAAAAACCCAGTTTAAACAGGGGCTTTAACGAAGGTTTAGCTTTCGCCATGCCAATAAGGGTAGCCAGAACAATAAGCACTCCGTACCCTGCATCGCCCAAGCAAAAGCCAAAGAAGAGCATGTAGAACGGAGCAAAGAAGGGCGTTAAATCCAGCTCACGGTAATTCGGAAAGGTATACAACTCGCCAATGGCTTCATACAGGCGTGCAAAAGTATTGTTCTTCAGTTGGATGGGAGGAAGGTCGTCTTCCCCGGGTTTCGCCGATTCGTAGAATACTCCGGCGTCATTGAGGTAGTGCACTACCTGGTCTTCCTTCTCTTCCGGAACCCAGCCTTCGAGCAGCATCAGCTTATCTTCGGCAGTTTTATGCGTATTCCATACCACTTTGCTAAAATCCAGGGATACGGTAACTTCTTCGCGAGCGGCATACAAGCTGTTCAGGTACTCTCCGGCGAAGGTATCCATTTCGTTTTCCAGGCTCCGGAGGCCTGCGGTAACTTCCTCCAGCTGTTTTTCCAGCTGGCTCAGCGAAATTTGGGGCAGCCTACAAACTTCGGCGTTCAGTTCAACGGGTTCGTTCATTTTACTGATTACCACAAAATAGCTCATCCCCGCTTGCTCATGGATCACTTCCAGGGTGTACTGTTCGCGCCATTGGGGGGCAATACTCCGGCTGGGGCAAAGATAGAAATGTACATCATACCCCGAGCCCTTGATTCTATGAATGGTATCCCAGTTAAAATTGCCCCAGGGTTGAAGTATGCTTATTTCCTTTTCGAGATGAGCCAGTTCCTGCTGGTAGCCCTCCACTTTCGACTGAAGCTGCCTGAGTTGTTCCAGCAAGGGTTCAACCGGTTGCACCAGAGTCTCCGAAAGTGTTTCCTGGGTGCGTTTTTCCAAAAACTTAATCGCCTGATTGATGTGCTGCAACTGGCGGTATTGCCCTTGTATCGTCTCATCTTCTATTTCGCCCGACTGCTTTTCGATTACATGCAGCACAGCCAGTTCCTGCAAACCCTTAAGAAAATCGAGGTATTCCCGGTGATAGACCAGAAAAGCGTACTTGATCATTGGAAGTATCATAGGCTGGCCTCCTCCTCTTGACGGGTTTTCACAATTTTTTGAGCCGATTTGGAAAGGTTGTCCTCATCTTCCATAAAGCGCTTTATTTTACGAATGGCATCGGCATAGCCGGGTATTTGAACCTTCTCAAAAAGATTAACTTTCTGGGTAGTCTTTTTCCGGGCATAGTCGAGCAGTTCCATCTTCATGGTAAACACTTCACGCTGTATGGAGATGTGTACCAGTTGCTTGAGTATAGCCACGCCGCCTAAATACCACTTGGGGGCATTGAAAACACTAAAAGGTTGCACGGCAAAATCGACCCCGTGAAGCACCGGTGTTTTTACCCCGGCAATCTTTTTGATATCCAGATGCACGTCCTCCACCCGAATCAGATCGGTTCGGAATTCGGCCCACAGACCGACCATGTTCTCGTAAGAAGCCATTGCTGCCCGAAGTTCGTCCTCCAGGCGTTTGCCTTCGTCCTTCGCCTTTTTTACCTCAATACGCAGAGCCGACTCCTTATTCTTAATGGTGGGGAGTGCCTTTACCCGTACCTTGAGTTGTTTCTCGAGTACCTGGAGCGAAGTTTTATTGTATTGGAATTTTATAGCCATAGTTCGATCTCTCTGCCCAGGGCATTAATTGTTCTTCCAGTATTTATCTACCAGTGTTTGTTTTATACCCACTTCTTCTTTGTTGAAATGTTTGCTAAACAGTTCCCAACCGGTGTCAATCATTTCGTCAATTTCCACATTCACATCAATGGCCAGCAGGCGGTTGGAATAGTCGCGGGCAAATTTGAGTGTGCGTTCGTCGTATTCGGTCAGGTCGAAACCGTTTTCCTGTTTGGTTTTGGCGTTGGCCGCATCGGCAAACAAACGAATGGCCGCGCTCATCACACCGGCGTGGTCTTCGCGGGTTTTTTTACTGATTACCAACTGTTTCAAACGTGACAAGCTTCGGAACGGATCCACAATTACTTTACCAATATCGGTATCGCGTCGCAGGAAAAGCTGCCCTTCGGTAATGTAGCCGGTATTGTCCGGGATAGCATGGGTAATATCGCCGCCTGAAAGGGTGGTAACCGCAATAATGGTTATCGATCCGCCGGCAGGAAACTGCACAGCCTTTTCGTATATTTTGGCCAGATCGCTGTAGAGCGATCCGGGCATACTGTCTTTCGAGGGGATCTGGTCCATGCGGTTCGATACAATACTCAGTGCATCGGCATAGAGAGTCATGTCGGTAAGCAGTACCAGCACCGATTCGTTTTTCTGAACGGCAAAATATTCCGCTGCAGTAAGTGCCATATCGGGTACCAGCAAACGCTCAACCGGAGGGTTGTCGGTGGTGTTCACAAAGCTGATAATGCGATCCAATGCCCCGGCATTATCAAACACATTTTTGTAGAACAGGTAATCGTCGTTGGTCAGCCCCATACCGCCCAGAATAATCTTGTCGGCTTTGGCACGTAAGGCTACCATGGCCATAACCTGGTTATAGGGCTGGTCGGGGTCGGCAAAGAAAGGAATTTTCTGACCCGATACCAGGGTGTTGTTCAAGTCGATACCGGCAATACCAGTGGCAATCAGTTCCGAAGGCTGCTTGCGGCGAACCGGGTTCACCGACGGGCCACCAATTTCAATTTCATGACCTTCTACGGCCGGACCTCCGTCAATGGGATCGCCATAGGCGTTGAAAAAACGCCCGGCCAGCTGGTCGCTCACTTTTAAGGTCGGGGCTTTTCCCAGAAAGGTTACTTCCGCATTGGTGGGAATACCTTCGGTACCGCCAAATACCTGAAGCGTAACCGTGTCGCCAATAATTTTAACCACCTGAGCCAGTTTCCCGTTGACCATAGCCAATTCTTCGTTGCCCACACCGGTGGCGTTCAGCGAGCAGGTGGCTTTGGTGATTTGCGTAATCTTTGTATATATTTTCTGAAATGCTTTCGTTTCCATTGATAATCGGTTTACGGGAACTAACCCAGGTCAATATTTTGTTCTTTCAGCAAGGCCTTCAATTCGTTCTCAAATTTATAATAGCCTTCCGATTGAAATTCGGTATAGTTAATCTGTTTCATAAAATTGATCACCTTCTTAAAGTAGGCCGATACGTCGATAAAGGTTTCAAATTGATAATTCGAGCGGATAATGGACAAGGTATTCTGCAGAATGTTTTCCTGACGCTCCATGGGGCAGTTCTGATCAATTTTATCGAAACCGTCCTGCTGACAGATCACACTGTCTATTACTTCCGATTTCCAGTACACCACGTGGTATTCAATGGGTACCCCGTCATCGCCCAAAATATTAATCTGGTCGTAAGTTTCCTTGCCTCGCTGAAGCATGGTTTTTACTTCGTTCACGTTGTCGATCCAGGTATCGGAGATGCGTTCGTTAATGTATTCGGCAAATTCCGGATATTCGAGATATTTTGAATAGCTGTCGATGGGATCCACCGCCGGATAGCGCTTGCTGTCGGCACGTTGCTGCGAAAGAGCATAGAAACAACGGGCTGCCTTCTTGGTCGATTCGGTTACTGGCTCCTTCAGGTTACCCCCGGCAGGAGATACGGTACCAATAAAAGTTATGGATCCGGTTTTGCCGTTTTTCAGGTAGGTATAACCCGCGCGAGCATAGAAGTTGGAAATAATGGCCGGCAAATCCATGGGGAAGGCATCGGGACCAGGAAGTTCCTCCAGGCGGTTCGACATTTCGCGAAGTGCCTGTGCCCAACGCGAAGTGGAGTCGGCCATCAGGAGTACGCGCAGTCCCATCGACCGATAGTATTCAGCCAGGGTCATGGCGGTATATACCGATGCCTCACGGGCAGCAACGGGCATGTTGGAGGTATTGGCTATAATGGTGGTACGTTCCATCAGCTTCCTACCGGTACGTTTGTCTTCCAGTTCGGGGAACTCGGTAAAGATTTCCACCACCTCGTTGGCACGTTCGCCACAGGCAGCTACAATTACAATATCGGCTTCGGCCTGTTTGGAAATGGCATGCTGCAACACCGTTTTGCCCGCACCGAAAGGTCCGGGGATAAAACCGGTACCGCCTTCAACAATGGGGTTCAGGGTGTCCAGAGTACGCACCCCGGTTTCCAGTAATTTGAATGGGCGGGGTTTTTCCCTGTAAGCGGTAATGGGCACTTTCACGGGCCATTTTTGTGTCATGCTCACCTTATGTTCCTGCTGGTTGCTATCCAGCAGAACGGCTATGGTATCGTCAATGGTATAATCGCCCTCGCCGGCCAGCGATTTTATGCTATAGCTGCCTTTAAAAGTAAAAGGCACCATAATTTTGTGCGGCATGGCATTTTCCTGCACTTCGCCCAGCCACGAGGCGGCTTCCACTGTGTCGCCCACATGAGCCAGGGGCTTAAAGTGCCATTTCTTGCCCGGATCCAGCGGATGCGTGTAATCGCCGCGTTTCAGAAAAACACCATCCATTTTATCCAGGTCGTTCTGTAAGCCATCGTAGTTTTTAGACAAGATACCGGGCCCTAAGGTTACTTCGAGCATGTGGCCTGCAAACTCTACCTCATTGCCTATCTTAACCCCACGTGTACTTTCAAACACCTGAACATAAGCGTTTTGACCGTTAATTTTAATTACCTCGGCCATCAATCGGGTTGCGCCCGAAGTAATAAAACATATTTCATTTTGCGATACCGGGCCATCCGCCTGCACAATAACCAGGTTTGCGATTATGCCATGTACTCTACCTTTTGTTGACATAGTATACTGTTATTTTTTTAACTTAAATTCCTCCGGAAACTCATACGAAGCCTCCATATTTTGTAATAGTTCGGTGAACAATTGTTTACCGGTTTGAACATCAAGGGTCAACCAGCGTTCGATAATGGACAGCTTAACGACCAATGAAAAAATCTTCTCAATACTGAAATAGTGGAAGAACACCTCCTCGTCCAGAAAGTCCCATTTGATTCGGTCAATCTTCCTTTCGTAATCCAGCAAATCTTCCGTTTCAATGGCCTTTAGCAGAGCACTCAGATGGGGAAAATCAGGGGTGATGCCAAAATCGCGGGCACTACTCCGACTCAGTTTTTCGGTGAGTTCCGTTTTGCCAATCAGTTGCTTTTCAACCTCCAGATTGTATTTCCGGCATTGCGCTGCGGTGAGTATATTATTCAGGTCGCGCTCAAAAGAGAACCATCCGGAAATAAAAACATTGGTAACGGAACCAACATAGTTATAAAACAATTCACTTAGCTGAATATCCCAAGCCTTGCCTTCGTCCAAGGGGGTTTCATTTAAATACGAATGGATGAACACTCCAAAATAAGGGGGCAGTTGGGGAAACTCCGTCTGAAGCGAGTCATCTTTCACAGCCCGAACGATGGCATCCCAATCGGCGGCGGAGTAATTACCTGCAAAAGGCAAATGGTTTTCGTCGCTCTGCAGGCGTAGTAAAAGGTTTTTATTATCGTTCTGCAGAAAGAACAACCGGATCAGTTTCCAATCGTCCGGGTGCAGGCCTTCCTCAAGGCTTTCCCGGAAAGCGGTGCCAGGAATGGTTACCTTGGTGTCATCGATCAGAAGGTCAGGAAAACCGGCAATAAGGTAGTGGTACTGTCTACTCATACTATTCGGCACTAAAAAGAATTTCTACCAATTTGGGCCGTAAATATTGTTTGAAGAAGTTGATGAAATCTTCGTCGGTAAAAGAAACCTTATAACTTCCATCTTTGGGGCCAATATGGAAACCGGCTTTTATCCGGCTGTTAAAATCGATGGTAACGCCCTGATCCATAAATTTTTTGGCTTCCTTTTTAAAAAAATCAGTTAATGCTTTTTCATCTTGTGCCGGCAGCAGCACTTTCAGATCCATAGACTGCCCCGATTGCGCCCAATTGGCCAGGGTGGTTTCGATAATTTTTTGCGAGAAACCCGGATCAAAAGCATCGGTTACGGTGGTTTTCACAATGGCTCCGTTAATCATGTCCACCACTTGTTGACGTAAGGCATTGATGGCTTGTTTTCCGGAGAGTTGGATTTCCGACTCGGTATGCTGCTTAACTTCTTCTGATTTTTTTTGAGCATCCGCAAGAATGGCTTCGGCTTCGGCCTTTGCTTTCGAAATGATTGAACTTGCTTCTTTAGTGGCGTTCTGCACTATTTGCTGTGCTTCGGCATTTCCCTTTTCAACACCTTCCTGATAGATTTTCTCTGTGAGTTCCTGAAGTTTACTCTGCATATGCATCTGGTTTATATTAAAACGTCGTCAAAGTTACTGTAATCCGCAGTATAATGCGAACGAAAACGGGTTAAAAATACTTTTATTATCGGTAAAATGCATTTTTTTGGGGGGTCAATCCTTATTTTTTTGTATTTCTCCTTTTACCTGGTACCCTAATTGACCTATGGCTTCACTAATTTGCAACATACTGGTCTGTGAGGTGTTGTAAATAATATCAGCTTTCTCCTGCTCGAAAGAAGCTTCGACCTGTTGTACACCATCGATATGTGCTATGGCAGTCTGGATGATATTTTCGCATTTTCGGCTGGTCATGCCTTCAATGGCCAGAACAACCGGTTTATAGCGAACGGTGTCGGTTGCTATACCATCCATGTTGGCCATTTGGTCTACCGGACGTACACAAGCACAAGTTAACAATTGAAGTACGGTAATTCCAAAAAAGGCCATTCTGCTCACGGTCACGGTATCACTTAAACGGATCGCTAATTTAATCGATTCCAACTAAAAAACCGTTTTAAAAGTCAAAGAATTCAATAACGGTGGTGGAATCGTGGTTTTTTAACCCGGGTTTCTTTGGGACAATCGCATTGTTGTCCCCGTTTTCTTTTGGTTGAATGATAGGAGCTGTGGCAGGAACACAACACCAGAAAACCTAAGATGAGCAATGTTATTATTTGTGATTTCCGCAATCGCATACCCTTTATAAAACCAATTAGTGAGTTATACAGGCAGAAGCCTCGTGACTTTCTGTTGCATAAAGATAGTTAAAGTTGGGGCAACCGATTGAGCCTATGGGACAAAATAGTTCGTAATTCACCCTTAGGGCTTTAACAAAAACTTGGCATATAACGAAAAATTACTAATTTTATAATAAGCAGATCTAATTACACCTTTTTACTATGAGAAAAATGAAACTCTACCTGGCCTTTTTATGCGGAGCACTGGTATTGACTCCTGCGGTTATTCAAGCCAGCATCACTCAACTGATGCAGGATTTTAGTGCTAGCGATTGGAATACCATTAAAACTGCCAAAACGGCTATGGAAAATATGGAAGGAGCAGCTATTCCCGATTTAATAAAAATGCTCGACAGAAATGAAATTGTAAAAGTTACTAACACCGGCTCGTTAATTTATCCCGGAGCCGAGAAATTTTTCGGATACGGGCAAATTGTAGATTACGATATTGACAATTTGGCTATGCGTGCCGGCTGGGCTCTGGAGGACATCTCCTTTATGAACTTTGGTTTTACCGGTTACCATCTTCCCGATGAAGAGTTGCTGGGATTTATCAAAATTACTTTCCCCAATTACTACAACAATGTTACCAACCGCAAAAAACTGGAGGTAAGTTCGAGTGCTGAACTGCGGAATGTCATCTATAAGCTAAGTGTTCAAAATGCCAAAGATTGGTGGGAAGAGCATAAAACTACCTGGACGCGTGTAAAAGCTTTGGCCGATGCCTTAAGCAGCTTCGATGAGAAAAGACAGGTTAAAGCCCTTTTCTATATGCGGAATGGAACCACCCGATGCACCGGATTAACCAAGGAGTACTATTTCCAACATCTGGCTGCCGAGGTGGTTCGTCTCAGTTCGTCCGAAACTTTGCGAGTATCAGAACACGCCCGGTTCATCCTGCTTGATAATAAGCAGATGTGGCTGGAGACGAAAAATGTGGAATAGCATTTTGAATGAGTTATATTTGTATATCCGATCGATATTAAAATAAGTACCCATGAACTATACAAGATACTTGATCCTCCTGTTGGCACTGGCTATATTCTCCGTGAAGGGCATGGCACAGAAAGAAATTTTTATCAAACAAGTGGATTTTAAACTGGATGCCGTTAGCGATATCGATTATGAGAACGAATACTTTGTTACCTTAAAACTAAATAAGGGCACTAAGTATCTTTTCAAAATTACCAATCATCTGGAAGATTATGTGGGTGAAGCCGTGGTAGAATTGATGGATGCTGATAACCTGATTCTGACCAACGTGATGGGCGACAAGTATTTTCCGGGTGTGAGCCTGGTTTGCAACAAGACCGGTTTTTATGATTTGCTGGTTAAATTTAAAGATAACAAGCTGGGTAATTCGGTTGTAGATATCATCATGGTTCAATAATAATCAGATTGAAAAGAAATTGCGAAAAACCCGGCAGTGGCCGGGTTTTTTTTCTGGAGTGAAGTGCCATTTGGAATGAAATTACCATCCTCAGTCCCGTATTTGTTGTTGCCTATCTCCTACCGCACAAACACTCCGAATGCATCAAAGTGGAAGAATTGCATAGGGTGGTAAGCAACTGGATAGCTATAATAGGGCTTACGAATTAGACGGGAATAAATTATGGGCAAATGGTTGCTCTTGCATCAACCATTTATTAAGTACCTTCGCAGGGGTAAAATACAAGTGTTTATGTCAAGTCAAGTATCGGTTAAAATAAAAAGTTTTGGTACAGCTCCCGTGTTCTTTACAGCGCTAACCACCCTTTTTGGAGCTATTCTTTTCCTTCGGTTTGGGTATGCCGTAGGTATGTTGGGCTTTATGGGAACTCTTGGAGTGATCCTGCTGGGACATTTGATTACAGTACCCGCTGCGTTGGCCATTTCCGAATTGGCATCCAATCAGCGGGTAGAAGGTGGAGGAGAGTATTTCATTATCAGCCGGTCCTTTGGGTTGAACATTGGAGCAACCATAGGCCTGGCACTTTACCTGGCGCAGGCCATTAGCGTCGCATTTTATGTTATTGCTTTTACCGAAGCCTTTTCGCCTGTATTGAACACCCTGAATCTCTCCCCGGAGTGGACCCGACGAGTTGTAAGTATGCCTGTAATGCTTTTATTGACCTGGTTTATTCTGAAGAAAGGGATGGCTCCGGGAATAAAACTGCTGTATGTCGTAGCAGCCATACTTGGTGTAAGTTTGGTAATGTTCTTTCTGGGAAACACGGGATACAGCGAAAGCAACCCGGTGGCTCTTTTTTCGGTTAAGACCGGAAACCTAAAGGAATCCTTTTTTACCGTATTTGCCATACTTTTTCCAGCCTTTACCGGTATAACCGCTGGCGTGGGCTTATCGGGCGATCTGAAAAATCCGGGAAAATCGATTCTTATGGGAACTACACTGGCAGCACTCTTTGGCATACTCGTATTTTCTTTGGTTACCTATAAGCTGGCTGTATCGGCCTCTCCGGACGATTTGGTGAACGATCAGCTGATGATGTCGAAAATTGCCAAAGCCGGTTCCTTCATGGTTCCTATTGGTTTGGCTGCTGCTACACTTTCTTCTGCCATCGGTTTTATGCTGGTGGCACCCAGAACTCTGCAAGCCCTCGCCCTGGACGATTCCCTACCCATAAAAAAACTGAATCGCCGTATGGCCAAAGGCATTGGAAAGACACTGGAACCCAAAGCGGCCACCCGCATCACGGGTATCCTTGCCCTACTGTTTGTATATAAAGGTGGAGTAGATTTTGTGGCACAAGTTCTTTCCATGCTATTCATGGTTACCTACGGATCCATTTGTCTCATCTCATTTCTTTATCATTTTAGTGCCGATCCTTCGTACCGTCCGGTCTTTCAGACACGTTGGCCATTGTCGTTGGCCGGGTTTCTGGGCAGTGTATGGCTGATGTTTGCCATGCAGCCATTCTATGCATTGCTTGCCGTAATTGCCCTGGTGTTGCTGTACATTATTACAAGTTATTTCCATAGGGCACGTGGGGGTATGTCGGCCATTTTCCAGGGAGCGGTTTTTCAGCTCAGCCGAAATTTGCAAGTGTACATGCAACGCAAACGTAAAGTTCAGGATAGCGATCGATGGAGGCCTTCGGTGGTGTGTGTTTCAACTCGCACTTTCGAGAATAAAAAGGCGTTACAGCTTCTGGGATGGATTTCGATGCGATACGGGTTTGGAACCTACATCCATTTGGTGGAAAAGAAGTATACGGCCGAATCGAATGACGAAACGGAATCCATCCTGCCCCGGCTTATTGAACTCACCGGTGAGGATAACAATACGTATATGGACACACTGATCTCGCCTTCCTTTACTTCGGCGGTAGCGCAGATCGTTCAGTTCCCAGGCGTATCGGGTATGCCTAATAACCTGATTTTGTTTGAATTTGATAAAACTAGGCCGGAAACCGTACTCCCGGTTATTGAGAATATCCCCATGGCTAAAGCAGCCCGGCTCGATGTAGCAGTTTTGGCTACCGACATGAAACCCACCCGTCATAAAAAGGGAATCCATGTATGGATTCGAAGCATCGATTCGGAAAATTCCAACCTGATGATATTATTGAGTTATATTATACTTGGGCACCCGCACTGGCACAAACACAAGATCCGCATATTTTGCCTAACTCCCAAGGACAGCAATGAAGAGGAAAACAAACAAAAACTCAGTGAGCTGATACTGAGCGGGCGTTTGCCCATATCGCCCAAAAGTATCGAAATGGTGCCCGTAGAGGAAAATCAATCGATTAAAAGGCTGGTAGGTACTAAATCCTCAGAAGCCGGACTCACCATGGTGGGTTTTTTCGATGAACACCTAAACTTCGATCGGAACCTGTTTCTGGATTACAACGACATTGGTGATGTACTTTTTGTGAATGCTTCAAAGTTCAGAGCCATACGCTAAAACCCGATACCTATAGGAAACCCCTGTCAAAGCCGACCATACCAAGTACCTGACCGAATTGGACTTGTATCAATGATCGAAAACTACACCACCGGGGATGTTTTAATCCCGGTTGTTGAACATTTAATTGCAGATATGGGAGTTTTTGAAAAAAATGATACTACTCAACGAATTGAACCTCCCTCATTCTACGCAGCCCTCCCCGTTCAATCCGTCACCTCTCGTTCCTGCAGATTAACCGGTATCTTGAAGATATCCATAAGCTCCTCACCAAATTCGCGCATGTCGTAGTCGCCCGTAGAGTAGCACCAGTTTAAACTGAAGGTTTCGCAGTTCGCGTGCAGAACCCTGCATTTTTCAACGATACGCATCAGAATATTACTCGTAGCAGTATTGAAATACTCAAAAAAGAACTCGAAGGTAGTTTTTGGATTAGGATGCTGTATGTAGGCATCTATCCATTCCAAAACGGGTTGATAGATTTCGTTAACGTTCTCAGGAAGGGAATTACCTCCAATATAGAGCGATCCTGCTTCGTGATCCAGATGTATGTCAGGCCGGTCGGATTCACCCTGAATATCCAATTTCTCCATACTAAATAAGCGTTATTTCCTGGTGCTATTTCTAATTTACAAAAAAAGCCGTATTCTCTGGTATGCAATATTAATCTTTTAAACGGTAGTTTTTCCTGGTAAGCACAGTTCCAAACAGAATTCCCGAGAGCAGAAACAGCGGAAGGGCAACCAGCAACCGGGTTAAGGTAAAGGGAAGGCCAAGAAACGTAATTTCAAACAGGGTCATAGGGATGCGCAGAATACCTGTAAAAGCGAGATAGGAAAAAATGATACGTAGCGAGGCGCCTTTGCGTTGTAAGGTTTGCGCCATGGGATACGCCACATACAAGCCCCCAATGGAGAAACCAGCCAATACCATAACCCAGAAATTACCTTGCCATCCGCAGTTTTCGCCCAGGTGCTCAACCACCGTTTCGGGCTTAATCCAAACCTCCAGCAAAGCAATGAGAATGAAGGAACACGGTAAAATCCGAAGCATATACAGGCATACATCGTAAAAAGCACGACCTGTTTGCATGCCGGTTTGATAATCAGAAATAATGGAAATAACCAGGAAAATGCCGAAGCAAGCCAGCAGCAGGACGGCGGGGAGCCGTGATGTTATCTTACGATTCACCGAATATCCATTTAAAGATAAGTACTACCACCAGGCAAACCACCAAAGCCGCAGCGTTTCGGGCAAGAGCCACCCGGAAGCCCAGAAAACGTTTGTCAACGGGAAAGGTAATAACACCTATGTTCATCAGGGAAATACTAAAGGCTGCCAGAATGTAATAGGGAATTCCCAATCCCTTTAACGCAGCACATAAGGGGAAGGCAGCGAAACCGGGCATTACCGATACACTTCCCATTCCCAGAGCCCAAAAAACGCCCTTTAGTCCTGAGTTACGTCCCAGATTCTGTTGAATCAAACCGGGAGGCAGGAAACTGATGATTAGGGCGTAAATGACCATTACGATCAGAAAAAGTGAAAGCACGGATCCAAACTTCTTCACGGCAAGGTTAAGAGCTTCCCTGGTCTTCTGCTTGCTTTTCCAAAACGATACCAGCACCAGGCAGGCGGTTACTATCCAAAGTATATAATCCATGGTTGGGGCTTTTTAAAATTACGTCTGTATGGAATCTTCGGCCACTACCTTTTTCCAAATATTCATAGCATCGTGCACGGTCAGAAATTGAACATTGGGGTAATGTTGTCGCAAATCCTGAAAGAACTGAATAAGAGGAATTTTCTGATGAATTTCGCTTTCCTGGCGAATGCCAATATTTAAAAAGAAGTTGCGGTTTTGTTGTTCAATAAATTGTTGGGCGCACTGTAACAGGCGTTGCAGGTTGATATTTCCGGTGGTATCGGTCAGGCCTCCGTTATTTGGCATTTCGGTAAGGTCGCCCAATGCGAAAGGTTGCGCATGCAGACGAATGGGCTCGTTGCCATACGCGATCCTAAACACATGGTTCTTCAGGAAGAATACCGATTGTTCCCTGTGCCCCCACAAACGCAGCAGGTATTCGGTTAGCAGACCATTCTTCGAGCCGAAACCATCGCGGAAATTGCCTGTGTTACCGGGTTCGTAACCCTGCGAAAGAAGTTCCGGAGGTACCGCTGATGAATCGTACGAGAAACCCAGCTCAACCAGTGCTTGAATAAGGCTGTCGTTCGCCAGCCAGGCTCCACTCCGGAAACCCCGGATGGCTTTTCCGGGAAATACCTCCTGTAGCCGTTGAAGGGAATGTGCCAATATGAGCTTTAATTCCGCAGGGGAATATACCCCCGGCGGAACACCATACCCGCTAACCGGAAATGGAGTGAGTAACCCCGGCGATATGCCTTGCCGGAGCAAATAGGCCTGCAGGGTTCGGATCGGGGTTTTGTAAAAGTTATATTCGCTGCGGAACTTCAGACCCGGAATTTCGGCAATCAGGCTTTTAAGCGGGCGTAACTCAAGGGCCACTTCGTCGTGAGGCAGAATTGCTGATTGGATTCTGGTAAAGATTTCGGGCCAGGGAGGAATAAAACAGGCCGGATTCACAAAATGGGTAACCGGCACAGTAACTCCTATTTCCTTCCGGATGTGCTGTACATCGTTCAAGTTATTTATATGCACGCCTTCCCAGTTGATGGTAAGCGAGAGATATAGTTTTGCCATGGGTTTACACTTTTTGCGTGAGCCACCCTGTCTGATAAGTAGGGTAAAGCTAAGGATTTTATGGATTCGCGGGGAATAGTTGGAAAATTAGTACATTCGCAGGCAACTCCATAAATTAATATATAATTTACTACTATGAGACCTTTCAAAGTACTGGGAATACAGCAAATTGCCATTGGTGGCGAAGAAAAATCGGCACTGGCCAGGTTTTGGGTTGATATTCTGGGTTTATCGGTTGTTAAAACCTTTAAAAGCGAAAAAGAAAATGTGGATGAGGACGTTCTGAAAATGGGTAAGGGGCCTTATGCCGTGGAAGTGGATATTATGCAGCCGCTCGATTTTGATAAAAAACCCCGTGTTGACCAGCCCAAACTCAACCATGTAGGCCTATGGATTGATAATTTGCCTAAAGCCGTGGAATGGCTGACCGCGCAGGGCGTACGGTTTACTCCCGGTGGCATACGCCCGGGTGCCAGTGGCTACGATATTTGTTTTATTCACCCCAAAGGTAACGAAGAGTTCCCGCTGTGTAGCGAAGGGGTGCTGGTAGAATTGGTGCAAGCGCCTCAGGAGGTGATTGACGCATTAAGTTAGAAAACCCGGTAACAGCATGATAACCCGGTTTGCATACCCTGTACTCCGGGTTTTTTGTTGGGTAGATATTACCTGAAAAAGGAAGTTTGCAGAACTGAGACTCAACAGAGCAGATGCTAACTTAAGAAAAGAACCCACCTAACCCGGGTAGCTAAACACAGATCGTTTAATCCAAAAAAAAAGTGGGTAAGCTACTTATATCGCGCCGCTACAACCGTCTACCCTTGCTACCTTCCGGTCCTGGGGGAGTTCAACAGGAGCTGGCCGTATAAGACTTACCCGGCGCAAAAGTATAAACTTTTCTTATTTCTCCCAATAGAATTCGAAAGAATCCTGAAATGAACAAAATTTACTTATTTTTATCGCGCCAAAAGAAACGTTTCGTGGTTTGGAGAACCGGCGGAACCGGTATTTCGGCACCTGTGGAGAAGGATATTTATACAACCAGTTGACTATGAATTTACAGCTTAAACATACGTGGGTATATGGATCGGTAACC
This sequence comes from Bacteroidota bacterium, assembly GCA_003252385.1. Classification (GTDB taxonomy): domain Bacteria; phylum Bacteroidota; class Bacteroidia; order Bacteroidales; family UBA10428; genus UBA10428. The sequence goes on along the minus strand of QKEH01000133.1, from coordinate 44,641 downwards.
GGCGGAATTATGGCGTTCTTGTTGTTCCTGACGTATCTCTCGGGGAGCATGAACAACGCAACCTTGAACTTTATCATTTATATGTTCTTTGGAATAGGCATTTTTTTCTCGGTAAAACACTATCGCGACCACTACAGGAATGGATTTTTGAATTTTGGCAGCGCTTTGGGTACTGCCCTGTTAACCTGTATGGCTATCGGAATGGTAGGGGCTGTATACAATTACCTGCTTTACAAGTATCTGGCTCCGAGTTTATGGGAGCAGATGCTGGCCGAAACCCAGGAACAACTTCTTACAGGTGGCTTCTCCGAAGAAAAGGTGGAATTACAAAGTATAATCATGAAAAACTATATGACCCCTGCCATTTTAGCGTTGGGCGTCTTTTTTTATTCGGTACTGTTAGGTGGTGTATTTTCACTTGGCATTGCAGCCATGCTGCGCCGGCAGGAAATTCCCACCATGCCCGACAACTTATAAACCTATTCCTCAAACATGGATCTTTCAATAGTAATACCCCTGCTGAACGAAGCTGCTTCGCTGCCCGAACTCATGGATTGGATTGACCGGGTAATGCACCAAAACAAGTATTCGTACGAAGTTATCATGATTGATGACGGCAGTACCGACAATTCCTGGGAGGTGATCCAGAATCTGAAGGAAAAATACACCACCCTGCGAGGCATACGTTTTCGCCGGAATTTTGGAAAATCGGCCGCGCTTCATGTGGGTTTTCAGGCTGTACGCGGACAGATAGCCATTACCATGGATGCCGATTTGCAGGATTCGCCCGAGGAAATTCCGGGTTTTGTGCAAATGATTCGCGAAAATGATTTCGACCTGGTGTCGGGCTGGAAGAAGAAGCGATACGATCCGGTTTTTACCAAAAACATACCCTCCAAATTTTACAATTGGACAGCCCGCCGAATGAGCGGTATAGAACTGCACGATTTTAACTGCGGGATTAAGGCCTACAAGCAACGGGTGGTGAAAAGTATTGAGATTTACGGCGACATGCATCGCTTTATTCCGGTGTTGGCCAAATGGGCAGGCTTTAAAAAAATTGGCGAAAAGGTGGTACTCCACCAGGAACGTAAGTACGGCAATACCAAATTTGGGCTGGAGCGCTTTATTCGGGGCCCTCTCGACCTGCTTTCGGTGATGTTTATTTCCAAGTACGGCAAACGCCCCATGCACCTCTTTGGCACCCTGGGCGCCCTGACCTTTCTGATTGGTTTTGCCCTCGCTGCCTTTCTGGGAGTAAAAAAACTGCTTGCAGTAAAAAGTCATATCCTGGCCCCTCTGGTTACCAAGAGCCCTTTCTTCTATATTGGTTTAACCTGCATGGTATTGGGAACCCTGCTCTTTATTGCCGGTTTCCTGGGAGAACTGATCACCCGCAACGCAACCGATCGCAACCGCTATCTCATTGAGGAAGAGTTTTAGTTCTGCCCCTAGTATAGGGCAACAGGAAGTGTGGTTGCTCGTAAGCATCCGTTTCCATTGGTGCTGCCCATTTTAGTCATTTTTATCGTTCATAAAGTTCATCATGTTTTATTCTGTTATTCTGCCCACGTTCGGACGCCCCGATGAGGTTCAAAACTTCCTCGAAAGCATGGTTCTTCAACAACTCAAAAACTTCGAAGTGATTGTGGTAGATGGTTCCCGAGACGATATTCTGCATCCGGTGATTGAAACCTATACTCCACAACTTGATTTGCATTACTTCCACATACGGGGGTTGGGTGCCAGCGAATCGCGCAACAGGGGTTGCGAGAAGGCTAAAGGCGATTTCCTGGTTTTTATTGATTCCGACTGTGTGGTGCCGTCCGACTATTTTAACAAGGTCGATGCTTTTCTTAAGGCACACCCGGACATTGCTGGCTACGGAGGCCCCGATGCGGCCGACGACACTTTCTCTCCTTTTCAGAAGGCAGTGAACTATGCCATGACCTCCACGTTTACCACCGGAGGTATTCGTGGTAAGAAAAAACATGTGGGTAAATTCCAGTTGAGAGGTTTTAATATGGGCATTCGGCGAAATGCCTTCTTTCAGGTTGGAGGGTACAGCGGCATGCAGGTGGCCGAAGATATCGACCTGAGCATGCGCATTCAGAAAGCGGGCTATGAGACTGCATTAATACATGAGGCTTTTGTTTATCACCGGCGAAAAGCCAACTTTAAACTGTTCTTCAAGCAGTTGTACTTTCATGGTAAAGGACGTATCGACCTGCATTTAAAGCATGGCGACGCACTAAAACCCCTGCATCTGCTTCCTGGTTGCTTTGTTCTTGCTGTACTTGGAGGTATTGGCTTGAGTTTCTTCTCTCAAACTCTTGCCGTTCTTTTTGCGGGCTTGTTGGGAATCTATCTCTTGCTGGTTTTGGTCGACGCCACCATGAAGAACCGTAGCGTGTGGGTTGGCTTACTGAGTGTGGTTACTTCGCTGGAATTGTTGATTGCGTATGGCATTGGGGTTTGGCGAAACATGGTGGTTCGAATGCTTCTTAAGCGGGGTGGCGACAGCCAAAAAGAGCTCGTCCTAAAAGCATAAACACGCTATCCGGCCTCAAACAGGAAACGGTTTAACATACATCCGGTTACTCTTCCGGGGTACGCAGTTCGGTGTAGTAGTTCTTTTCGTAATCGGTAATGGATTCTTCGATTGCGTTGGAAATTTCCTCTTCATAAATTCCCTGCAGATACTGAGCCAGTTTGGAATCCTGGTTGGGTATGGATTTAATAAAATAGGGAAGTTCCTTCTTCAGGATGTTCCCGTTTTGATCTAAAAGATCGCCCCAGGCCATGGAGGCAATGTAAACATCATCGCGCTCCAGACTAATGGCCGATTTGGGTACCCAACCGCATTTGGCTTGGTTTATGCCCGATACCTGATACCAACCATAATTATCGTCAGTTGCCACAATAAATTCGGCCGGATGTAAGCTTCCTTTTTGCAGAGATCCGCTGTGAGGTTGTTCGAAAATAGCAGTTGGATTAATAACCGCCGCAGGTGTAGCATTCAGGATAATGGCTTTTGCATCTACCCAGGCCTTTGTACCCTCCGCCAGTTCGATATACAGGAAACTGCTTCCCTTGTCTTCCTGTGTTTCGCCTAAATAGTGCACTTCATCGCCTAGGAATAAGGAAGTGATTTGTTCACTTTCCGGATTGGGATTTCCCAGCACCATCGCATGATCCGAAATACATATGCCAAGGAGCATTTTAAGCGGAATATGTTCCTGTGTATCGGAACCCCGTTTGTTGCAGGTTAAGAGCAAGCATGAAGCCAGAAGCAAGAGGACGATGGATCGCATGATGAAAATTATTTGTGATTCACGGCTAATCTAAATCACATTTATTTGGGATCAAAAAAAGGTTATCAACCGTTTGGAGCACAACCCAAAACTTGGATAAAAAGAGTAACAAAGACTAGCAGCTTTCCGACCCCCTCCTGTATTTTTTGAGCAGGAACCGAGCTCATTGCACATTTTGCGTTCATTAGCCCGGGAAAAGTTTACGTAGTATGGGGTTTGTGAAACGAGAGCATTTTTTATTCCTACATTTATGGCAATTGCGGTGAAGAGATTATTCAACAAATGGCCGAATAGTAACGACTTGTTCCGGTCATACATACGTTAAATTGAATGTATTTCTTCCAGACCCATTTTGATTTATTCTATATTACAAGAATACAGGAACTTAAAAAAAGGGATTATGCGGTATAGTTATGTGGCTTTTGCCGTAATGGGGCTTTTCATTTCCGTTGATTTATTGGGATTTGATAATGATTCTATCAATCCAACTGAAGGGATTGAAAAACGATCGGTTAATGTGAGTCCTGCATTGCTCATTGGGAACGAAGTAGGAGTATCCGGGAGAATTGAGTATGAAAAAAGTAGTTTGGGGAAACTTTTTTTTACGGGTTCAGCCGGGCTACTATTCCATTCGGATGCATATATCATGTTAGATTTAGGCTTAGGATATGGGTATCCGATAAAGAATACAAAACAAAATTCCCTTTACCTGAACAGTCAGCTTTCCGCGATGATGCTCAGTCAACCGATTGGGATTTCAACCAGTTATAACGGACCTGCAGCATTGCTTGAAGCAGAATACCGAAAAAAGTGGAATAACTTTTCGTTTAGTCTATCTCCTTATGTAAGAGGGATTTTATTATTCCACCACACAGTCTTTTCGGACGATATTTCGACCAAAGTGCTGGTGGATTTTGGAATAAGGCTGGGATGTGCGTACAATTTTATGCTTTAAAATTTAATAGCACCTCAAACCCTAATAAAGTGAACTAACATGCTGGCAACATGCGCTGAAAACAGGACTGAAACCTTCCAAATATTTTGCCTGGATCATCAAACAAAATGCTTTCAATCCTTATGTTGAAAGACTTACAAGAGTATCTTTAGGTAATTTTTCCAGTCGCTTAATCTGGGTGTTTCACCATTGAAACGAAAAAACAAACTTATCTTCAAGTTTTAAAGAAGAACAACGGCTGAATGCAAGTCTAAGTTAAGGCAAAAAATGAGGCAGTAAGCTGCTAAACCTACTGCCTCAGCGAGCGTTTATTCTCGGTTTGATGAACTCACCCCCTCCTCCATCCGTGTTGCCGCAATCGTCCCGGATTATTATCTCAACTTAAGCCGTATTCCTCCATAGACCATTCGTCCAAACACCGGCCCCCAAATCATGGAACTGTCAAAATAGGGACTAAAAGGGTCGCTAGCCGCCAGTATCGGGTCTTTCTGTTTGAAATTCAGCAGGTTCTCACCCCCAAGGTACAGTTCGAAGCGTTCGCGCCACTCTTTGCTAATCTGGGCATTCATCAACCAAAACGCGGGCGAATGCCCGGCCAACTGGTATTCAGCCGGATTGGTATTGGTAGCCGGTAGCCGCTTGCTGCCTTGCCACTGGAGGGTAAAATCGAATTTTAGATGGTTGCGTGTGGCATACGCCAGATTGGCAAAAGCACGGTCGCGCGATAACAAAGGTTTGCTTTGTAATCCGGAAAGGTACCGGGTTTTTACATCGTACCAACGATAGGCCAGTCGCATGTTCAGGCGTTTTACCAGCTCGTAATCTACCTGCGACTGGAAGCTGGTGGAATAGGAAGATCCATCGAGGTTATAAAAATAAATAGCCTGTGGATCCTCATCCAGATCCGTTACTATCTGATTCCTGAAATCGGTGCGATACAGATCGAGGCTGATGGTACCACTGCGATAGGCCAAGCTGAATTTTTGCGTGAAATTTGCCCCCAGGTTCCAAGCCACCTCGGGCTGCAGTCCGTAGGGGGTTCCCGAGGCATCGCCCAAAATGATGATCTTGCGCGATGAAGCAAGTACTGCCACATTCTCGGCCAGTATCGAGGCGGTTCGTTGTCCGCGGCCAGCCGAAAAACGGAAAACGGTACGTTCGGCCGGAGCGTAACGAATATGCAACCTTGGGGTGGCAAACCAGCCGTATTGGTTGTGGTAATCGCCTCGCAGGCCGGCAACTACATCGACCTTCTCGGTTGGCGACCAGCTGTATTCGAAAAATACTCCGGGTACACTCTCGTTCCGGATAAATAGCAACGAGTCCAGTTGCTCATCGTAACGATCGCTTTGCAGGCTGAAACCGGTGCGGTACTTGTGCCGGGTGTCCTTAAAAGCCGATTGAAAGATGAAGTTCAGGTAGGCACTTTGCTGTTTGCCAGTATACCGTTTCAGTCCAAAAAGCGACTCCTGATTGTGCACATTACCGGCCAGTTGCAGTCCAAAACTTTGGTAGGGTTTGCTTTTTGAAACCTTCCCTATTTTAGCCCAACCTTCGAGGCGTTGGGTATTCATTTCCATCCCCCACAGTTGTTCGGAAGTACCTGGTTGGTAGTCGTTTTGTCCTCCATAGCTTTCTGTTTGTGTACCCTTAATGCCCAATTGCGATTCCCAGCCGTTGCTCCCACAATATTGCCATCGGTTCAAGGCAATCAGCTGTTTGCCCAGGGGCATGTCCATAAAGCCATCCTTGTTCCGATCCATTGCGGTGGCCTGGTTGCGCCCATGCAGCAGCAGGGCGGTCGACCATTTGGGGTTTAGTTTCTGAGCCAGGTTCAGATTGCCTTCCAATCGGCTTTCGGCATTCCCAAACAGGTTCAGGTAAAGGCGATGGGCGGTTTCCGGTTGTCGCAGTTCTACATTGATTTGTCCGGCCATACTCTCAAAACCATTCACAACCGTACCTGTCCCCTTGTTGAGTTGTATACTTTCAATCCAGGGGCCGGGAATGTATTCCATGCCGTAAATAGCCGAAAGCCCCCGGATGTCGGGCATGTTTTCGAGGGTAATTTGCGTGTAAGACCCTGCCAACCCCAGCATTTGTATTTGCTTGGTACCGGTAACGGCATCGGTAAACGATACATCTACCGAAGGATTGGTTTCAAAACTCTCCGAAAGGTTGCAACAGGCAGCCTTGGTCAGTTCGCCCTCGCCCAGCCGTTCCACCTTAATGGGGTTGAGCATGGAAAGTTCGGTGGTATTGCCGGTATGAACAATGGCCACCTCTTCCAGTTCGAGCGCTTCCTTTAGTGTAATCTCCAGAAATTCCGGGTCGGTAACCGGAATCGTGTCGTTTTGGAAACCGGTAAAACTCACCACCAGAAGGTTCGTTTCCTTCACCGGCTGAATGCTAAAGTTACCCTGGGTATTCGAAGCGGTTCCCAGAGCGGTGCCTGCCCAATAAATATTGGCACCAAAAAGCGGAAGCTTTTGGCCTTCGTGTATCTCGTATACAATTCCCTCAATTTCTTCGTTCAGGTTTAGCTGCGCCCGCAAACCTGCCAGGTGAAGAACTAAGAGAAATGTCGAAATCCCCCATCGTGAAATGTTGCACATGGGGCTTAGTGGGTATGCTCACCATCCCGGTAGGCGCAGCATTTCGGGAGTTTATCGTAGGCTTCGTCGCTGGCTTCTACCTTGCTGGTAGTGTGGCCGGCATTGGCTATGCTCTGGTGAATCAGATCGCTGGAGGTTTTGGTACTGTCGTAAACCACCGTTATTTGCTCGGTGTGTTTGTCCCATTCGCAATGCTTAACCCCTTTTATGTAGGCGGCATTTTCTATACGGGCCTTGCATTGGTTGCAAACTCCGTGTACGTTAAATTCTTCGGTAACTATGTTTTTATTTTGAGCATGGCTTGCAGTTACCAACAATACCATAAGGCTGCATGTAACAGCCACTATACGTAGTACTTTCATGATTGCTATTTTTTATGATTTATACCGAGGATGGGTTGGGAAACCGGCATCCTGTTAACCATAAAAAATATAGGAATGCGTCCGTTTATAAAGCGGATCGGGAGGTGCTGTATTCTGCCTGAACTGCGTAATTCGTGATCGTGTATCACCTTCGGTGGTGCTGTCCCATAACAGTAAGGTCGCACAAGCTTCCAGCAGCTGTTCGGTATGGAGTTCCTCTTCGGTGGTATATACATGATCGGTATCGAAGTCTACCACGATGATCAGGTCATCGCAGCAACCGGAATGACAGTGGTGTTTCTCAATGGGGCAGTCAGGCTGCGCTGTGAAAGCTACTGCCTTCAAGTTATGATGGCAGAAATGCAGATGAATCACCTTAACCACATTCAGGCTAAGGTACAACAACGCAATGCCAATGACCACCACTTTTTTCATATCCACAAATATCACGTTTTTTTAACGAAATGGTTCCGTTCCAATTCTTAAAGAATTGTTAAAAATACCGTTCCGACATAAGGTAGCTGATAATTAACAGCTTACCTGGAGGATATGTTCAATTCCAATGCGCAGCACAGGGATATTGTAAAAGGCTTGGTGCAGTGTGATCCGTCTTTGCCGCCGAATGTTTCTTTCTCGAGCTTGCCGGTACTTCCGAAGTGAATCCTTAAGCAGTAGATTTAATTACCCTGATGGCGTTATTGAATTGAGAATAACAGGATTCTGTCAAAAAAAAGCCGTTCCGGATTCCCTTTTGCCGAATATCCGGTATATTCGTTGCCTCGACCGTAAAACGAATTGCAGATGCTTGCTATTTTCAGGGAGTTTACCACGACCGTGCCTCGCAGGATATTCGCCCTGGTTTCCTTCCTCTTGCTTCTGTTTTGTTTTTCTTCCGTTCTGCCGGCGCAAACTCTGGTGGTGGAAGCAGAAAACCTGACTGCAACTGGTGGAACCTACAACGATGGTTACGTGCCCTATGGTGTCGACACCAGTATCTATGGGGTGCACTATGTTAACCGGGGCGACTGGGTGGAATACCTCTTGAACGTTTCCGACCCGGGAGGTTACCGAATTGATTACCTGATTTCTACACCCGAAGATGGCGTGCAGATTCAGTTTGCGCTCAACGGAACGGTACTATCCACCGATAACGTACCCAATAACGGACAATGGGATACTTATTATACCCTTACAGCAGCCAACCCTGTGGAATTGCTAACCGGAAGTTATACCATTCGTCTCATTGCAAGTGGAACCAATGCCTGGCAATGGAACCTCGATGACATACGTCTGACCCGGGTGCGGATTCCTGTTTCGGGAGTATCCTTGTCCGAAAATTCGCTTCGCCTGAACCGGGGGCAAACCCACGATTTAGACGCCATCGTAAGTCCTACAGAGGCCACCAATACATCGGTCAGCTGGATTTCGGGAAATACAGCCGTAGCCACGGTGGATGCCAATGGCCTGGTAACGGCAGTGGGGGCAGGTACTACCACTATTCGTGTTACAACCAGCGATGGAGGCTGCCAGGCGCAGTGTACCCTCCAGGTGGTGATTCCGGTAGAAGGTGTAAGCTTGTCCGAAACCGATTTGGAATTGAATGTTGGCGATGCCTTTGATTTAAATGCAACAATTAACCCGACCAATGCTTCCAACCCTGTGATCAGTTGGAATTCCAACAATAACAGCATCGCCAGTATCGATGCAAACGGACACGGGGTGGCTACCGGACAGGGCAGCACCACCATAGAAGTTACCACCGCCGATGGAGGATTCAGGGCGCAATGTCAGGTGCATGTCCGTGTTCCGGTAAGCAGTATAAGCCTGTCAGACACGTATTTAACCATGAATGTAGGGCAAACCTACCACCTGCAGGAACAAATCTTTCCGCTAAGTGCCACCGATACCCAGGTGTATTGGTCCTCCAATGCCACCGCAATTGCCCTGGTAAATTCCGAGGGTCTGGTGGGTGCCATGTCGGTGGGCGAAGCCCGTATTACAGCCACCACCCGCGATGGAGGATACACGGCAGTTTGTTCGATCCGGGTGGTACGCCCGGTAGAAGGGGTCACCCTGTCTGCTTCTGCCATCGACCTTATTAAAGGGAATAGTTACCACTTGAATGCACTGATACATCCAGAGAATGCAACGGATACCCGGGTGAGCTGGACGTCCAGTGCTTCCAATGTGGTTACCGTTGACTCGCTCGGCCAACTGCTCGCTGTGGGTGGTGGGATAGCCTGGGTAACCGCTACAACAGCCGAAGGGGGGTATTCCGACTCGTGCAGGGTACAGGTTACCGTTCCTGTAACCGGTGTAAGATTAAACCAGCATCAGGTGGTTATGTATGTCGGTCAGAACTTTACCCTTCAGGCCGAACTGTTTCCCGAAGATGCCACGAATTCCTCCTATAGCTGGTGCAGCAGGGAACCTTTAGTCGCCCGTGTCGATGCTTATGGGATGGTTACGGCACTAGCAGAAGGCCAGGTACAAATTCTGGTCACCTCAAGCGATGGGGGTTTCTCGGACAGTTGTGCTTTTACCATTCGTTCGTTGCAGGAGCAAATGGCTTATCCGGACGGCACCCCGCATCGCATTCCCGGAAGCATTGAAGCGGTACATTTCGATTTGGGCACTAATGGCGAAGCCTATTACGACACCGATAGCGGCAACAACGGCAGTGGTCCACGAAGCGATACCGATGTGGACACCGAGTACGATATTGCTCCCGGAAACCTGGCCTGGTTGGAAACCGGTGAATGGCTGGAGTACACTGTGGAGGTTGCGGAAGCAGGAGATTATGACATCAGCCTGCTGGTTTCGTCCATATATGGCGACGGTGCCTTACACCTGGAGTTTGATGGCCAGGATCGAACCGGCATTCGGTATATAGGAGAAACGGCTGCTTCCGGAACTTTTGATACGTTATGCTTGAAACACATCACGCTTTCGGCGGGACTGCAAACCATGAGGGTATATGTCGATCAGGGCGGTTTTCGGTTGGGAACCATGCGGTTCGAAGGCTCCCCGGTAACTCTTACCGGCATTGCACTGAGTGATGCTTTACTCACTCTCGAAGTGGGTGTTTCCTATCAATTGGAGGTTCATCTGACTCCTGAAGAAGCCACCCGGCCCGCCTTTATCTGGATTTCGGGAAATTCGGAATCGGTTCGTGTCGATTCGCTCGGACGGGTTACCGCACTAGCCGTGGGTGGCAGCATGGTTATGGTGAGCACCGCCGATGGAAGTCATTCGGCCAGCTGTTTGGTTGAAGTAATCCCCGCTCCAATTAAACTGGTGATTGAAGCAGAAGATTTTATCGCTACCGGTGGAACTTTCGACGGATTTCAAACTTATTCGGCAGATAGCATAGTAGCCATCAAGGACAACCGTACCGGCGACTGGGGCGATTACCAGGTGGAAGTTCCGGTAAGCGGAACCTATTCGGTGGAATACTTCATTGGAACTACCGTTTCGGGGGCGGCAGTGGAGTTTGTGCTGAATGACACTTCGCAAATGCTCGATCGGGTGGCTCCCGGCAACGACTGGGATCAGTTCATCCCTATGATGGCTTCGCAACAGGTGAATTTGTATCAGGGAACGCAGATGATTCGTTTGCGAGGTTGGGGTACCAGCGGATGGGAATGGAATCTGGACAAGTTTATTCTCCGACACACCGGCGACCTGGAAGTCAACCCTCCGGCCACTATTAAGGCAATGATACTTACCGTATTCCCCAATCCGGCACGTGAGGTGGTTACACTCCGTTTTTCGGAAAACATGCAGGGCAGCCAGGCTTCCGTAAGCCTTTACAACGCTATGGGCAATTTGATAGTAACGGAGCCTGTTGCCAACTATGAGCACCAGCTGAATGTTGAACATTTTCCTGAAGGCCTATATTTTATCCGTATTGAATACAACGGCCGTTCCTCCATTGGCCGGTTTATGAAAAGGTAGAGGGATTGCTCACCGAATTCTAAAATAGGCCATTCGCTTTTTAAACCGATCGGCCTGCGATACCAGCGCATTGGCATTGGAGGTCAGCTCATGGCTGGCACGGGCGTTCTCCTGCGCAATTTGGTTCAGCTCCAAAATAGCATGGCTTATTTGTTCGGCACCGGCCAGTTGTTCCTTACTGGCAAAGGCGATTTCCTTGATGAGTTGGGCGGTTTTTTCCACAGCCTGTAACATGTTGTTCATTTGTTCCCCGGTATTCTCAGCTATGCTCAGGTTATTTCTTGAGAGATTTACAATTTCGTTTCCGGCAATATTACTGTTATCGGCCAGTTTACGCACTTCACTGGCCACTACGGCAAATCCTTTGCCCAGTTCACCAGCCCGGGCTGCCTCTACAGCAGCGTTCAGAGCCAGTAAATTGGTCTGAAAGGCAATATCGTTAATTACCGTAATCCGGTGTGCAATATCGCGAGTAGACAGAGCAGAGCTCTTTGCCAGGTCATGCGCTTCCTTCACATCGGAAAGGGCACGATCCGACAGGCTTTCGGTTTCCTCGGCATGATGGGTACTCCGATTGATATTACCCACCATTTCTTCCATCGTACTCGAAACCTCTTCCAGCGAAGAAGCCTGTCGGATGGAACCTTCGGCCATAGATCCCGAAGTGGTATTAATGGATCGACTGGTCTGCTCTATTTCGCGGGCTCCGGTTACAATTTCTTCCACCACCTCGCGGAGCTTAATCACCATGCTGTTCAATGAACGGGCTAATTGCCCTACCTCATCGGTTTGCGTAATATTTATTGTGGAATCCAGCCTGCCCTGGGATACCTGCTCCGCAAATTGAACACTCTTTAATAACGGAACGGTAATGGAATTACTGATGATACGGTTGATGCATAGAAAAATACCGAGAATAACCGCCAGTGAAATGCCTATCAGCAGACGCACGCTGTTCACGGCGCGCATCACTTCGTTTCGGTCGGCAGCCACCAAGGCGTAATAATGGCTGAAGGTATCGAAATAGCAATAGTAGTCGATTGTCGTTTGCCCCTCCCGGAATTCCTTTTTGGCAATGCCATCCCCGGGTTTCCGACTGCTCATCCAGTTAAAAAGTTCGGTACCGGCCAGGCTTTGCCCCTCCCGGGTTGGATGTATCATGTACTTGCCTTCGGGAGAAACAATGGAACCATACCCTTTGCCCATGAAATCCTTATCGCGTATAGACTGGCCCAGCATGTCCATGTCAATTTCCTCTTCCAGCGAACAGAGCATCGCTTCTACCCGGTTATTGACCCGTATGGGAAAGTACGCGGTTAAATATTTTTTATTCCGAATAACGGCGCGGGGTGGGTTGTGTTCTGCACCAATGTAGGCCATGGTATCAATCATACCGGCAATGGGGTGGTCGTTCGGCAGGAAGGTGCCCACGAGACGGTTGCCATCGGGGCCTTTCATGTCATTCATCAGACACACCCAGCCTTTGTCGAAGCGTTGAAAAAGTTGGGTGTGGCCGTAGCTTAAAAAGAAGATTTTGTCCACCAGGCCACTATCGGCTGTTATGGAGATCCCGTTGCGGGTAAGAAGCGGAAGGTTAAGCTCCGTGGTATCTCCGGTGGTGGAGTTAACCGCCTGAAGCGGGTAGCGTTGCTTTTCGTCGATACGAAATTCCGACTGACCCGTGTACATTTCGATGGCCAACCGAAAGGATGCGCTGTTTGCGTAGTATTTGTTGATGGTTACAATGCGGCTCAACTCTGAAATACTTTGTACCTGCTGCATCATAAAGTTGTCGGTTTCCGCAACGATGTGTTTTTTCTGGATGTGGTCGATAAAAACCCCCAGCACAAGGATACACAGGGCTACTACAGCACTTAAAATCCGGTTCAATCGTTTCCCGATTGGGATGTTGTTCAGGAATAGCAACATGGGTTACAGTTTAACAGTTATTTCCATGTGGTAACGCTTTACAAAAGTTAGCGAAAACTTTTATAAACCCGACGAGAAAGCCCTAAATAAATACACCACTTTTAAAGTTGGGAATGTAAAACGTATGGTTATCTGGGGGGTGATGCTCTACCCGAATTACTTTCATCTTACTTTCGCGAAAGTTGCCGGCGAACTTATCCTATAGCTGCTCCTCCGCTCCATAGGAAGCTAAGCTCGTCCTTCGGCTTCGGTTCATGGCTCGCGTAATGGTCGTGCATACTATGATACTTCCATCCCCGGGAAACGCGAATGAAATGAACATCTCTATATTGGTTTTGCAGATAACAAATCTGTGGCACATTCTAAGCGATATCAAAAACCATGATTCATGATTAAAATAAGAAGATTATGTATATCATTAGGTCATTGGCCTCATGTTGGCTGGTGGGTGCAAAACAGGTAGTAGGTGGAGTTGTTTTGGAGCTTCATCGCCGGCTGATCTGGAAATCAAAAATCCGACCGAAAGAAGTGTAGAAGTTGTTTTACTGGTCTATTCCGGGAACACCCAATTAGGGAATCTGAAACTTCAACCTAAGGAAACCAAAGTAATTTGTCTGGAAAATGAAGGAGCTCTATCAGAAGGACTCTATCGATACCATAATCAATGTGTATCGAAAATTAAGCTCTCAAACGATACAACCAATACATTCAATTTAGGTTCAGAATTATGTAACTTCGAATTAAAAGAGACCCTGTTGAACGCATTAAATAATACTTTACAAACCATAAAGTCCGGAATACGAATGCATTCCGGACTTTGTAGTTTTCCTTTATTGTTTAATTATGGATTCCAGCCATACGGTTTTGCCCTCCGAATTCACCCGGAGCAGATAATTTCCAGAAGGCGATGCCGAAAGATCCAGGCTTACCTCGTTCTGATCCACCAGCCAGCTTTGTATCAGCGCTCCCTGTAAGGTGTACAGTTCAATCAGCTTTTCACCCTGCAATGTGCCATCCAAGACCAGGTTTAATACTCCGCTGGCAGGATTTGGGAACACCTTAGCAACAGCAAGGGCACCCAATCCTGAAACCGAAGTAGCGGACACCGCCACCTGCACAGAAATAACCGTTGAAACGGATCCTGCGTCAATACCGGCAGCTTCTAAAACCAAAGCAACAGGAGCGGTAAAAGTATAGGTACCTCCCAGGTTTGGATTATAATTCACCCCGGTCCATACTACCTGATCAATACCCAGGGTTCGGCTGCCAGCACTGGTTGTTACCGTAATTTCGTCAGGAAAGGTAATAGCCGCTTCAGCCGTTCCGGGGGCTACATGTATTGGATCCGGCGCAGTAATTCCAAGTAAAGTAACCGCCTGAACTTCTACTTCGATACGGATCTCAGTGATCAGGAATATATCGGCCGTCATATAAGCTGCGGACAGGGCTCCGGTAATATCGGCGATGAAGGTATAGGTACCGGTAACCTGGCCATTAAAATCATCGCTGGTCCAGGTTAGCCCTGTAATATCCAACAAGGTGGATGGGCCATCGGTAGTTATTGTTAGCTCATGAGGAAATTCAATGTCCTCTTCAGAAATACCTCGAGGAACCGTCAGACTACTCAGTGCAGCAGTCGATTGTACTTCTTCCATCTCACCCGTACCGGTTAGGGCTACCGAATCGACCGGATTAGTTGTTGCATCAGAATGTATAACAATATAACCTTCGTAATCCGCTTGCTGAGTTGGATTAAAAGTAAGTGTTACTACCTGATTGGCCCCGGCAGCAATACTACCACTGCTCCAGTTGCTGGTGAAACCTTCGGGCAAATCCATTTCCGAAACGGTAATGCTTACCGTGCCCGTATTACTCAGTGTTAAGTTTTGTGCTTGCGAGGCACGGATAAAGACATCGCCAAAATCTACTGCACTTTCCATTTCCAGGTGCGAATTACCAGGAGCCAATTTCAACCGGGCCTCATACTCGGTGCTAAAACCAGGAACCGCATCTCCGGCGGCATAGCTTGCTTCCGTCGAGGTATTTTTCCAATAATCCAGAACGTATGGCGGTTTAGCGACATCGGGAAAAACCATAGCCAACAGGGGATTATTCTCGAAAGCACCGTAGCCCATCAACTCCAGCCGGCTATCTGCTTCAAAAATAACGGTATCCAGCCCGGTGCCCCAGAAGGCATACTGCCGGATCGATGTGACACTTGCCGGTACCACCAGGGTATCCAACCAGTTCGAATTGAACGAAAATTGCCCTATCCATTCCAGGGTGGAAGGCAAGGTAAGCTCCATGATCTGTTTGCCATAGAAAATAGCGGAGTACTGACCAGCACCATCGGCAATTCCCACCACGGTCTGACCGTCGAGCTGTTCGGGGATAACGATAAATTTGGCAGCGTTGTCATAGTTTGTACTCCGTATTACCCCGTTTTCAACCACTACATCCTCATCGGTAAGGGTATAATCGAACTTGGCGATCCATGTCGTATTCGATGGCGAAACCGTTGCTCCCCCAGGATACACCGTATGTGCAGTATTCATCTGGATCCAGTGTTCAAAATTCGCATCGGGAACCACCGGACTGGGAAGGGTAATGGTATTTACCAGGGTATTTACAAACGCATGGGAGCCAATATAAATCAGGTGGCTGTTGCTTTCAATGGTCACCGTGGCCAGGTTGGCATTAGTATGAAAACAGTTCATCCCAATGGATACTACCGAGGCCGGAATAGTTACTGCGGCCAGGTTATTGGTGTAAAAAGCATCGCGCCCTATGTGGGTCAGTGTGGAAGGAAGTGTTAGGGTGGTGATCTCGTTATTGTAAAAGGCAAAGTCGCCCAAATACTCCAGGGCTTCCGGAAGTTGAACACTTTTTATATGCTTCCCGGCAAAAGGGGCGGTTCCGTTTATATAACCCAGCCAATCGGTTTGTCCATTCGCAATTCCGGTAATACCTAAATCGTTGGGAATAATCAGGTTGGTTCCCCCGACATTGGCGGAAAAATTATAGCTACAGGCTGTTATACGGCCATTTTGCAGAGTTATATCGCCCGCCTGAAGGGTATAGTCTACCTGAGCCTGAATACCAGGCAGGGATACCCCTAAAAATATAGTTCCTAAAAGTAAGGTTTTGAGATAGATTCGCATAGTGATATGGTTTTAAAATTACTACTAAGTGTCATTGCAAAATAGTACTTCCAGGTAGATGCGGCGGCGGCAACTCTCATCGTTCAGAAATATTTTTTTACTGCTATTGCCCTAAACTTCCGACTTCCAAAAAAATAGCCCGTTATTTCCATTTATTCCCCTGGCCTTACAACCGGTGCCGCTGCCCAACCCGCTACAGGTTACTCTAACCGGACTGTTTAAAATTAGCCATTGCCTGTATGATATTTCGTTCTGACATGGTGAAGTTATAAACAGGTACCCTGACCACAAGAGCAATAACTGGTGCTAATAGTATTCTTTTCTGCCCGGGTAACCAAAAAAGGTTACCATTCACAGGATGTATTAAAGTTGATCCTTTTACCTGGTTAAACCTTCTCCTCCTAACCGTCTAACTTTTTGTTTTCAGTTCCGGCTTTGAGTTCCATTCTTTCATCAAAAAAAATCAATATCCCTTGCACAGAATTTAAATAAGCTTTACTATTGCAGTGTATTAGTATCGTAGTACACTAAAATACTCCATCCAATGATTCAAATCGATCAATTAAGCTTCAGCTACAGCAGAAAACAAAAGCTCTTCGACGGACTGAGCCTGCAAGCCTCGGCGGGAAATATTTATGGCCTGCTGGGCAGGAATGGTGCCGGCAAGTCGTCGCTGCTGAAAATTATGAGCGGGCTGCTGTTCTCCAAAGCCGGTGTGGTAAATATCGCCGGTTTCAACCCGGCCGACCGCTACCCCGATTTTCTGCAGGAAATCTATTTGGTTACCGAAGAATTCTTCCTGCCGGCCATGAGTGGCAAACAGTTCGTAAACAACTACGGTGCCTTTTACCCCCGGTTCAGCCGGCAAGCTTTCGAAGAGTATCTGGCCGAATTTAATCTATCCCAAAAACAAAAGCTCTCGAGCCTGTCGTACGGTCAAAAGAAAATATTCCTGCTGGCATTTGGTTTGGCCACCAATTGCAAACTACTACTGCTCGACGAACCTACCAACGGATTAGACATTCCCTCCAAGAGCCTCTTTCGCAAAATTGTTGCCCGTGCCCTAACCGACGAACGCACCTTCATCATATCCACCCATCAGGTACGCGATATGGAGCACCTCATCGACCCGATCATTATTCTCGATCAGGGGAAAATAATTTTTAATGAAGACACTGCCTCCATCACCCAAAAGCTAAGCTTTGGGAAACAAGCCCAACTGAACGACACGAACAGTATCTATTCCGAAACCACGCTGGGAGGCTATGCCGTAGTTAAAGCCAATACCCGGGGCGATGAAACCCACCTCAACCTCGAACTACTATTTAATGCCGCCATACACGCACCGGAAAAACTCAACGATCTGTTTCGCAATTCCCACCGGATCGAATAGAACCCATTATTTTTTCGCACTATGTTCCATTAAAACAAAACCTACCACTACCCATCTGAAAGAACGAATGCACCGATTAAACTTTAAAAGAACATGACACACGTATTCAACATAAAACGCTTCGGCCTGCTACTCAAAATGGAGCTTTGCAACAGCCGCCGGGGCATACTCATGACCCTGATTATCACCTTGGGTTTCCTCTTTTTTGTTGGGCTACTGCTCAATCCGGTTTTCGACCCTAACCTGGCTGTTATAGAACACTACAGTGGCTACCACTTCACCCTGTTTCTGTGTGGTTTCATTTTCAGCAGCCTGGCATTCCGCGAGACCTGCGACTCGCTGCACTGCTACCGCTACCTTACCCTGCCGGTATCCTCCTTCGAACGCTTCTTTAGCATGTGGCTACTAACCGCAATAGGTTGGCTGGTATGCTACACCCTGATATTCTGGCTCTATACCCTGTTTGCCAATTCGGCCGGCCGGCTTGTTTATCCGCACCTGCGCTTTGAAGCGTTCCACCCCTTCAGTGCTTCTACCTTGTTGGGAATGCGTCTGTATCTCGTTCTGCAAAGTATTTTTTTGGCCGGAGCAGCCCACTTTCGCAAATATGCCTTCCCTAAAACGTTGCTCACCCTGGTTCTCTTTGCTGCCGTGTGTGGCCTGATTGCTTACTTTTTCATGCGAAATCAGTTTAACGTTCAATGCGAACCTAATATGGAGCACTTCAGAACCATGTCGGCATACCCGCTATGCCTGGTACTCCGGGAAGCGTTCTGGTGGTTGCTGGCCCCACTTTGCTGGGCCATTGCCTACTTCGGACTCAAAGAACAGGAGGTTTGATATGGAATTTAAAGATCAACAGGCCATTTATCTGCAAATTGCCGAACTCTTCTGCGAGAACATCCTTCTTCAGAAATGGCATCCGGGCGACCGCATTCCTTCGGTGCGCGAAATGGCTGTAAACATTGAAGTAAACCCCAATACCGTAATGAGAACTTTTACCTATTTGCAAGACAAAGGCATTATTTATAATAAGCGCGGCATTGGCTATTTTGTAACCGACGACGGACTCGAACGCACCCGCACACTGCGCAGAGATCAGTTCATCAACCAGGAACTGCCCCACATTTTTAAACAAATGGAACTCCTGGGATTGAATCTCGACGATTTAAAAAACTACTATACAGAACATAAACCGAACGAATAACCCCTTTCTGAAAAAGGCTTTCCCGGCTGATTGTAAAGACCAGAAAAACGAAACACTAAAACCATGAAAACAAGCATAAAACTTCTGACCTTCACCGCCCTGATTCTTCTGGGCACACTGGTAGCCGGTCTTTTTCTGATGAAAAAAGATATACGGAGCCTGGTGGCTTCCCAAACTATACTGGAGTACCACGAAATCAGTGCCGAAAAGTTCGACCGGGTGGTTATTTCGCCCCATTGGCAGGTAGAAATCAGGAAAGGTAAGCCCTGTAAAGTGGAAGTGGCCACCCCACAAGCCTACGATTCACTTCCGCAACTCCGCTACCACAATGGAAAGTTGCAACTGGGAATGCGGCCAGCCGATTCGTTACCAGTTAACCTTCGACTGTACGCCCGCCTCACCATGCCCGATATCCGGGAGCTGCAGGCCGAAGGCAACAGCCTGATCCACCTGATGAACTATCGCACAGACACCCTTCAGGTTTTTCTGAAGGATAGCAGCACCTATCGGGGTTCCGGCAACACTATTGAAGTGTTAACCATAACTACTTTGAGCCGCGCAGAACCCTAGTGCCCAAAGCAACTCGTACCCTCATACCCTTTTAAAACCACAAGTCATGAAAACACTCCACACCCTTTTTGACCTTCCCTGTGCATTGTGTTACCTGGCCTTCGGTGTAGTCACCCTTATTTTCAGGCTCTTTATGGGCATTATCCAACTTCTCGACGATGCCATCTTTCCAACGAAAACGTCCCTCAACGGCAGGAAGGGTCACCCATCCTCCCAAAACCAGCCACACCTGGCAAAACCGTATCACATCTATAATCATGAATTCCGGCATTTGAACCAAAAAACAAAACCATGAAAACCAATAAAAAATTCACCCGTAAGGCCATGCACAAATACGGCTGTTCCGGCGCCTTGTATGCCAGTGTAAATAACGAACTCAACCACGATAACCCGGTGGAAAACCAAGCCATCGTCGTTCTTGCCGGAGGCATGATGAGAGCCGGGGAACAGTGTGGCATGCTTTGGGGATCGACCCTGGCTGCCGGAAAGGCGGCTAACCTGAAATACCCCAACCAGATACAAGCCTCGGAGCTGACCCTGGCCACTTCGCGCCGCCTATTGGACTCCTATGCCCAACATACCCGGTGCGTAAACTGCCGCGACTATTCGCGAGCCGATTTCACCAAGCCCTGGCATCTGGTTCGTTACCTGATCCTGCGCGCTGCGGCCTGTTTTAAACTGGCCGACAACTGGGCACCCGAGGCTATACGTGAGGTGCAGGAAGGTATGCAGGTGCAGCCCATTCTGGCCTCTGAAGAAATTAACAACTGCGCCTCCGAGGTGATCCGGAAAATGGGCGGTACACCCGAAGAAATCCAGGCAGTTGCCGGCTTTGCCGGAGGCCTTGGGCTTAGCGGAAACGGCTGCGGTGCCCTGGCAGCTGCCCTCTATCAAAAAGCCTTGTCGCTGGCAAAAGAAAACCCCAAACGCAACCTGTATTCCAACCGGGAAGTGAACCGTATTCTCCTTCGGTTTAAGGAAACTACCGGTGGCGAACTCCGCTGTGAGAAAATCTGCGGAAGAAAATTCAATACCATCCACGATCACCACCAGTTTATCGCCAACGGCGGCTGTGGAAAATTAATCGATCAGCTGGCCTCTGCCTGATACCAAATACAGTTCAAGCCAAAACGGGTTAGAAAGTTGCATCAACTCGGGCACACTCAATCCCTGTACAGAGTACTCTGTACCAGGTACTATATCCCCGGAATATCAAAGCATTCAAACTTAAGAAATCAACTCAAAAAGATTCGCAAATGGAACTGATACAATTCAAATCGATAGGCCAGTTATTCCGGCACAAACGCAGGGTGTATCTCGACTCAAACGCTACCACTGCGGTGAGCAGGTACGTTCGCCAACGTATGAACCACACTCTTAAACACGCTTACGGTAACCCCTCCTCGCTTTATGAGGTAGCTCAGAAAGCAGCCCGTCTGGTAGAAGAAGCCAGACAAAAAGTGGCTCAATCCATACGTGCTCAGCCTGCTGAAATAACCTTTACCAGTTGCGCCACCGAAGCCAACAACCAGGTGCTTAAATCATTAAGCCTTTATTGTGCGCCCAACCGGCGTACCATAGTAGCTTCGCCCATTGAGCACCCTTCGGTTATGGAAACGCTGCGCTGGCTGCAAACACAGGGAATACAAGTTAAATACTGCCCGGTTGACCATCAGGGCCGTATAGCCATCAATGAGCTGGAAAAACTCATCGACACCAACACCTTCCTGGTTTGTTGTATGCTGGCCAATAATGAGTTGGGCACGATTCAGCCTATCGCTGCAATCAGTGAAATAGCGCACCGTCATGGGGCATGGCTCATGTCGGATTGTGCACAGGCACTCGGCAAGATCCCCATCGACGTGGTACAACTAGGTGTGGATTATGCTACTTTCTCGGCTCACAAACTTCATGGTCCCAAAGGAATTGGCGCCCTGTATGTTAAAAATGGATGTCCGATAACCCCTTTGGTACATGGCGGGCACCAGGAAGACGGTCTCCGTGCCGGCACGGAAAGTGTACATAATATTGTGGGCTTTGGTGCTGCCTGCGATCAGGTAAACCAACTACTCCATGCCACGGAACGTATAGGCCGACTAAGAGCCGAGCTAGTGAAAAAGCTACAGCTCATCCACCCCGAAATGCAGGTGAACACCCCCCAGGAGGGCAGTTTGCCCAATACTCTAAACCTGACCTTTCCGGGAATCGACAACACGGGGATGGTGGCAGCACTCGATTTCAGTGGCATTGCTGTATCGGCAGGTTCGGCCTGCAGCATGCCTGAGAATAAGCCCTCACAGGTTCTAACTGCTATCGGTTTAAGCGAGCAGGAAGCCCGCGAAAGTATCCGGATCAGCCTCGGAAATAAAACCAACCGGCGTGATATCCTTTACGCCTCCCGAATATTTGCCCAGCAAACCCGGAAGCAAACTCTCACGGTAAACCTGGTAACCCCAAAACAGTTAACTCTGGAAGATTTAAAAGGTGAAATGAACTACATTCTTGATGTACGCCCTGCTGCCCTGCGAAAAAAATACCGTGGACTGATCCATTCCCATGCCATCTCGTTCTTCGAACTGAACCTCCACCTGAAAGATTTACCCCGAAATAAACCTATTTTGTTAGTGTGCCAGCACGGCAACCTGTCGTATGCTGCCACCTACTATCTTCAGAATAAAGGCTTCACCAATGTGAGCAGCCTCTGGCGGGGAATTAGCGGGTGGTTGGAAATGTATGGGGAAGCGGAATAGATGGTCAAGGTAAAACGTTAAAAGGTGCCCTGAGTACTGGGTACTGGGTACTGGGTACTGGGTACCGACTACTGAATACTAAATATTCTGCACTTATTGAACATCAAATCGTGGAAATATTCATGCCAATCGATCCATTTCTCATTCAACAACCTATTTCACCGCCTGACGCAGTTCAGCAAGTTCCTCTTTTGTCAAGCCTTCCGGATCAAAGCCTGCTGCACGGCACTGCATCCAGATTTGAGCCGATTTGCTCACGATACAAATTCCATCAAATGCCTCCTGTAGCGTGGTTCCAATGGCAAATGCCCCATGCTTCTGCCAAACTACAATATCGTGATCCTGAAAACTATCGCGCGTAATACGCGCAATTTCGGCAGAACCAGGCAACACATAGGGAACAAACCCCACTCCTTTCGAATTGAAATACATCGTCCCGGGCTGCATGCTCCATAACAAATTATTCAGATCCTCAGCTCCGGTAATTCCACGGTAGTGGGTAATTGCAATTAACTCGGTGGCATGGGTGTGCAGCACCACTTTTTCGCGACCACCCCTGCTGGCAACCAGGTCGTGTACCAACAGATGCGACATCAACTCCGAACTGGGCCGCACGGATTCATGGGGGGTGTATACCATACGGTATGCCGTTCCACTCTCGTTGATGCCAATAACCACCCCGTATTCGGTTGGCTTTTGCGAAACATCAATCATTCGCGATCCGGTTGAGGTTATATAAAAATACCTGCCCGCTATGTGGGGCACGGGATCATCCAGCCCCCATTCTTTCCCGGGCTGCCCGGCATTTTCGTTCAGCACCAGTTGAATTGAAAAATTACTGGCACTTTTTTCGGACCAGCCTTTACTCCAAAGTTCGGCAGCAATTTCTCGTATTGATGCTTCTAATATACTGTAATTCTGTATGTTTTCCACCAAGACAAATGTTTTCATTGGTTTAAATTCTCTTAAAATAATTTAGTTTTCAATCCATCAAGCTGCTTCAATAAACAATTCAGTCCACCATTTCGCGTTTAGCTCATAACAAAAGTAGAATACTTACGTAGAAACTCACACTACTCAATTAGAATTAACCTATTGGATGAAGTATGGAGACAACAGTAACTGATCAAATGACTATGGAAGACATCCGTATAGAAGGAACAAAAAAAACCCCCTTGGTTGAATTTCAAACCAATGGCAAACTGGTAATGAAAGGTTCGGCCTACGCCGAAAATGCCCGGGCATTCTTTGACCCCATCATAGCATGGATAGAAAATTTTAGTTCCAACACCGTAATTTTGGATTTGTATCTGGATTACATTAACACCTCCAGTGCGAAAAAGCTCTTTGAGATGCTGAAAAAACTGGAACTCAACAGCAACCTGCACAATGTAACCGTTAATTGGATTTACGAAGAAGGAGACGAAGACAATTTGGAAACCGGGCAAATTCTAAAGGATTCCATGTCTGCTCTAACTTTTAAGCTCATTCCTGAAAAATCCTGATTGCACCCACAGCCACTCACCAGACAAACTACTAACAAATTAAAATACATGTCGATTAGTACTATTCAAATGGAAAACTTACAGATTGACCCCTCCCAAAAGACACCCATGGTTGATTTCTCCATGAACGGACGACTGGTGCTTGCAGGGTCCTCGTACAGCGAAAATTCACGAGAGTTTTACAATCCTATTATTAATTGGATTGGTGAATTACAAACCGAAAAGGTGGATTTTGATTTAATTCTCGATTACATCAACACCTCCTGCGCAAAAAAACTTTTTGAGTTGTTAAAAACGCTCGATGCCAACACCTCAGTTAGCGCCATTAACATCAACTGGTACTATCAGGATTGGGACGAAGACAATTTGGAAACCGGACAAATTCTCAACGATCTGTTAAAAAGGGCTCAATTTAAATTTGTTGCCTACGAAAAGAAAAACAACGTAAATTGATTCTGTTCAACGCCAGTCACTCCATTCCAGAGTCATCTTATCGCGTTGTCTGCTTTTACCCGTACTGTTGTTTTTTTGATAATAACTGATACCATCATCTTCGAACATACAGCTGATGGTTTCCACTTTTAGTTTACCACCGGAAATTTCCTGGTAATTCACCAACAAAGTCTGATTGATCTTTCCGTCTTTCTCATAGAGGTAGCGGCTCACATTTCCGGCTTCGTTCAATTCAACAATGGTTTTACGGTTCTCGGTACCCTGCGCATTCCTAAAAGCAACACTCGAAAGATTCTCTCCTTGATACGTATAGGTAAACACCCCGTCGGAGAATTCATTGTCCGGAGAATTTTTTCGGGTTATACGATATTCTCCACCCTGTAAAGCTATTTCGTAAACAACCTGGGAACAAACCTTCTGTGGGTCGCTGCTGCGCATCCGTTCGCAAAAACGGGTTAGCTCATACCCAACCAGGGCATTCTTCGAATCGTAACGAAGCTGTTTCACCCATTCCAGTGACGTAAATAGCGCCGCTCCCTTTTGATACGTATTGACAACACTATGGTACTGCACGTAGTGCTTAATCTTCACCACCCGATGTTGATGATCCAGATACACGGAATCGACCGGAGTTTTGTATACCGATCCCGAGGAGCGGTTTAGTACAGCACTCTTGGAATGCAATAGAACAATATCCCCTGCACCGGAATAGCTGTAGCGGTAGCTGAACTGAGGGGTCTCCATAGCTACTATACGTATCCCTTCGGAATCAAAGGTAAGTTTGGGTGGCATGTTAATGCGAGTCTTCCAGGGCATATAGGGTGCCGTAAAATCGAATGTGATTTTATCGGCCTCAAAGGGACTAAGTATGGTGTCCCCAATAATTTGCACTCCCGATGTCCTGAAAATGATCTCATCAGACCAGGTTTTCAGGGAGGCATCAAGCAAAACGGGCAAAAGCGATTGCAAATGCCGCAACGAGTCTAACACATGCTGGTGTTGTATCAGAGAGTCGCGAACAAAAGCTTCGCGAGCCAACAAGGAATCGGTACTAGGCCCATACGTTTGAATCGAATCGGTCCTGAAACCCGCCGGCAATGCTTCAGAATACTCATCCCTGGCACTTTTCTCAGCAGAATCGATCCAACGGTTTTGGCTACTATCCTTCACTGCCAGGCGAATACCGGAGGGCCGGTACACATAAGGTGAAGAACTTCCGGGCTCTTGAGCCCGATTAAAATCAATTGGGAAAACCAATATTGCCATCATTAGAGGCAGATACACTTGGCGGAATCTTTTCATGACTTTCCTTATGTTTCCAGTACAACGCACCCATGAAAATAGACAATTTTTATTCCTTATGCTGAAAAAGTTTTTAGTATGCCCTACCTTGCTGCTCCATTTAACACTTGTCTATTGTGAAAGAACCATTAAAAAGCAAAGCTTCCCTGCGCTATCAATTGGCCTCGTTTCGCTATGCCGGTGCCGGAATACGCTTCTTCTTCATCACTGGAATTAAAGCTCGGATTCATACTGCCTGTGGATTGTGTGCATTCATCCTGGCCATTATCCTTAACTTGTCTGCACTGGAGTGGTTAGTTTTACTGATACTTGTGGCGATAGTACTGCTCACAGAAATCATCAACACAGCCATCGAGAAAATAGGTGATTGCACGGACAAAACCCACGATCGGGAAGTTGGCCTTATCAAGGATCTTTCGGCAGGAGCAGTGCTGATTGCTGCCACAACTGCATTTCTGGGCGGGCTATTGCTTTTTGTGCCGAAACTTCTTGTACTCTGGAAGTAGGGTACAGTTGTGATAAGGCCTATTCCTCTTCGCCACTGTCCAATAGTTTTCGGATACGTTCAATCTGTTTTTGCTTATTTACCTCGCGTAAGGACAAGGCCGTTTTGGTGTAATACTGATGTTTGGTAATAAAACTGATCTGAAGCCGGTTCCACTCGTTCCACGACTTAATTTTTTTATGTTCTTTAAGCTCCCTGTAGAGCAGGGACGAAACGGGAACCATGTCGCTGCGCCCCAGGTAGTCCAAATCAGCATCGCACATTATTTCCTCCAGGGTATTGCGGGGGGTAGGCGGCATTTGGGTGGACATGATCAGATCGCATACCCGTTCAATCTGAGTTTGGGTATAGTAATAATCGGGAAGAATCTCGCGGGCAATCAGGGTGCTAAAGCGCTCATGATCGTCGTACCCCAGAATGTGTCCGGTGTCGTGAAAAAGAGCAGCCGTTTTCAACAAAAGGAGTTCATCATCGGCAACGCCTTCGCCGAGTCCAATCAATTCGGCCTGGGTTACCACATCAATAGTATGCTTTATATTGTGGTAATACAGGTGTTCCGGCAGCTCCCTCTCCAACTTATTGAGTACCATCTCCTGCAAATCGGTAAACTGAATGAGTCCAAAACGAATGCTAAATGCCCGGTTGGGGATAATTGCTTTGTGTTGCAGGGAATACTCCGGCCGAATACCTTTTACATAATACAACAGAATATCGCCCTTGTATTTTACCGGCATGCGGGTATGGTATTCGCACTGGAACAAATCTTTTACCAGCTCGTAGGTCGATTCGGAAATCAGTATTTGTCCCTGTTCACAATAGGAACGAATGCGGGTAGCCATGTTCACCGATTCACCTTTCACATCGTAATTGATCTTCTTCCTGCCCGAAATGGTTGCTGTTAACGGTCCGGTGTGCACCCCAATTCGCAACTTCCAAACATTATGGTTCTGTTTCGACTGGTTAATGATATTTAGATAGTACTGTATTTCAACGGCAGCCAAAACCACCTGTATGGGGTTGGTAATATTTTTATGCGGAATCCCGCCCACACTCAGCACGGTATCACCAATGCTTTTCAGGTTCTTTAATTCATATTTATCAATAATCCGATGCAGTTCCAGGAAAATAGCATCCAGATTATCGACCAACTGACCGGAGTCCATTTCCTCAGAAATATTTGCAAATCCTTCGGCGTCGGCAAAAAGTACGGTAGCTGTTTTAAATTTCAGCACATCCGGCTCGTGCGCAGGAACTGCATGTTCTTTTTCTTCCAGCTTATTTCGCATGACCAGCGCCCGGTACTTATCACGCTCGCGCAAAACCACCTCCAACTGCTGCTGAAGCTGAACATTTTCCTCTTCCAAATGCTTGTTATGCGAAATTAATTCGGAAAGATGACGTAATGTATTTTTATGCTGGTCTTTCATTTGCTGGTACTACCTGGTCTCATTTTAGTACAATTGCCTTCCGCAAGGAAGGCTATTGTTTACTATTTTTGTAATGTAGGATGGCCAGATTAAAATAACCCATTTCTGCCAAACATTCAAAATCATTTGTTGCTTTTTTATTCAATGGATTTTAAACTCACCTCCGAATACCAACCCACGGGCGATCAGCCGGAAGCCATCCGGCAGCTGACAGAGGGTATCCGTTCCGAAATGCCCTATCAAACCCTGCTGGGGGTTACCGGGTCGGGCAAAACCTTTAGTATTGCCAACGTTATTGCCCAACTGAATCGCCCTACCCTGGTACTGAGTCACAATAAAACGCTGGCCGCACAACTCTATGGTGAGTTTAAACAATTCTTTCCCGAAAATGCGGTGGAGTATTTTGTATCGTACTACGATTACTATCAGCCCGAAGCATACATTCCCGTTACCGACACCTACATTGAAAAGGATCTTTCCATTAACGATGAAATTGAAAAGCTGCGGCTCAGCACCACCTCATCCCTTCTGTCGGGGCGACGCGATGTAATTGTGGTCTCCTCGGTTTCGTGCCTGTACGGTATTGGCAATCCCGATGATTTTTACAGCAATACCATTTATATCAAAATCGGCCAGCAAATCAGCCGGAACGTTTTTCTTCGAAAATTGGTGGACAGTCTTTACTCCCGAAATGAAGTGAACTTTGACCGGGGCAAGTTTAAAGTGAATGGGGATACGGTAGCTATTTTCCTGGCTTACGGCGACCATGCCTACCGGGTAACCTTCTGGGGCGATGAAATTGAAGAAATCGAGTCATACGACCCCCTGACCGGAACCACCCTGGAAAACCTCCAGGAAGCCGTTATTTTTCCGGCTAACATTTTTGTTACCACTAAGCATCGTATGCAGGAGGCCATAAAGCACATTCAGGACGACCTGGTGAAACACATTGAATTCCTCAACAAAACAGGGAAACATTTGGAAGCCAAACGCATTGACGAAAGGGTGAATTACGACCTGGAGATGATCCGGGAGCTGGGGCACTGTCCGGGTATTGAGAACTATTCGCGCTATTTTGACGGGCGTGAAGCCGGTACCCGTCCGTTCTGTCTGCTGGATTATTTTCCGAAAGACTTTTTACTGGTTATCGACGAGAGCCATGTAACCCTTCCCCAAATACGAGCCATGCACGGTGGCGACCACAGCCGGAAGCAAACCCTGGTGGAGCACGGTTTCCGCTTACCGGCAGCCATTGATAACCGACCTCTTAAATTTGAAGAATTCGAAAATCTGGTTGGAACCACCATCTACGTGAGTGCGACTCCGGCAGATTACGAACTGGAAAAATCGGAAGGGGTGGTGGTGGAACAACTGATTCGCCCCACCGGACTGCTCGACCCTATTATAGAAGTTAAGCCCAGCCTGAACCAGATTGATGATTTACTGCATGAAATTCAATTGCGGACCAGCGTAAAAGAGCGTATCTTGGTAACCACCCTGACGAAACGAATGGCAGAAGAGCTCACCAATTACCTGTTGCGCTTTGATATCAAATGCCGCTACATCCACTCCGATGTGGATACTTTAGAGCGTATTGAAATTATGGAGGGACTTCGCAGGGGTACTTTCGACGTGCTTGTCGGGGTAAACCTCCTTCGGGAAGGATTGGATCTTCCGGAGGTATCGCTGGTTGCCATTCTGGATGCCGACAAGGAAGGTTTCCTGCGGTCGGAGCGCTCACTCACCCAAACGGCAGGCCGTGCCGCCCGGAACTTGAACGGCAAAGTAATAATGTATGCCGACAAGATGACCGACTCGATGCAACGAACTATCGACGAAACCAACCGGCGTCGCGAAGTACAACTCAAGTACAACGAACTGCACCATATCACCCCCCAACAAATTGTCAAAGCCTCCACTAATATTCTGAGCGAGGTACGTAAGGTAACCGGCCAGTCCCATGCCTACCTGGAACCTGAAAAGCCCAATGTTGCAGCCGATCCGGTGGTGCACTACATGAACCGTGAAGCCATATTGAAAGCGATTAACCACACCAAAACAAAAATGGAGAAAGCTGCCGCCGAACTGGATTTTATTCAGGCCGCGAGATACCGCGACGAAATGCAGGCCTATCAGGAATTGCTGAACACGAAGGATTCTGACTAAAAACAGCGAGCCCGTTTTTTGCAAGCTCGCTGCGAAACTATGTTGTTTGGAAGTTCCATTTTGCTGCCACCAGAAAAAGTGGTTGTCCCGGACTAACCCATGGGTATTTCTCAATACAGGTGTTTCCGGCCACCTCCTATTTAACCATTTCCTGCAGGAGCGCTTTCATTCTGGCTACCTGATCCGGTTGTTCTGCAGCCAGGTTTTTGGCTTCGCT
Source organism: Bacteroidota bacterium (assembly GCA_003252385.1). Lineage (GTDB taxonomy): Bacteria > Bacteroidota > Bacteroidia > Bacteroidales > UBA10428 > UBA10428. The sequence goes on along the minus strand of QKEH01000133.1, from coordinate 14,853 downwards.
GGTATCGGCTCCCAGATTGTACAGTTGCTCCTCAGGAGACAATCCTCCTTCAATATTCTTTTCCACCTGAATCCATGATGCGCTGTTGTTGCTGGGCTGAATGTATTTCCATTCCTGGTTCCGAATCGACAGGGTAAAACTCTCCTCCAGAATTTCGGAACGACCTTCGGTTGTTTTTCCCAGCCAGGCATCCAGGGTGTTTTTGCTGTCAGAAGCCTCGCCGGACTTAAGCTCCTGCCCCACCAATGCTGCCAGCGAGGCATACAGATCGGTATGGGTAAGCAGGGCATCGCTCACTCCGGGCTGTACGGTTCCCGGCCAATACACTATGTTCGGAACCCTGGTTCCTGCTTCGAAAGCACTGTATTTACCTCCACGGTATGGCCCGGCAGGCTTATGATCGCCCACCAGCTCCATGGCCTGATCGTGATACCCATCGGTTAACACCGGTCCATTATCGCTCGAAAAGATAATGAGGGTATTTTCAGCAAGACCTAAAGAATCCAAATGCCGAACAATTTCGCCGGTACACCAGTCCATCTGGGCAATTGCATCGCCCCGAGCCCCCATGGTACTGCTTCCAACAAAGCGTTTGTTGGGCACACGGGGAACATGAATATCATGAAATGCAAAGTAGAGGAAAAACGGGTTCTGGGTATTGTGGGAAATAAAGTCTTTGGCTTTTTGAGTCAGCACGTAGGGAAATTCTTCGTCGACCCACTGCGCCTTGTGTCCTCCGTCCATAAAACCAATACGGCTGATTCCGTTGACGATGGTATTGCTATGTTGGGGATCGGCCTGAACTTTAAGCAACTCGGGATTTTCGGTTCCGGTGGGTTCTTCGCCCACTTTTTCGGCAAAACTTACCGTAATAGGGTCGGCTGTATCCAGCCCTACCACCAAATGATTTTCCAGGAATACCGATGGAACCCGATCGCCAGTGGCGGGAATCAGAAAACTGTAGTCGAAGCCTATTTCCAGCGGGCCCGGTTTAATAGAATCGTTCCAGTTTAAATGCCCCCGGCCTAAACCCAGATGCCACTTTCCGACCACACCTGTGGTATAACCGGCCTGTTGGAGCATTCGGGGAAGAGTGGATTGATCGTCGCGAAAGAGCAGGGGTGCATCGCCCGGTAAAATAGCCGCGTTGGCTCTGAAAGCGAACTCTCCGGCCAATAAGGAATACCGCGAAGGTGTACAGGTAGAGGCCGGGCAATGTGCATCGGTAAATCGCATTCCTTTTTCGGCCATGGCATCAATATGGGGAGTTTCAACACCCTTTGCCCCATAACAGCCCACATCGCCGTATCCCAAATCATCAACATAAATAATTACAATGTTCGGATGCGTATTTTCCCGGGTTGGTTCCCCGGCACAGGAACTCAAGACCACTCCGGTTACTAAAAGCCACATCCAATTCTTTATACCAATTTTCTTCATCGATTATTTTTTAATGGGTTAGATACAACACAGATGCTCTGCCTAAGCCCTGTTTGTATTGCGCACCTGCATTTGTCCATGCCCGGTTTTCTATCCCGTATTAGCCTATTCACAAAGCTAGAAGCTTTTTGTGCAAATGCCAATCAGCAGGCCAGTTTTTTACAATTTGCCGCCAATGTTGGTTTCCTCGTAGGTTTTCAAACGTATGCGATACGCATGGGCGTATTCGGTCGGATAGTTTTTGGCAGGCTGAATACGTAAGCCCTCCGGTGTTCGATTCCAAACCACCATTTCGTCACTTCCCAGCAGATCGATATCCAGTATGTCGTTATTCAGCACACCGATAGCCGTTGCAAGGGTTTTCACCACAATAGCATCTTTTGGGGTATCCAGTATCAGCAGGTAAAATTCATCTTCATTGGTTCCCTTGGTAAACCGAATATCTTCTGCTGTATACCGCAGGGGGCCTTTTTCTTCAACTTTATGACCTCCGGCGGCCAAACGGGTAGGCCCTTCGCCAAATACCGTCCAGGGTCGCGTGCTGTAAATAGCTTCTCCGTTAACCTGAAGCCAGTGCCCTATTTCCAGTAACAGATCCTTCATTTCCTGAGGAATGGTACCATCCGGATTGGGAGGTACATTGAGCAACATACACCCATTCTTGGAAACAATATCAACAAGAACATCAATAAGTTCGTTGGCGTCTTTAAATTGGGTATGTGGCCGGTAAAACCAGGCTCCGGGAGAGGTGTCGGTCAACCAGGCCGGATTGCGGGGCTGATTGGGGCGCCCACGTTCGTAATCGCGTATAGCGGTTTCTTTCGGAAAGGTCGACTCCTTATAACATACGGCTACTTCTTTTCCCCACTCCTGCCCTTTGTTGTAGTAGTAAGCCAGTAATTTTTTTCTGTACGATTCATCCAAATTCTCCAACCACCAATCGAACCACAGCATATCGGGCTGGTACTGGTCTATAAACTCTTTCAATTTTGCCCACCATTCGTTCATGAAACGTTCGGATGGATGATTATCATCCAGGGCATGCGGTTCGGTGTACAAGTCGTAATCTTCCGGTGCAATGGTGGTGTATTGGTGCGCCGGGGCATAGTATTTCCAGGTAAACGCATGATGAAACGAAGCAATATACCGCATCCCCTTTGCTTCCACGGCATCACGTAAGGTTCTGCTTACATCTACGCCTCCGTAATGGACGGAATTCCATCGGGTTACCTTGCTGTCCCACATGGCAAAGTTATCATGATGCATGGCTACATTTCCGGCAAATTTAGCCCCGGAAGCCGCAAAAAGAGCTGCCCATTCTTCCGGATCGTAGCCACTCGGGTTAAACTGTTCAATGACGTATTTATAACCGTATTGAGCCGGATCGCCATATTTTTCCACATGCAATTGATAATTGGAAGTAGGAAAAGTATCCATCACGCCATTGCGAACGACCGGTTTTCCGGTCTGCCAGTCGATACGTCCCTTGTTACAATACATAAACATACCATGCCAGCCATCGTAGTATTGGCCTTCCTTTCCTCCTTCAAAAACAGCCGACACCGGCCCCCAGTGCGTGTAAATGCCGAACTTTGCATCACGAAACCAATCCGGCGTACTGTTCGCTTTGGCCAGTGATGCCCAGTCTTCGGTGAAGTGCTCCACCGGTTTTAAATCATTGGTATGCGGACAACAAGCCCAACATCCACTAAAAAGAAACAGCAGGTTAAACCAAAAAATTCTCATATTTTTAAGAAATTGAAAACCAAATCATTATAATGTTTCGTGAAAAAAGGTGCTTGCCAACTCATGCCTACCTCTTAATCACCAGAAGAAAACCTTTCATTCCCATCAAACCACAGCTTGCCACTAAGAGGGTTAGATCAATCCATGTGAACCAGGTCCATTTTCTCGCTTTATAGAAATCTACAACCACGAAATTAGTTTATCTATTACCATTTCAAGATGATAAATTATTCATTTTAGGGGGGCAAAATTAAAATCCATGACCCAATTCATGCGATCTTTCCGCGTGGACTAGTATTATTTGGAAGGCAGGTTCCTGGGAAAATCCATTCCTGTATTGATTTCGATAATGCTCTTCCGTTTTAAGCTTTGGCCAATCGGTCGGTGAATCAGCGTATGAGCCTTTCCTTTCATTTCACTTAGGAACGTGGTTTTTTCATGAATTATCACTAAATTCAAATACGAATTTTTGGTACACTGTTCACTATGCGTCACGTTATACTCCTGATAATTACACTTCTCAGCACGCACCTTTGTCAAGGAGTTGAATACACCTTTGAATCCATCACCTCAAAAGACGGACTCTCACAAAACGATGTACTGGATATTTTTCAGGACAGCCGGGGCTTTATGTGGTTTTCCACCATTGACGGACTCAACCGGTATGACGGTTACAACTTTCGCATTTTCCAAGTATCGCTGGATAACAGCAATTCCTTAAGCAGCAACCTGATTAAATGTGTTACGGAAGACCAGGATAACAATTTATGGATAGGCACGCTGGAAAAAGGTATCTGCGTGTTCAATCTGATCACAGAGAAATTTTCGGTTATTCATAATACAGAGCAATATCCATCGGTACTAACGGACAATAACAGCTACTGCCTGTACTGCGACTCCCGCAACCGGATTTGGTACGGAACTCCTTCCGGCTTAAACTGTATCATAAAAGGATCGGGGGACAGTTTGACAATTAAAAAGTTTGTATCGAACCCGAAAGATTCAACCGGCTTACGTAACAATCTGATCAATCATGTTTTCGAAGATTCCAAAGGTAACATCTGGGTGTGCCTCCCCAATGGTTTGGAGCTAATGGTGGACAGCAACCTGGGTATCGTTCAAAACCGCTTCAAACATATAACCAATCCAAGTGAACATATTGATATTGCCCAAGTGATAGAAGTAGAAAAGGGGTATCTTTTCACCCATGCCTATGGGGTGGCTTTACTACAATTCAAAGATTCCGATTTCGACCACCCGATTTTCACAAACCTGGATCGAATACCCTCGTGGCAACTGCTTGCCGATTGCACTGGAAACATTTGGGTGGGCAGCCACAATGGCATTTTTTTACTGGAGTACCATCCAGCCGCTTTTCCATACTATACCCTCAAAGAGCATTTTACCCCCAACAGCGATAACCCATCAATAACCAACCAGTTCATCCGATGCCTGTGGACTGACAAGTCGGGTATTATTTGGATTGGAACCAATGGAGGAGGTATCAGTAAAGTCAATTTAAACCGTACCCGCTTCCGTCATTATAAAAATATGGAAACCCCCGGCAGTATATCTAATAATAAAATATGGGGGATATTGGAAGACGATCAATACAATTTATGGATAGGAACTGAAGGTGGGGGACTTAATTTTTTACCTTCCAGCCAGGAAAAAAATTACCGCTCCGGATTTCAACATTTGGATGTCAACCCGGTGCCCCAACAAAACTTTGCTTTCGATATTCTGGAAATTTCCGATCCGGGACACTCTCCGGTTTATTGGGTGGGTACAGGATTTCAATCCAAATTAATAGAAGTCGTAAACACAAACGGTCAATTACAGAAAAAGAGCATCCCTCATACCCTGGCGCGGCACACCATGACCCTGTGCAAGGATAAAAATGGCTCGATATGGGTAGGATCGTATGAGGGTGGGCTGAACAAATACATTCCGTCCGATAATGGCGGCCGTTGGATTACCTACACCACTCAAAACAGTTACCTTCCTTCTAACATTATCCGTTGTATTGTTGAAGACAGTAAACAACGTTTATGGATTTCAACCAGTGAAGGCCTTGCCGTTTTGGATTCGCTTCAGATGAAGAACGAATCCCCCGTGTTCCATGTATTTAGGAACAACCCGGAGGATAGCAGCAGTATTAGCAACAGTTATACGGTACCCATTCTGGAAAGCTCTTCCCATGAGCTTTGGCGGAGGACTCAACAAATACATTGAAGGTTCTGAATGGAACAATGGACACTTTGAACGAATTACCACCAGTAATGGACTGCCCAACAACATGATCAAGAAGATTATTGAAGACGACAAGGGCATGCTATGGATTAGCACCAACCAGGGAATCAGTCGATTTGATCCCATAACACGTCAAATCCGGAATTTTGATCTGTTTGACGGACTTCAGGACATGGCTTTCACCGATATGTCGGGCTGCAAACGGCACGATGGCGAAATTCTCTTTGGCGGGGTAAATGGCTTTAATGCCTTTTATCCAGGCGAGATTACCGAAGATACCCTGCTCCCTAAACTGGTTTTTACTTACCTGGAAGTGTTTAATGTGCCGGTACGAATAGGAGAAACCGGCTCCAAACGCACTATTCTGACCAAAGCCATCAATGAAACCGACGAAATCACCTTAAAACATAACGAAAACGATTTCACTATACACTTTTCCGGCCTGCACTATGCAGCTCCGCATAAAAACCAGTACCGATACATGCTGGAAGGCTATGATAAAGACTGGTACCAGGTCACTTCGGATCGACGTTTTTCTAAATATACCAGCCTGAAACCCGGAAAATACGTATTCAGGTTTACCGCCTGCAATAGCGATGGCATCTGGGCGAAGAATTACAAACAGCTAACTATAAACATATTACCTCCGTTCTGGATAACCCTGTGGTTCCGTCTGTTCACCCTGCTTTTTATCAGTTCCCTGATTCTGCTGGTTTTCATTCTTCGCACCCAGCAAATGCGAAAAATCAACCAGGAACTTGAAGCCGAAGTTCTGGCTCGCACCCGCGAAATAAATGAGAAAAACCGCGTACTCAAGCATCAAACTGAGGAGCTCAACGAAACCAACACCATTCTCGAAGAGAGGCAACAAAAAATTGAAGAGCAATCGGAGGAATTGCGCGCCCAACGAGACGAACTCTACGACACCAATACCATTTTGGAGGAACGCACCCAGGAAATTGAACTGCAACGGGATCAGCTGTCCGAAGTGAATGCGGTAAAGGATCGGTTGTTCTCCATTGTGGCACACGACCTGAAAAACCCGTTCACCACGCTTTCCGGATTTCTGGATGTACTGGACATGAAGTACGACAAATACGATGATGAGAAGCGTAAAGCCATGATCAAATACGCGCTCTCATCCGTTAAGAACATCCAAAACCTGTTATTCAACTTGTTGAATTGGGCACGTTCTCAAAGCGGCACCATTAAGTTCCGTCCCGAAGAAACCTTCATCGAAGATATTATTACCGCGAATATCAGCCTTATTGAGGATCAGGCTACCGCGAAAAAAATTATCATTGAATACCAACCCGTACAACCCGCCATAAAATTTACCGCCGACCGGGAATTGATGAACACCGTATTACGCAATCTATTGACCAATGCGGTCAAATTCACCATGCCCAACGGCCATATTTACATTCATTGTTCCCAAACCGACGAATTTGTTACCTTGGTAATTCGAGACACCGGAGTGGGTATTGCCCCAGAGAATCTGTCGAAGCTGTTTCGGAAGGATACCCATTTCACTACCCATGGCACCGATAACGAAACCGGAACCGGCCTGGGTCTGATAACCTGTAAGGATTTTATTGAGTTACACCACGGACAAATTACGGTAACCAGCAAGGTGAATATTGGAACCACATTTACCATTGTATTGCCAAAGCAAATCGATTTATCCGAAAACCATACCTAAATGCCAACCACCGCCCCTTCATCGTATGATTTTAAACATCAAACGATTAGCACTTGAAAATTGTCCAACACTCTTCTTATTCGTTCGGTATGAAGATGATGGGGATGCGCTGTATTCCGGCCTTAATCCTCTGCCTCACCATAACTTTTGCTTATGGTAAAGACTATATTTTTGAATCCATAACTACCCATCAGGGCTTATCTCAAAACGATGTACTAGACATTTACCAGGGTAGCGACGCGTATATGTGGTTTGCCACCCACGAAGGCATTAATCGTTACGATGGTCTCACTTTTCGTACATTTCGAATTGCACCCAAAGATACGGTCTCCATTTCGAGCAACCTCATTAGCGCCCTTACCGAGGACCAAGATGGCAACCTGTGGATTGCCACCCAGGATAACGGGATATGCAAGTACCATCCAGGCTCCGAAACATTTACCAATTTCTACAATACCAAACAGCATCCCAATCTGTTAAGCAGCAACGTTACCTTCGACCTGTTTTGTGCACCGGATGGAAGAATATTCGTAACCACCTACTCCGGTATTGATTGTTTTGAGAAGAATGCCTCCGGCAGCTACCGGGTTCGAAAAATACCCCCTCCCCCCACCCCGCCCGGAAGGGACAATGAATATGCGTACCGCAGCTTTTATCAAGATAAGGATGGAAATCTATTGGCTATACATCGTACCGGTTTTAACCAAGTCCATAGTACCCGGGATAGTGTCTGGCTTACACCATTTCTGGATCAGATGCCTCCGTTAACCGATATTCGGGTTATTCGGGATGCGGGTACTGCCTACCTGATTGGTTCAGTGGAAGGGATTATCCGGGTTAAGAAGAGCGCGCCTCAATCGCTAGAAATCTACCCCTGTGGCCTGATTCGTGCCCTGGAAGTAACGCAGGACAGCCTGATATGGGCCGGAGGACAAAACGGTTTGTTTCTTTTCGGATATTTTCCGAAACGCAAGTCTTGCTTTGTGCTAGCCGAACATTTCATCCAGGGTCAGGAATCGAGCAATTTATGCGGTTCCATGGTTCTCTCGCTGGCCACCGACCACACCGGTGTCCTTTGGATTGGCACCAATGGCGGCATAAATCGATACAACCCTAAAAGCGGACAGTTTCGCAGCTATAATGCAAGCAGTCTACCAGGTAGTCTGTCCACCAATAAAGTATTTTCCATTTTTGAGGACTCCCAACAAAACCTTTGGATAGGAACCGATGGAGGTGGTTTAAATTTTCTGCCTGCAAAAAAAGCGAAGCAGTATCAGTATGGCTTCGAGAGTTACTACACCACCCTGCCCAACGAACAAAATGTAGTATTTAACATTATTGAAGTTAAAACGCAAAATTCCGAAATATGGGCAGGGACAGGCTATAAGTCAAGAATGATTTGCCTAAAACCAACCGTTTCGAAGAACAATTGGGACCTTATTCCGTCCTACATACCCATCCCCAGAGGCATGATTATCACCCTTCTTCAGGATGAATTTGGCTCGATTTGGTTGGGATCCTATAATGGGGGACTCTACCGTGCCATCAGAACTCAGAATGGCTACCGGGTGGACGACTTCAACATAACCAACAGTAATTTAGGTTCCAATACCATACGCAGCCTGATGGAGGACTCGCAAGGCCGACTGTGGATTGGCTCCTCTGACGGACTCATGATGCTAAACCAGGATGAGAAACAAAGCCTGCTCCCCGATTTCTTTCACTTCAACTATAACCCAATATCCGACAGCAGTTTAAGCAACAATTACATTCTTCCAATCATTGAAACCCATGAACACACGATCTGGATTGGCACTATGGGAGGCGGTATTTTCCAATACCACGAAGGCAGTTCCTGGAACAATGGTTACTTTGTAAACCTTACTACAGATGAGGGCCTGGCCAATAATACGGTAAAGGCCATTGTGGAAGACGATCAGGGTTTTTTATGGATCAGCACCAACCACGGACTGAGCCGACTGGAACCCGTCCGGAAGGAGTTTCATAACTATTACCCGGGCGATGGACTGCAAGGCTATGAATTTTCGGAAATGGCAGGATGCAAATTGCGCGATGGGGAAATACTTTTTGGAGGTTCCAACGGTTTCACGGCCTTCTATCCCGATCGGATTTCGGCGGACACAATTCCTCCTACCATAGTACTGAATTCCCTATATCTTCACGATAACCCGGTAGGAATTATGGACACCATACGTGGCCGCATCGTTTTAAAACAATCGCTCAATACCACTCATCAGCTGGTTTTGCCACATACCGAAAATGAGTTCACCATCCACTTTGCGGCCTTACATTATGCTAAGCCGTTATCTAATCAATATCAATATCAACTGGTTGGATACGATAAAAATTGGATTAAGGCACAGACGGGTGTCACCTTTGCCAAATACACCAATCTGGATCCGGGAAAGTACATCTTCAAAGTGATGGCTTCCAACTGCGATGGTTATTGGAATTACAAACCCAGAACACTCGAAATAACCATACTCCCGCCCTTCTGGCAAACGTTATGGTTTCGGGTCCTGGCTACCCTGATCACCGTTTCGCTGATCATGGTGGTGTACAACCTGAAAATACATCGGGTTGAGAAACAGAAACAGCAACTGGAAAAGATGGTCTACGAGCGTACCAACGAGTTGATTGAAATGAATTCCCAACTGGAAGAAAGCAAAGAAGAGTTGGTAGCACAAAAGGAAGAACTACAGAATAAGCATCAGGAGTTGCTGGCTCACAAAGCCAACCTGGAAGATAAAGTGCAGGAACGTACCCTGGAATTACAACATGCTAAAGAACGGGCCGAAGAATCCGACCAATTAAAATCGGCCTTTTTAGCCAACATGTCGCACGAAATCAGAACCCCCATGAATGCAGTGGTCGGATTCTCCTCGTTACTGGCTGAGGAAGAAATGCCTCACGACAAACGACAAAGATTCCTCAACCTGATCAAACAAAACTCGGAAAAGTTGTTGGTATTGATCGATGACATCCTGGCTATAAGCCTCATTGAAGCCAATCAGCTCCATGTCAATCTGGCTCCATTTAGCCTTAATACCCTGCTGGAGGATTGCTTCCATACAGCACGGATCAATGCTAAAAACGAGAAAGTAAAACTCCGGCTGAACAATGCACTGAACGAAGAAAATATTCAGATCGTATCCGATTTATTCCGTATCAACCAAATTGTAACCAACCTGCTCAGCAATGCCATGAAGTTTACCCACCAGGGCGAAATTGTACTTGGTACGCGAATTGACGCTGCCAACCCGAGAGAGGTACTACTTTCGGTTCGGGATACGGGCAATGGCATCCCGGAAAAAGACCGAAACCGGATTTTTGAACGTTTTCGTAAAATTGACAACGATCCTACCATCCTCTACCCCGGTGTTGGACTGGGCCTGTCCATTTCGCATAAACTCGCCGAAATACTGGGGTGCCAACTTTCGGTGCAATCGGAAGTGGGAAAAGGTTCGGAATTCATCCTACGCATTCCGTTAACCCTTCCCCAAAAGGATACCGGCGAAACCGAGGGAGCTCCGAAACAAAGAACAGACCCCAGGTTTCTGAGAAATTTAAGCCTGCTTATTGTAGAAGATGAATCGGCAAATGCCGAACTCCTCGAACGGATACTTGGTGGAACCGGATGCCAACTTACCCGGGCAAACAATGGACTCGAAGCAGTTAAACTGTTTGTAAAAGGCAAAATTTTCGATATCGTTCTGATGGACATCAAAATGCCGGTAATGAACGGAATGGATGCCCTTACCGAAATACGGAAAATGGCTCCCCACCAATGCATTATTGCACAAACAGCCTTCGCCCTGGACAGCGACCGAAAAAAGCTCACCGATCATGGGTTTAACCATTATATTAAAAAACCCATACGGAAGGAAGAACTGTTTTCGGCCTTACATACCTGTTGCCAGAAAAACAAGTAACAGGTCCAACACGAACGTTTCCCACCTGAATCCGCTCAGAACAACCGGCGATCCAACACCTCTTTCACCAAAGTTGTCCCTGCCCCAAAATACATAAAAAACGGCAAGACATGAATATGCCACCTACCCTAACGCAGCAGCCAGGTTCTAGCTTGTTATAAATAGCATCTAACGTCAACGGGTTGGTTGGGCAAAGGGAGGCAAAATGTAAAGCGAAGCACACCAAATTAGCATCAGAATGCACCCATACCGCCTGGGGATTGTATCGGGCTGAGTCCCATAAGTGCATATAAAACCTTAACCTGTAAACACGACGAAAAAAAATTCCTCTGAGGAAATCCCTCAGAGGAAACAATTTTCAGACTATAACCAATAACAAGTTTTTGAAGTCATATCGGCTGTGCCAGATTCCAATGCGAAAGACCCAAGAGGAGCCCTGCTAGTACACCACAATTTGTGTACTATGCCGCAGCTCCCCGGCAGCTATTTCCAAGTAGTAAACCCCCGGATCGCAATGCGAAACGGATTCTACAGCGTTGGTCCCTGTATGCATTAGCAGGAAATGGTCTATCAGAACCCCGGCGGCGGAATACAGCTTCACCGGGCAAGGAACAGGAGTTCCATTGGGCACGGTGAGGTATAGACTGCCATGTACCGGATTGGGGTAGGCGGCAAAACCATTCTCGGAATATGAGGATTGAAGCAGATTGGGATTCTTTGAAACCAAAACGGTGTCGCTTCCCGAACATCCCCATGCGTTGGCTACCTGTACCCACACCATTTGCGATGAGTCCAATGTAATTTCTGAAGTAGTCTCGCCGGTACTCCATAGTACCTCTGCAAAACTTCCCGGGTTTAGGGTGATGCTTTCGCTATAGGCCAGTGCCGTATCGACCCCCAGATTAGGCTCAGGTAAAGGATAGACATTAACTATGGCGGTATCACTTAGCACAGTTCCACATTGGTAATTTAGTTGAGCAAAGAGTGAATCACTATGTAAAACTTCAGGTACTACCCATTCGGTTCCATTTGCGAAAGAAGATAGCCCCGATAAAGAATGCCAGGTAATATCTACAGGCACGTTGCTAAGCACATTTATTGAGAGAACCAATGAATCACCAGCACAAACACCAATACTACCCGGCTGTTCGGCAATTACCGGAACGGGGACATAGGCCACCCGGAAGGGATCGCTGCAATGCGTTGTATCCCCATCCGAGATACATACCTGGTAGCTGCCCGTGTCAGCATCCGAAACAAGGGGAATAAGACAAGTATCACCAAGCGTGGCTTCCAGTAATTCTCCATTGCGGTACCAGGAATACATAAACCGATCCAGAGAAAAGGCCTTTAACATCACCGAATCATTTTCGCAGATACCGGTATCGGGTGTGACATAGGTAAATTGCAGATTGTGTTGCGGATAGTATTCGTAGGCTCCTAAATCGACGTGCCTTCCAAAAACACGGCTATTCCCACTTAAATCATTATACGTTAACATATTCAGCGGTGGTGGATGTGAGTACACACTGTCAAAACCGGCATCAATAGCTTCTGACCGAAAACTCAATTGGAGATTCTTCCCGTCAATAGAATCGACAAAATGTGGGTTGAAGTTATACACTGCTGTGCTATCCATGGAGTAACCAAAAGCCAGTTCAACCCGGCCAACACCTCCGTATACCAAATTATTCTCAAACACCTGATAGTTGGTATACGTATCCCAGCAGGTATCTATTTTCACTTCGGGTAATGCATTCTCCGATGCCGACCAAAAGATATTATTGTAAAAACGCTTTGAATTGGCTGTCTCAAGGTGAACGGAATGAGCGCTTGTACCTTCGTTTGCATAAAAGGTATTATTAAAAATCATTAAATCCCAAACGTTTGAGGCGCCATTTACTTGCACAGCACCTGCCCCCGTAGCTGACCGGTTATTATAAAAAACATTGTTACGGATACTGCTCGAATGCAAATACCCATAATCAATTAATACCGGGGTGGCGGTGTTATTCCGAAATAGGTTATTGGCAATAGTAGTTCCTGTTGCTCCGGAATGGAGTGTGGCATGATTATTTTCAAAAAGACAGTTATAGATAAACATAAATGCACCACCTCTGCCATGTGCTATGGGATATAACTGAAATTGCTGTGTATTTTTAACGGTTGAGTTCTGAATATAATCGTAGATGGCTAAAGAATCATTATCCAGAAAACTGCAATTATCTATGGTGGATACATTAAGTATCTGACAATTGCTAAAACGAGAATCGTAAGCATGCAGGGTAACTTCTGTTAAACCCGTAAATGTGCAATACCCGGCGTTTCCAATGGGACATGCAGAATAAACTCCACAAGGGTACCCTCGATTAATAGAAGTGAGTAGGCGGCAGTTAACCGTATCCGAATCGCCAGGGTAAACCGTAAAATGAATACTATCGTTGATAGCACCTACCGCATACATTTCATAGGCACTTAGGGTATAATTACCCTGATACATGACACGAGTTCCTGCTGCAATGTTCAGATCATTCACCGTCACATTTCCTGCAATAATTAGGGTGTCCGCAGATGAAATATAGGCATCATACGTACCCCTTAAGGTATCGACAGACGCCATTCCCGGAATTGAAAACCACCCGAATAATAGTAGTGCAACCAGCCAGCGGTGTAGTAGTTTCATGGTATTAAGTACCAAAAATATACACGTCAAGTTAAATGAAAAGTTAAACAAACACCCCAGAGGTTTGACGAACACGAAAAATTCATCCATAAAAAAAGCCGGCAGTTACGCCGGCTTATTGTATTGAGCTATTAACTTTTACTTACAAAATAATCTTCCTTCCATAAAATGCTTCGGCATACGTAGTAGCCGACTCCATTCCCCGCAAACGGGGAAGTGCGTTGAAGGTTTCGTTGTCGAACCAGTGCTTTTCGCGCTGCGATTGAAAAGCATCCCAAAGAATTTTATTCCTTCTCTCAATGTATTTTCCCTCGATAGGCACAAACACATTGGGAATGCCCATATCGCCGTCGTACTTGGGTATTTCGTACTCCAGTATCAGGTTGTTGCGCCAGGTATTCCAGGCCAGGTCGCTTACGAGGCGATGATCCTGGTGCCGGTCGTTCCGGTAGTGGGTAAAAACCACATCGGGAACAAAACCCTGTTTAATGGCTTCAAAAGCTTCTTTTACTTCTGTGGCAAGGTAAGGCAGAAAACCATCGCGGTACGAGTGGATGATGATTTCAGCATTCGGAATTCCCTCCAGAAACATTTTGGCACTAGCCGTGGCTTCCTTTTTTCGCAGCTCATTGGATGCAAAAATGACCCACTTAACGGTACCTATTTGGTAGTTGTCGAATATCTTTAACAGCGTCCCTCCTGCTCCAAGTTCAATGTCATCGCAGTGCGCTCCCAGCGCCAATATGTTGAGGGGCTTATCGTTTGCAAAATTAAATCCTAGCATAGTAGTTATTGCTTGAGTAAGAATCCTGGCAGGCTGTTCCGATAGTAACGATGTACTCGCGCCACTGCGAAAAGCCAGTTCTTACGGATTACTTAATTCCGTTCTCATTCCAAACTTCCCAGGGGGCGTTGCCTTTGGCATAGGCTTCATCGAGGGTTTGTTTGTCCTTGTAGGTATCCATACTGGCCCAGAAACCCCTGTGATTCCATGAGGTAAGTTTTTCTTCCTTAATCAGGCGTTGAAAAGGTTCGTTCACCAACTCATCGCCCATTTCCATATAGTCGAAGATTTC